>JAXHTT010000127.1:0-10983 GCA_034190055.1 Pseudomonadota bacterium | reverse complement strand
AGAGCGTGCGCGCTTGTGTGCCTTCTGCTCGATTACACAGGCGCCAGGGTAGGTAACGCCCAATACAGTAAAGAAAATGAAACGTACGGGCTAACGACCCTGCGGCGTAAACACGTGCAGTTACAGTGTGAGGATAGCGTTGAACTTGCTTACACAGGAAAGCATGGTAAACCAAGAACTTTGAAGGTTAATGATCCTGAACTTGCCTCGCTGATTTGTGATTGCGCTCAACAACAAGGTTATTGCCTGTTTCGCTATCAGGATAATAATAGACATTGGCATGATGTAACCAGTGAAGACGTCAATGAGTTTATTCATAAAGAGCTTAGCGAGCAGTTCAGCTGTAAAGACTTTAGAACCTGGGCCTCTAGTCGTTTTGCACTGACTAACCTTCCCCAGGTCTACGATCAAGTCAATAGTTCTAAAACCAAAAAATGGGAAAGTACATTAAGCAAGGTTGTGGCAGCAGAGCTTGGAAACACTCCCAGTGTATGTCGAAAATATTATATTCATCCGAAGCTATTTGCCGTTCAAAACGACAAAAAGGCATGTGAAAAGCTTATCGACAAAGTACGTTTGTTGAATAACGAAGATTGCACGCAATTAACTAACTTATTGCCTGTAGAAAAGCTTCTTTTGGATGTTATTTCGGCTGAGTGTGCCTAACAAAGCATTTTTAATGAAAATGTTTTAGTTGATAGTAAAGTTGTTGTTTTTATCGGCTTTTGGCACCAAGTTAAATTGTTTCATGGTTTTTGCTGGTTTTTTAAGGTCTTGAAATTTAAGGGTAATGTCTATCTCTCTTTAATTAATCTGCCGTGAAACATGGTTGGTGTTAATTTAGTCGTTAATGCTGCTTAAACTAAGTTGTTTAAAAATTAAACTTGAAATTTTTTATCAAATCCTTATATTGTTAGAACTCTAATGATTATTGTTCGATTTAAATATCCGCATTAACTTCGGTTGTTGCAAGGGTGCTGAGCACGTAATCATTTAGAAGTTTTCGAAAAGCAATAGAGGAAATAACGAACGTTATGCCAATGGAAAGTTACCTATCACTCGCCGTCTATTTTATAGCGATGTTGGGGATAGGGTTGTTTGCTTACCGACAATCTACCAGTGATATTTCTGGTTATATATTAGGAGGGCGACAAGTAAGCCCTCAAGTTACCGCACTTTCTGCGGGTGCATCCGACATGTCAGGCTGGATGTTAATGGGTCTTCCCGGCGCTATGTATTTGACCGGTTTCGACGCGGTATATATCGCCATAGGCTTGGTTGTAGGTGCGTTAGCTAACTATTTACTAGTAGCGCCTAAACTTCGTGTATATACCGAGGTGGCGAACGACTCACTTACTGTGCCTGAATTCTTTGCCAAGCGCTTTAATGAGCCAAATTCAAGCCTACGCATTGTTTCGGCAGTAATCATTGTGCTTTTCTTCACGCTGTATACGTCTGCAGGGTTAGTGGCAGGCGGTAAGCTGTTTGAAAGTGCATTTTCGGTCGATTATCAACTGGGCTTATTCATTACGCTAGGCGTTGTGGTGTCTTATACGTTATTAGGTGGTTTTTTAGCAGTAAGCCTTACAGACTTTGTGCAGGGCTGCATTATGTTTGTGGCTTTAGTCCTAGTTCCAATAGTGGCGTTTACCGAGTTCGATAGTGTGTCGCAAATGACAAGCGCGGCTTATCAATCTGTTCCGAATTTTTCAGAATCGTTAGAGACACTAACGATAGTCGGTTTGCTTTCAAGTTTAGGTTGGGGCTTAGGTTATTTCGGTCAGCCGCATATTATCGTGCGATTTATGGCAATCCGATCTGTTAAAGCAATTGGAACTGCACGAAATATTGGTATGTCGTGGATGACGGTGACAATTATTGGCGCATTAGCGACAGGCTTTGTCGGCATTGCTTATGCTAACCAGTTTGGCCTTGCAGTCGACGACCCAGAGACTATATTTATTATCTTCTCGCAGTTGCTTTTCCATCCATTAATTAGTGGATTTTTGATGGCAGCAATTTTAGCGGCCATCATGAGTACAATTTCGTCGCAGTTATTAGTTAGCGCAAGTTCGTTAACAGAAGATATTTACCGTGTAATGGTAAATAAGAAGTCGCCAGAAAAATCGTTAAGTGAAAAGCAAACGGTAACAATTGGGCGATATGGTGTAGCAGGTGTGGCTGTGGTTGCATTGCTGTTAGCCATGGATGCGTCGAATACAATTTTATCTTTAGTAAGTAACGCTTGGGCTGGTTTTGGCGCCGCATTTGGTCCGTTAGTACTGTTTTGTCTGTATAAAAAGGACCTGACAGCGAAAGCGGCAATGGCGGGCATGATAAGTGGTGCAGTAACCGTACTGTTTTGGATTTATGCGCCCGTTTTAGCTGACGGTAAAACGTTAAGCAGCGTTATTTATGAAATTATTCCAGGGTTTGCGGTAAGTACGTTAACGCTATACATGGTAAGTCGCCTTAGCGAAAACCCATCGTCGAACGTACAAGAAACGTTTGTGCAAGCCAGTGAAGAATTAGCGAATCAACAATCTTAAGGTTAAAAAGTTTATTATGAGTCATCCTAATTGGAAACGCGTAGTCATCAAAGTAGGTAGTGCACTAATATCGCCCAACCAGCAAGGTTGTAGCAGCCACTACTTACTGAGCATTGCGCAATTTATCGTACGTTGTAGAGCTAACGGTACACAAGTGGTGCTTGTGTCTTCGGGCTCTGTTGCGGCGGGTGCGCACCTGTTTCCAGAGCAAGAAAAATCAGATATTGCGGTTAAGAAAGCCATGGCAGCAGCGGGTCAAACCGAAATGATTGCCACATGGGACAGACTGTTTGATTTCCCGTCTGCCCAGATGCTGTTAACCCATGCTGATTTAAGAGACAGAGAACGTTACGTAAGTATTCGTGAAACCATATTCAGTTTGTTAGATAACAACATTCTGCCTATTGTGAACGAAAACGACACTGTAACCACCGACAAATTGAAGGTTGGTGATAACGATAATTTATCGGCTATGGTGGCGTCGGCGGCTGAAGCTGATGCACTGATCATCTGTTCAGACATCGATGGGTTGTACGACAAAAACCCACATGAACATGACGATGCAAAACTGCTTAAATCGGTTGATACCATCGATCAAAGCGTTTATGACATGGCTGGTGGTGCGGTTAAAGGCGGTGTTGGAACCGGCGGTATGCGCACAAAAATTGAAGCGGCCGAGAAAGCTGTTTCGCATGGTATAGATACATATATTATTAACGGCTTTACTGAGCTGTCGTTTAATATGCTGCTAGCAGGTGAAAACCCAGGCACGCATTTCAAACCCCACGCCAAGCCTATGCAAGAAAATGTGCATTGGATGCGCCATACGTCAAACGCGCAAGGCGAGGTGATAGTAGAAGGAGACTTCGACGACTCTTTACATACCGACGCAGAGCAACTAACAAGTAGCGAAATTGTAGACGTGAAAGGTGAGTTCTCGGTAGGCGACACTATATTGGTACGTAAAGAAGACGGCACTAAATTGGTTAAAGCCAAGTCGAACTACAGTAGCTGTTTATTGAATTTTATTGCGAATCAGGAAAGTGAAGAATTTGCCCACGAGTTTGAGGAAAAAACAGGGCCAATTATTTCTGATCAGCACATAGCAAATCTGGAGAAAGAATGAGTATTATTACAGAGTTAGCACAACAGGCGAAAAAAGCTGCACGTACACTGGCAATTTTAAGTGAGAGCCAGAAAAACGCGGTGTTAACTGATATGGCCGCGGCAATTCGTGCAAACAAAAGCAAAATTATTGAAGTAAACGAAAAAGAAGTTGCGCGCGCAAAAGAAAATAATCTAGATGCAGCCATGGTAGACCGCTTAATCCTTAATGATGAGCGCATTGAATCAATGGCTGAAGGCATTGAGGTTATTGTTGAGCTTGACGATCCGGTAGGCAAAGAGCGTGTTATTGGCACGCGTCCTAACGGTATTGAAATTAAGAAAATGCGTATACCGCTAGGCGTTGTATGTATGATTTATGAAGCACGACCTAATGTTACTGCCGATGCAGGCGCATTGTGTTTCAAATCGGGCAACGCTGTGATTTTACGTGGTGGTAAAGAGGCTCTTGATACCAGTTTAGCCATAGCTGAACTTATGCAAGACGTGCTTGAAAAGCATAACCTGCCTAAAGCTTTGGTTACGGTAGTACCAAACCCAGACCGCGCGCTTATGCAAGAACTGATGGAACAGCGCGACTACATCGACGTGATAATTCCACGCGGTGGTGAAGGCCTTATCAACTATGTAACCGATAACGCTAAGGTACCGGTTATTCAGCACTTTAAAGGTGTGTGCCACCTTTACGTAGATAAAGATGCTGATTTAGACAAAGCCATGGCTATCCTCCTAAACGGTAAAACCCAGCGTACTGGTGTATGTAATGCGCTTGAAGGTTTGGTTGTACACCAAGCTGTTGCGGGTGACTTCTTGCCAAAAGTGGCCGATGCCTTTAAAGAAAAAGGCGTGAAGGTTCACGTAAATGAAAAAGGTAGCCAGTATTTCGATGGCGCTGACGTAATTGCAGAAGACGCATACGGTGAAGAATACCTAGGTCTAGAAATTGCAATTCGCGTGGTTGATGACTTCGAAGGTGCAGTTGACCATATTGCGCAGTTCGGTAGTAACCACACCGAAGTTATCGTTACCGAAGATGCCGAGAAAGGTAAGCTTTTCCAACGCGCAGTAGATGCGAGTGTTGTAATGGTTAATGCCTCTTCACGCTTCTCTGACGGCAGCCAGCTTGGCTTAGGTGCCGAAATTGGTATCGCTACAACCAAGCTGCATGCGTACGGTCCAATGGGCTTAGAGTCTTTGACTTCAGAGAAATACCTGGTGAACGGTGAAGGCCAAATTCGCGACTAAATAATAGTGGTTGCAACTGGTCGGCATTGTGCCGCAGGGTTACATGCTTCATAATAAATAGCGCTGACATTCGTCGGCGCTTTTTTATTTTTATTCAAAGATTTACCCTCGCAGCACAGACGGAGCATACATGGAGATTGTGATAGACCCCACGCAGTTATGGAATCAGCTTATTGCGTTTGCCAATGAGTATAAACTGCTAACATCACTACTACTTTTAATTGTATTGCACTTCATCAAAAAAGGTATGCTGTTGCTGATAAGGCGCATCAGCTCTCAGCGCGGGGAAGATAGAAGAAACCAGATTAATATTTTAGAGCAGTTAGGGAACGCCTTTATCATCATTGTATTGATGATGGTGTGGAGCTCTGAAATACAAACGCTTGCTATATCCATCGCTGCATTCATGGTTGCCATAGTGCTAGCTACTCGAGAATTTATTCAATGCTTTATGGGCTTCATTTACTACCTGGGCGCAAGGCCATTTAGGGTAGGGGACTGGATCCAAATGAACAATATCATTGGTGAAGTGGTAGAAATGGACTGGGCTAAAACTGCGCTTCTAGAAGTTGACCCAGAAAGTTTTAACTACACGGGTAAACACGTTTATGTACCTAACAGCCAGCTAGTTACTCAAACTGTGCGCAACCTTAACTTTATGCGCCGCTACCGTTTACACTCCTTTGAAATAGTTAACGAACCCACGGTAAATGCGTATAGCTTGCTGCCTGCCTTTCACGCCCGGGCCCAAGCCCATTGTGAATATTTTCGCGACGTTGCAGAGCGCTATAAAGGCTTAATTGAACGTCATTTAGAACAAGAGTTTATTCGTATAGACCCAGAAGTTGAAATCAAAACCAATGAATTTGCAAAGGTGGTGGTGAAGGTTAGCCTTTTCTGCCCAACTGCGGAAGCTCATGAATTAGAACATAAGATGTGCTCCGATTGGTTGAGCCTGTGGTTTAGAGCGCAAAAAGAAGAACAGGCAATGCTAATGCAGCAGCAAAGCGAGAATAACAACGCCAACCTTCAAGCGTCGGCTACAACAGAACAGCAAACAACAACGAGCACTGGGCTGTAAATTTACATCAACGAGCGATCTGTTTCTTAAATTACTGGTCGCTCGTCGCTATTCATTACGCTTCGTCTGTCACAATTCATTCGTTACATTTCCATTCCCGCTGATGGGAAAAATGCCCTTCTAAAAATGCCATCTGGTCAGCCAGTATGCGTCTGTTCATTAAATAAAAACGCTCGTAAACGTTGGGCCTAAAGGGCACAGCAAGTAAAGGCATATTCGCTTCTTCAGGTGTTTTAGCTGCTTTAGCGTGATTACATCGTTGACAAGCGGTGGCTACGTTCGTCCAACTATCTTTTCCGCCACGAGAACGGGGAATGATGTGGTCTCGGGTAAGCTGTTTAGGCGTAAACTTATTTCCGCAATACATGCACAAATAGCTGTCGCGTCTAAATAAATAGCGGTTGGTAAGGGCAACTTTGCCTGATAAATCTGTCACCTTGCCGTCGCAAGCGATAATGCTTGAAAGGGTAAGTTCGCTTTGCAGCCCTTCGTGATTCCAGCCACCTTTAAGGGTAATGGCATCGCTGCCTAGCTCGAATAGCACCTTATCCTGACTGTAAAGCTTTGCGGCTTGTTCAACATCTATCCACTCTTGTGGCATGCCTGCTTTATTAAGTCGAAGTACCAACATGGTTATCTCCTTAGCACACTAATATTAGACGTTCTTGTTATGAAGAATCTCTATTGCCCCTAACTCGCTTAAGACAATAAGTTTTAGATCTTTCTTTGTTCGCTTTTTGTTCTAGCATACGCTGTTTTGTGTCAGTATGATTGAAAATATAGTCAATAATTGAAATTTCACAGATATTTCATATAGTCATGGTGCTATAGGTGATAGCGATTTTTCGTAAATTCACTAAATAAATTCCACGCGGAGCTGTATTTGGCAATGGCATTACAGCTACTTCAAAGCTATACTATGCGCCGCGTTTAAAAGCGATAAAATAAAGATTGAAATTAAAGGACAAATAGTGACTCCTATTACTAAATCATTTCAGTATGGACAGCATACTGTAACTCTAGAGACGGGTGTAATTGCTCGTCAGGCGACAGCTGCGGTTCTTGCGAGCATGGACGATACGTCTGTACTGGTAACAGTAGTTGGTAAAAAAGAAGCCAAGCCAGATCAAGACTTCTTCCCTCTAACAGTAAACTATCAAGAAAAAGCATACGCTGCGGGTAAAATTCCAGGTGGTTTCTTCAAGCGTGAAGGTCGTCCATCTGAAGGTGAAACACTGATTGCACGTCTTATCGACCGTCCAATCCGCCCGTTATTCCCAGAGGGTTTCAAAAACGAAGTACAAGTTGTTGTTACTGTAATGTCTGCTAACCCAGATATCCCTACAGACATCATCTCTATGATTGGTACTTCAGCAGCCCTTGCTATCTCAGGTATTCCGTTCAACGGCCCAATTGGTGCGGCTCGTGTTGGTTATAGCAACGGTGAATACATTCTAAATACACGCGCAGAAGAGCAAGCTGAAAGCGAGCTTGACCTTGTTGTTGCGGGTACTGAAGGCGCAGTACTTATGGTTGAATCAGAAGCTGACGTGCTTTCTGAAGACACCATGCTAGGTGCGGTTATGTTCGGTCACGAGCAAATGCAAACCGTAGTTAACGCGGTTAACGAATTTGCAGCTGAAGTTGGCACTGAGAAGTGGGACTGGGCACCAGAAGCAGAAAACACTGCGCTTAAAGACAAAGTTAAAGCACTAGCTGAAGCAGAAATGACTGCGGCTTACCAGATTTCTGACAAGTTAGAGCGTAAAGACGCAGTAACTGCAGCAACTGAAAAAGCACTAGAAGCTATCCTTGCTGAAGACGAAGAACAAGACAAGAAAGAAGTCCTAGATCTTCTTCACGAACTTGAGTCTGACGTTGTACGTTCACGCATTCTATCTGGCGCGCCACGTATCGACGGTCGTGACCCAGCAATGATCCGTGCACTAGACGTAGCAACAGGTATTCTTCCTCGTACTCACGGTTCTGCACTATTTACTCGTGGTGAAACACAGGCACTTGTAGCTGCTACGCTTGGTACAGAGCGTGACGCACAGATGATTGACGAGCTTCAAGGTAAGCGCGACAGCCGTTTCATGCTTCACTACAACTTCCCTCCATACTGTGTTGGTGAAACCGGTATGATTGGTTCGCCTAAGCGTCGTGAAATTGGTCACGGTCGTCTAGCGAAGCGTGGTATTCAAGCAGTAATGCCAAGTGAAGAAGAATTCCCGTACGTAGTACGTGTGGTTTCTGAAATCACAGAATCAAACGGCTCATCATCAATGGCGTCTGTATGTGGTACTTCACTAGCGCTTATGGATGCAGGTGTTCCAATTAAAGCGTCTGTTGCGGGTATCGCAATGGGCCTAGTTAAGAGTGACGACAACTTTGTTGTACTTTCAGACATCCTTGGTGACGAAGATCACCTTGGCGACATGGACTTTAAAGTAGCGGGTACTACCGAAGGTATTACTGCACTTCAAATGGACATTAAGATTGAAGGTATTACTAAAGAAATCATGCAAATTGCGCTTAAACAAGCAAAAGAAGCACGTTTGCACATTCTTAACGTAATGGACGAAGCGATTGGCGGTCACCGTGAAGAGCTAAGTGAATTTGCTCCACGCATTTACACAATGAAGATTGACCAAGACAAGATTCGTGACGTTATCGGTAAAGGCGGCGCAATGATCCGTCAAATTACTGAAGAGTCTGACACTAACATCGAGATTGAAGACGACGGTACTATCAAAATCTTCGCGACAGAGCGTGCGAAAGCAGACATCGCTATTGGCAAGATTGAGCAAGTAACGGCTGAAATTGAAGTTGGTAAGACATACAACGGTAAGATTACACGTATTGTAGACTTCGGTGCGTTCGTAGAAGTGCTTCCAGGTAAAGAAGGTCTTGTTCACATTTCACAAATCGCTCACGAGCGTGTGAACAAAGTTACTGACTACCTAGAAGAAGGCCAAATGGTTGACGTTAAGGTTATGGAAATCGACCGCCAGAACCGTGTACGTTTAAGCATTAAAGAGCTTCTAGAAAAGCCTGCGCCTAAGTCTGACGACGCAGAGTAATGCCGATTAGGTTTTAAACCTAGTTAGCTGTATATAAGTAAAAAGGGAGCTTGGCTCCCTTTTTTCGTTTTAGGTTTAAAAAGAGATAGCGGGTTGGGTTTTTACTCCTTAACCCACACATTCAAACCATTACGAAAAGCGCTTTTTTAGAGGTATAAGATAATGGATAAGCAAACGCAAACCGAAGTAGAAGCAGCGGTATTCCGCCGCTTAGTAGAACACTTAGACGCAAATAAAGACGTTCAGAACATTGACCTGATGATTTTGGCTGATTTCTGCCGCAACTGCTTGGCAAAATGGTATTCGGCGGCTGCAAGCGAGCAGGGCGCTGATATCGACTACGAAGCTGCACGCGAAGTGGTATACAAAATGCCGTATTCAGAGTGGAAAGAGAAGCACCAGCTTCCAGCTACTGATGACCAGTTGGAGAAGCTGGCTGCTAGGCAGGGGAAGTAGTTTTTAGTTAGGACGAAATTTGTTTTTGTGTTGTGAAGCCAGCTTATGCTGGCTTTTTTGGTTTTGGCTTGTGTGAAGTACACCAAAATCATGGGTATGTCGATTTGGTGTTTCTTATAAATGAGCGAAAAACGACACTACGGTTTTTTCTTTATTTCTCTTGTGGTTATGGTTTAGAGTAGAGAGAAGAAAAAAGGAGAAGTGCCCCAGAGTGGTGTGGAATAGCATGACGGCTTGGGGACGAGTAAACTGTTATACACAAGGAGGGAACCCTACGTGTCAGAAGAAAATATCAAAAAAATTGTAAAGCGATACAAACTTCTTTCATCTTTTTGGCTGTTTGTTTTTTTAATTATCGCAATGTTTGCCAACTGGGCACTAATAGATTCAAATATTCGTAACCACTCAGAACTTGGCCTTGAATACTATTCAAGTGATACAGGCTTTATTTGGGGCGCTATCATTGTTGGCTTAAATGTAGTTTTGCAGTTATTTTTCTACTCTCTAGAAAAAATCCTGCTCTTTTTGCAGCAAGAAAGCAGTTCTTCGAATTAAATTATGTATAACAAAAAAATTAAGTTCGCCCGCTGCGCGGGCTGGGACGCAAACATGTGGGCAGCTCACTTCGTTCGGATTTTAGCCCACATGCCTGCGCCCCTTATTTAAAAGTTATAAGCACTAATTAACTATGGATGACATTCGCAATTTCAAAACCGATGACTGGATTGTATCCGAAGATGGAGTTTGCCAAGTCTTGGCTGCACAAGACTATGTTGTAGAACCATTTTTTGCACATATGTATCCCGATAAGAAGCTAGGCGAAATATTCGACCGAAAGCTCGTCTGTAAACTTTTGTGCAACTTCAAACCCACAATTCGAAAATCAAAATACATAAAGATCTATAGCAGCAAATACTGCGAGCCCATTAGCGAGCAATATTCAGACTTAAAAGTGATAGTCCAAAGAGACCACCCAGACCAGTACCAAAAATTTGAAAAAGTGAAACTTAATAAGCCCTGTTATGCGTCATTGGACTTCCCAATCAGAGTTAATCCAAACCACAAAGACGAAATAATTTCCGCCATAAACGATGTATTGGATAATAGGATTAACTCTATGGACTTCGGCGGCGTCGAGAATTTGCTAATGGAAAATATATCTGGCATTGAATCACCAAAGATTTCAAATAAACACACAGACACTTTGCGTACAAATGTATTAATTACTTTGTATTATGATGTACTTGGTGCTAACCAGAACTCGTTTTGTTTTACAGACGGTGAAGCTCGGTCAACATATTGTGCATTAGAGTAAACGTGCTTATAACACATATGAGCCTCCGGGCTGTCAATGAAAAAAGATAACCCTTTGACCACTATTTCAAGATCAATACCGTTGCCTTTTTAGAACTCGTTTACTTCGTCTGTCATGGTCGATGTTAAG
>JAXHTT010000126.1:0-11084 GCA_034190055.1 Pseudomonadota bacterium | reverse complement strand
TTATTATCCAGTCGATGACTTGCTCGGTATCCTAGCGCTAGAAAGTCACCGCAATCAGAGCCTTGTTATTGGTGAAGACCTAGGCACCGTACCCGAAGAAATTCGCAGCAAGCTTGCTGATAATGGCGTGTACTCATACCGCGTATTTTTCTTCGAACAAGCGGAAGACGGCGGTTTCTTCTCACCTAGCCATTACCCTGTTCAGTCTATGTCAACGTTGACTACTCACGATATGCCAACGCTGATTGGTTACTGGCACTGTTTAGATTTAGAGCTAGGCAAAGAAATAGGGCTTTATCCAACAGAAGAAATCCTTCAAACGCTTTATGCGGATCGTCATGAAAATAAACAGGCAATACTTGATACGTTGCACGGCCACGGTTCAATTGGCGATAATGTAGGCCGCGATGTTAATCATACGGGTATGAATCGCGAACTGAATAACGGTATGCAAGTGCATATGGCAGGTGGCTCGAGCGCATTATTGAGCCTGCAATTGGAAGACTGGTTAGAAATGGATAAGCCGGTCAATATTCCTGGTACTTTTGACGAGTATCCAAACTGGCGAAGAAAACTCACAGAGAATATCGAGTCGATGTTCGATAGACATGATATAAATGAGTTGGCGTCTAAACTTACTCATGCCAGAAAGCAAGCAAGTCAGGGTTAATTGCCATTATCAAAGAAATGATAATAGGCGGTTGCCTGGGTAACTTAAACGAGTAAGATAAAGTACCAAGACGGTACTTGATAGAGCTTAAATGTATACAACGCATTTAAGCTCACAATTCAACCCGCTGCCATGCGGGTTTTTACTAGGAGTAGCGAATGCAATTAGCGCAGCAGTTTGAACAGGTATTATGTTCTCAGCCGTTTTCCCATTTAGGTGTAGTTAAAAATCAGCAGAAGTCGGTACTTCGCGTTTGGCGTCCTAATGTCAGCAAGATAACGATTGAATGGGAGAATGCAGCGCTAGCAAATGTAACCGTTACCTCCAAAAATGGCCTTTTTGAAACACCACTGCCTAAAGAATATCAGGGTGAGGTTTATCGCGTTATCGCCGAAGGCTTGAATGACGATAAGGGCTATATCGATCCTTATCAATTCTCCGAGCAGGCGTATCATGCGGTACACTATATCGATAGCAAGCCTTCAAACTTGTACGAGCAAGCGGGTGCGCAACTTTTAACGCTCACTTCTTCAAAAGGCGATGCGATAAAAGGTGTCAGGTTCTGCGTGTTCGCGCCCAATGCGAGTACGGTGTCGCTCATTGGCGATTTCAATCAGTGGGATGGGCGCACGCATCCTATGGAAAAGACCTCTATGGGATACTGGGTACTGTTTGTGCCAGAACTCGCAGAGGGAGAGCGCTACAAGTATCACATTAAAGATGCACACGGCCACGACCTACCGCACAAGGCTGACCCACTTGGCTTCAGTGCAGAGCAGTATCCTTCTCATGCTTCGAAAATTTACAACCACAATAACTATGAGTGGAATGATAGTGCATGGATGGAAAAGCGAAAGGGGAATAAATACAACAGCCCAATGAGCATTTATGAGGTGCACCTTGGCTCTTGGAAGCGCCCGGGTATTGAAACTGATGCGCGCTATCTTACTTATAAAGCGCTGGCCGATGACTTAATAAGCTACGTCAGCGATATGGGTTACACTCACGTTGAATTGCTGCCTATTTCCGAGTTTCCTTTCGACGGTTCGTGGGGCTATCAGCCCGTGGGAATGTTCGCACCAACGAGTAGATTTGGAAACCCAGATGAATTTAAATACTTTGTTGATAAGGCTCACCAAGCAGGTATAGGCGTAATTATCGACTGGGTACCTGCACATTTCCCGGAAGACGGCCATGGCTTGGCGCGATTTGATGGTTCTTGTGTTTATGAATATGAAGATCCGAGGAAAGGTTGGCATCCGGATTGGAATTCTTGCATTTACGATTTCGGCAAAGACACAGTTCGTCAGTTTTTAGTTGCAAACGCACTGTTTTGGCTAGACAAATTTCACGTTGATGGACTCAGGGTTGATGCAGTGGCATCCATGCTTTATCTCGACTATTCACGCAATGACGGAGAGTGGATCCCGAATGTGGATGGTGGCAACGAAAACTACGAAGCCATCAGCTTACTGAAATGGATGAATGAAGAAGTGTACAAGCACTTCCCAGACGCCATGACAATTGCCGAAGAATCAACGTCGTTTCCCAAGGTTTCTCGCCCAGTATTTGATGGTGGTTTGGGCTTTGGCTTTAAGTGGAACATGGGGTGGATGCACGACTCATTACACTACATCGCTAAAGACCCCGCCTATCGCAACTATCACCATGGCGATATTACCTTTAGCATGGTTTACGCGTTTGACGAAAACTTTGTACTGCCTATCTCGCACGATGAAGTGGTACACGGCAAAGGCAGTATGCTGCACAAAATGCCTGGCGATGAATGGCAGCAAGCCGCTAACCTGCGTTGTTACGCGGGCTTTATGTACGGTCACCCCGGCAAGAAGCTTAACTTTATGGGGAACGAGCTTGCGCAGGCACGAGAATGGAACCATGACAGTAGTTTAGACTGGCACTTGCTCGATTACGAAAAACACAAAGGCATTCAAGCGCTTTATAAGGCGCTCAACCACCTCTATACGTCTACGCCAGCGCTTTACGAGCAAGACCACGAACCAGGGGGCTTTGCTTGGCTGGACCACAATAATGCAGACCAAAGCGTGGTTTCATTTGTTCGCATGTCAAAAGATGCGAAGCAAAAAGTATATGTGGTATCTAATTTTACGCCTGTGCCACGTCAGAACTTCAGAATAGGCGTAGATGATGCATGCACGCTAACGCTAGCACTAAACACTGATGATGGTGCATATTGGGGTAGTGGCTACGACGTTGCTTCTACTGTTAATACGCAAACCATACCTTGGAATGAGCGTACTCACTCTGCAGAAATCACGTTACCGCCGCTAGCCACGGTATTTTATGTTGCCAATGTGGATTAATCCGACTAGGGCGACACGCCCTAGTGAAGAGATAAATTGAGAACGAAGTGAACGAAATTCGAGACACCGCACTAATTGTAGAAAGTGGAATGGGAAAGGCATATCCACTTGGCGCAACAGTTACACAAGATGGTTGTAATTTTGCCGTATACGCGCCCGATGCGAAGGCGGTCGTGTTGTGTTTTTTCAATAGTGACACAGAAGAGGCGGTGAGTGAGCATCCTTTGCCAGAGAAAACTGGCGATGTTTGGCACGGTCGTTACAGCGGCGTTAGCGCAGGACAATACTATGGTTATCGTGTAGAACGCGGTGAGGGAGGGTTACATGCAGTACCCACCGACAAACTGCTGATCGACCCTTACGCCAAGAAAATTAGTCGCGCAATTAAATGGGACGCAAGGCAATACAAACACGACTCTCAGTTTATGATCCCCAAGTGCATAGTCATTGAACAAAATGACTATGCACCCAGTCATGTTAGCGCGCCTGTTATTCCGAAACACAAGCGAGTAGTTTACGAAGCACATATTAAAGGGCTCACAAAACTCCATCCCGATGTACCTAAAGAACACCGTGGCAAATTTATCGGTGCTGCCCACCCGAGCGTCATCAAGCATCTCAAAGCATTAGGAATAACCACAGTGCAGTTTATGCCGTTGTGCTCATTCATGCCTGAACCATTTATTACAGAGAAAGGTTTAACCAATTATTGGGGATATAACCCGGTTAACTTCTTTGCACCTGAACCACGCTACGGTGTGTCAGACGCGCTTGCTGAATTGAAGTCTATGGTAGATGCTTATCATACTGCTGGACTTGAGGTTATTGTTGATGTGGTTTTTAACCATACAGCAGAAGCAGGCAATGGCGGCCCTATTCTTTCTTATAAGGGGTTTTGCCCTTACCAAGCTTATTTGCTAGAACAAGCTAAAAACGGAGAGTTAGTTTATTCCAACCACTCTGGCTGTGGTAACACAGTAAATACCGCGCAGCCATTTATGATGGGGCTTATTTTAGATGCTATGCGTCATTGGGTATCTGTAATTGGCGTTGACGGCTTTCGTTTTGATTTAGCAGTATGCTTAGGAAGAGAGCCACAAGAATATAGTAAAAAATCTGGACTATTGAGAGCCATCAGTAGCGACCCTGTTTTAAAAGATAAGGTGCTTATCGCTGAACCTTGGGATATTGGTCCAAACGGTTATCAAGTCGGCAACTTTCCGTCTCCGTGGTTAGAAGTGAATGATAAATACCGCGACACGGTGCGTGCCTTCTGGCGTGGAGACGATGGCGTTACTGCGGACTTCGCTACCCGCTTAATGGGCTCACGGGATATATTTCACAAAGGCCATCGACATATCAGTACGTCGGTAAATAATGTGACATATCACGATGGATTCACGCTGCACGATATGGTGACCTACGCCGAACGTCACAATCTCGATAACTTAGAAGAAAACCGAGATGGTCATGGGCACAACCTGTCTGCCAATTATGGTGTTGAGGGGGAAACGAATGACGAGCGAATTCTCGCTACGCGTGAGCGTCAAAAGCGTAATCTCTTTGCAACGCTGATCTTCTCGCAAGGTACACCGCATATTCTTGGTGGCGATGAATTAAGCCGCACGCAAAATGGCAATAATAATGCCTATTGTCAGGACAATCCTATTAGCTGGATGAATTGGGAATTAAACAAGCGTAAGCAAGATTTTCTTAGCTTCTGCCAGTACGTGATCCGCTTGCGTCAGTCCTCTTCATTGTTAAGCGAACTAAAGTTGCACGATGATACGTTTACGCTCTCACGAAATGTAAAAGAAATAAACTGGTATAAGCCCGATGGTTCTGACAAAGCGTCTGAAGACTGGAATGCGCATCATAACAAAGCGTTTGGTGTAGAGATAAAAGGTTGCGTAACGGGCGACCAGAAGCCAGAGCACTGGTTCTTGTGTGTTAATGCAAGTGAAAGCGACGTGAGGTTCCACCTACCTTCTGTCATACCCAGGGGAGGATGGACCATGCACCTGGATACGCGCTACAGCTCGCTTGAAGAACAACCTTCAATTTGCATTCAGAGGGTGTTTCTACAGGCCAGCAAATCGCTAACCTTGTTCAGTTTCTCTCAGTTCTCTGGATAGAATAATGGCTTACAATAATACCTTATACTTGGTTAAGAGTGCCTTTAAAGAATTTCAGAGCACCGCTAAACGGCACTAAACCCAGTACACTAAACCCGGTGCACTTTAGCTGAATGAGAAACAGAGTCTTTACCTTTGTGTGAATTTTATACAGCATGGGTAAAAGCGCGTAACGCAGGTGCTGAATGCGTGCCAAAATCTCGGCTAAACTAGCTTACAAAACACGTTAATGTTTACCGCTGGTGACAATTACACCAGTGCGCGCTAAATTGTTGGCTTAAGCTGTTCTTTATTCTTTCTGGTGGTATCATGCGCAGCCATCTGAAATGTGAGGGTGTTCCTATGCAAAAGAAAGGTGGTAATTCGCACGACGACAAAGCGTGTGATATTGGTTTTATCGGTTTAGGGGTGATGGGTAGTAACCTTACCATGAACCTAGTGGACCATGGCTATCGTGTAGCGTGTTTCGATTTAGACCAAAATAAAGTTGAGTCTATTCTTGCCAAAGACGCAAGCGAAAGAGCTGAAAATACTGAGCCTCGTGTTGAAGGCTGCAGTTCCTACACCGAGCTTTTAAGCAAGTTAAAAGCCCCGCACCTTATTATTATCTCTGTGCCTGCTGGCGACCCCGTTGACCACGTATGTAATCACCTTATTGACGCGGGAATTCATGCTGACGATATCGTGGTTGATACTGGTAACAGCTTGTGGACCGATTCAGTAGCCCGTGAAGAGCAGTACAAAGGCAAGTTCATCTTCTTCTCTACCGCAGTGTCAGGTGGTGAAGTTGGCGCTCGTTTCGGGCCATCTTTGATGCCATCCGGTAACCCTTATGCGTGGACTCGTATTGAGCCAGTGCTTAAAGCCATCGCAGCAAAGGTTGACCCAGAAACAGGTAAACCTTTAGAAAGCCATACTCCTGGTCAGCCTGTGTTAGAAGGCGAACCATGCGCTACCTATATCGGTCCCGTCGGGGCAGGGCACTACGTGAAAATGGTGCATAACGGCATTGAATACGCCGACATGCAGCTGATCTGCGAAACCTACCATGTTATGCGCGAAGCGCTTCATATGGCGCCTGCAGAAATTGCAGAAGTATTTCGAAAATGGAACGAAGGCAAGCTTAACAGCTACTTGATGGAAATCAGCGCAGAAGTCCTTGAACAAATGGACCCTGAAACGCAACAGCCACTGGTTGACGTTATATTAGACAGAGCGGGCCAAAAAGGTACTGGGCTTTGGACTGCTGTCAGTGCGCTACAAGTTGGTAGTCCTGCACAGACTATTACTTCAGCAGTATTCGCTCGCAGTATCTCTAGTTTGAAAGACGAACGTGTAGCTGCGAGCAAGGTCCTTGCAGGGCCTGATGCGCCATCATTCAGCGATGATGAGAAAATGTCGATCATCAATAAGCTAGAACAAGCGCTTTATTGCTCTAAAATCTGTGCGTACGCACAGGGCTTTCAGTTAATGGCAATGGCAGGCAAGGAACACGGCTGGACATTAGAATTTGGTGAAATAGCTAAAATTTGGCGTGCAGGCTGTATAATTCGCGCCGTATTTCTTCAGTCTATTTCTCAGGCATACGAAAAGAATGAAGATTTAGCAAACTTGTTAATGGACCCGTTTTTTGCAGAGCAAATTACGCAGTATCAAGCTGACTGGCGGGAGTCTATAGCTCAGGCAACGCTTGCTGGTGTTCCGTGCCCAGCAATGATGTCTGCGCTTAGCTACTACGACTCATATCGCACTGCAGTGCTGCCAGCTAACTTGTTACAAGGCCAGCGCGATTACTTTGGCGCGCATACCTACCAGCGTGTAGATAAGCCAGCGGGCAAGAAGTATCACATTGAGTGGAGTGATCCGGCGCGTCCACAAACTGCTATCAAGAGATAGTGCTAAATAAATAGTGGTACAAACGTTCATATTTGAGCGTAAACTATGAAAAGGTGTATTTGTTCTCAAATACACCTTTTTTGTTTAAGAGGTAATTTATGTCGACAGATAAGAACCCAAACGCATCACTGACTGAAAAAGATTGGAAAACTGAGCTTAGCGACGAGGAATATTACGTTTGTCGTGAAGCCGGCACTGAACGGCCTTTTACCGGTGTGTTGCTAGACGAACAGCGGGATGGTTTGTACGTCTGCAAGTGCTGTGAAGCACCACTTTTTCCTTCAGATACCAAATTTGACGCCGGATGCGGCTGGCCCTCATTTTACAAACAGCTTGATGACGGCAACGTAGATTATAGAGAAGACTTGACTCACGGAATGCGCAGGGTAGAGATATTCTGTAAACAGTGCGGTTCACATTTAGGCCACGTTTTTCCCGACGGACCAGCACCAACCGGTCAGCGTTATTGCGTAAACTCGCTATCAATGACATTCAAGGGTGAAGACGATATAAAAGTTAAAGGCTAAATAGCCAAGCTGCCTGGCACATCAATCCTATGCGACTGGTATAAGGTAAACATCTGGTTAAATTTTAACCTTGTGTTGAGCGCCTTAAAATCAACATCAAAAAAACCGCCCATAAACGGCGGTTTTTTTAATTATTTACTAATGAAATTGTGTAATTGAATTTCAAAAAATTAAAGATTATCGAGTTTTAACGAACCTGCATCGAAGGTGGCACCATCCAGATTACTGACGATTTCATCGACAATATTGTCCAATATCTCAACAGGCAGAGCATACTTCTGACCGAGCTGTATACGTTGAGTTTCATTTAGTCGTTCGTCATAGTTTTCAGCGACTCCATACCATACATAAGCAAGGCGATAATTCTCTCTGTCCATCCCCATCGACGCGAGAGAGTAGAAGATACTGACATCAATATCACTGCTATCCGTATACAAACTTAGCGCGCGGTAGAGCGTCTTGATGGTTCGCTCCTGGTCTGTTTTTATTTGCACAGAAGCGAGTTCAACTAATAATTTTGGATCGGTCACCTGATTGCTAGCTGCGTAGCGCTCGAAGCGATGATATGCATCTTTGTTGTTATATCGTGTCCAATGATAATAAGAGAGATAAGGGTCGAACGAGTTTTTCGTTTCTCGGCTAAGGCGTTTAATTTCACGCTGAGCAGTGATAACGCCCTTGAGTCTCGTTGCCTCTTTGCCTTTTCGTTTTACGTGTTCGATATGTTGTGCTTCTTCGACGCACTCTAGGTATTCCTCGAAGTTTAAAAGAAGTGGGTATTTATAAGCCTCGTCTTTCGAATCTTGGTTGTAGTAACGAAGCCGAATAATCTCAGCACGCTCTGCGCGACAGCGCGCATCTAAACTCAAATCTAAGCAAATCTCGCTATGAGATTCACATATTTCGCTGATAGTAGGTTCAAAAAGATCGCCACAGCCCGCAACGCTAAACGCTGCTGCTAACCAAAGTGCAGCTGCACGGCCTTTTGTTGGAAACTTACTAAATAAATTCGTTGTTGTACGAGTTTTCATAGAGGTTTTGAAACTTATCAACAATTTGGTCTTCCTTGCTTGTTTATTTAAGATACTGCTCGTCACCGTCAGGCGAAAACTCACCTAGTGTACCCTAAAAATAATAAAAAGCTGACGCGTAATTAGGAATAGTTGAGAGCGTTTGTGCCAACTAAAAAAGCCGCGCATTCAACAATGACAACACCGTTAAATTAATATCGATGAAGGCAGAAGCATGAATCAACAGTTTGAGCAGGAATTACAAAGCAGCTGGCAAGAGCGTCAGGAATACGCAGAAATGATGTTGCCCCTTATTGGTAAACTGTACCGCAATAAGGCAGTTGAAATTTCAGTTTATGGACGCTCGCTACTGAACGCCAGTGCTATTGATGTTATTAAAGCGCACCGCAAAGTGCGTCTGCACGAAGGTATCAAGCTACGCCTACGCGAAAGCTACCCTATTTTAGAAGCTTTGAGCACCATGAAGCTTGCTCCTGCACAAATTGATATTGGTAAATTGGCTTTTGATTTTCACTACGGTTCTGCGGTCGACAACAGCGACCTTACGGCCTACCTTAACGAAAAACTAAACGACGTTGCCGACAAAGAGGACGATCAGAAACCTCAGGACGTCGTACTATATGGTTTTGGCCGTATAGGTCGTTTACTTGCTCGCTTGCTTATTGAGCGTCAGGGTAAAAACAACAAGCTTCGCCTACGTGCCATTGTGGTTCGAGGTGGACGGGATGGCGACCTAGAAAAACGCGCAAGCTTGCTGCGCCGCGATTCTGTCCATGGGCCGTTTAACGGCAGCATCACAGTTGATCACGAACGTAATGCGCTAAAAGCTAACGGGTCATACATTCAAGTGATTTATGCCAACAGCCCTGATGAAGTGGATTACACCCAATATGGTATAGACAACGCTATCATCGTAGACAACACGGGTATTTGGCGCGACCGCGATGGCCTTGGCCTTCACCTTAAAGCGAAAGGCGCAGCGAAAGCTATCCTTACAGCCCCGGGCAAAGGAGACATTAAAAATATCGTGCACGGTGTAAATGACGAAGAAGTCACACCGGAAGATACAATTGTATCTGCTGCAAGCTGTACGACTAACGCGATAACGCCAGTGCTTAAAGCTCTAGACGAAGAATATGGCATTGAAAACGGTCACGTTGAAACCGTTCACTCTTACACTAACGATCAAAACCTTATCGATAACTACCACAAAGGTGACCGTCGCGGACGTAGCGCGCCACTTAACATGGTTATTACCGAAACAGGCGCAGCTAAAGCCGTAGCAAAGGCCTATCCGAAACTGGCAGGCAAACTTACCGGCAATGCTATTCGCGTACCTACGCCTAACGTATCGCTAGCGATATTGAACCTAAACCTCAAAACGCCGGTGGACCGCATTGCAGTTAACGAGTTCTTGCGTGACACCGCGCTATTCTCAAAGCTTCAACACCAAATTGACTACACAGCAAGTAAAGAGATCGTGTCTACAGACTTGGTAGGCTCACGTGCTGCATCTGTGGTTGACTCTCAGGCAACTATCGCAGCAGACAGCCGTTTGACACTTTACGTATGGTACGACAATGAGTTTGGCTATAGCTGCCAGGTATTGCGCGTGGTTCGCGATATGGCGGGGCTAAGCTTCCCTACATTACCACTTTAAATTGAAAGCATTAAAAGTGAGCCTTTAAAAAGCCGAACTTTCAACTGTATAAAAAACCGACCCAAGTGGTCGGTTTTTTGATGGTGTAAACATTTTGTATACTCTTGATAGTACAAAACCCGCTGTGTGCGTGGAATTTGTGTTTACGTCTATGCTAAATTAGCGTCCAAATAATGAGGAAAACGACAGTCTATGCATATTTCCAGTCAATTCGACAGCGGTAACATTGAAGTAGTTAGCGCACAATCACCAGACGATATTCGTCTAACCATTCCCAACGACAACCAGTCTGAATTTGCACAGTGGTTCCACTTCCGTTTAGTAGGCGAAACCTTTGTAACGCATACCATGACCATAGGTAATCTGGCTAAGTCAGCATATCCTGAAGGTTGGAAGGGATATAACGTTCTTGCATCTTACGACCGTCAAACTTGGTTTAGAATTCCTAGCGAATTTGACGGCGACAACCTTACGTTCTCACTAACGCTAGAACAGCCCAGCGTTTACTTTGCGTATTTCATTCCGTATAGCTACGAACGTCATCTCGATCTTATGCATGACGCGCAAATGTCATTACTCTGCGAGCATAAATTCTTAGGCCTTACCCTTGATGGCCGCGATATGTCTATGCTGGTTATCGGTGAAGAAACGCCAGAAAAGAAAAAAGTCTGGATCACCGCACGTCAGCACCCTGGTGAAACTATGGCCGAGTGGTGTGCTGAAGGTATTATTTACCGTTTGCTCGACGAGCAAGATGGTTTGGCGCGACAGTTGCTTGATAATGCTGTGTTCTACATTGTGCCAAACATGAACCCAGATGGCA
>JAXHTT010000125.1:0-11273 GCA_034190055.1 Pseudomonadota bacterium | reverse complement strand
CACCCTCGTGTCACCAATGTGGCACGTAAAAGACCCTGGTCATT
Organism: Pseudomonadota bacterium; assembly: GCA_034190055.1. Lineage (GTDB taxonomy): Bacteria > Pseudomonadota > Gammaproteobacteria > Enterobacterales > Alteromonadaceae > Alteromonas. Next base: position 11,229 of record JAXHTT010000125.1, on the reverse strand, counting down.
CTGCCGCAGGTGCAGGGTGGCTGGAGACACCTAAACACGCATACACCTGGGTAGCGCGACTCAGTGGCTGCTAGCTTTCCACCGGGAGAAAGTGACCCGATTTTCCTGTAGATGCAGGAAAACACAAGCGTGTTTAACTGCGGCTAAAGAAGGTTTTGGCCCGGCTCTGCGCCTTATCCGCGCAAATGGTTTTAACGCTGAAGAGTTCAGTGCATCTGTTCGTTGTAACGGTGAGTCGCTTCGCACTTTCGCTTACATGTACAAAAACAACAAGGCAACTGAAAACGCAAAAACAGTAGCACTTGTTGCAAAGAATAAAGATGTTGCTTCACAAGCGTGTCTAGAAGCACTTTCTGTAGGTAAAGATGCAGCACTAGCGAAGTTTGGTTTGGAAGGTGAAAACATCATCTGTAACCACAAAGAAATGTCTGACTTTGTTCGTGAATACAGCGCAGAAAACGTAGTAGTTCGCACAGCAGCTGAATAAGACCAGGTTTTAGGATAGCAACCTACTGCTAATATTTTGTACAGTTTCATGGCCTTTCGCTTGAAAAGGCGAAAGGCCTGACACTTTACGTATTTTACTTCTAAATCCCTTTTCTACACTGGCTTTTCTTGCCAATCGATAACTCTTACTTTTGAAGTTAGCGCAAGATATCACGCATGTATTTATCTCTTTTCATCAGAATGAATCAAATGAAACTCGGTTTGCCTGCCATCTAAATAGCTTACTGACTCCCCGTCAAAATATGCATCTTCTTCCAGCATAATTCTTATTTCTTTGTTCCACTCGTCAATATAGCTTGCCGCGTTGAGCTCTATAGAATAGGCCGTTTGTGCAAACACCGGGTAGTCGCCCTGAATCGGCACACCTTCTTGTGCATCCCACATTCCTATCGTTGGGCCAGCTGCGTGCCCATGGAAACCGAGCGGGTGAGTATAAATAGCGGGCTTAATACCTTGTTCGATAGCCTGCTGTCGCGACATACTCAATATAGTGTTACCTGTTCTGCCTACTTTAAAATTACCGGTCAGAATGTCCTGTAACTGGTTTCCAGATTTAAGTGCTTTTTTAAGTGACGTAGGCGCATCTTTTTCACCAGGTTTTAATACGTAAGCATGCTGCTGTTGATCCGTGTTAAGTCGCAAGTAGGTAATGCCAAAGTCAACGTGTATCAGGTCGCCCGGTCGAATGATGTTTTCACCAGGACGCTTGCTGAAAGCACTGACTTGATCAAACACTTCATTGTCTTGGCGTTGAATAGAGACGGTGGGATGAAACCAATTAGTAAGCCCTAGTGCACGGGTTTGATCCCGAAGCCACCAGACAACATCGTCTGAAGTGGTTACGTTAGGTGTGATCACTTCATTTGAAAATGCTGTTGCTATCAGCGAGTGACCAATTTGTGTTAGTACGGGATAGTACTGCATTTCTAGTTCACTGCGCGTTTCTAACCAGCCTATAGCCAGCCTTTCACCACTCACTACTCGGCTTTTTAGTTCTTCAGAAAGTACACCCATAAATTTTTCGTGTTCGGTAGCCGTCATGCCATCTGCAAGAGCAAATGCATTTGACGTATTTATGGCTATTTTCGAGGGGTTACGGGCTTCTATGATGTGTTGCAAGGCTTTCCATTGATCAGGTTGTGTTTCTTTGTCCCACGCTTTTTTAAATAACGAACCTACTGCATATCTCGCAACGGCTAAACGTTCCAGTGGTTGACCATTGCCTGGGTTATAAATGACTAACATGGTATGGCGTCGTGCGGAAATCCAGGTTGAAGGCAGCATGGTTTTTAGAACAGGGTCCTCATTGTATTCCCGTGACATCAACACCCACATGTCGATGCCTTCGCGCTCCATAATTTGGGGCAGCACGGAATTGAAGCGTTCAACGGTGATCTTATCAATCAGTTCGCTGCGCTGTTTCATACTAAGTATGTTGTCTGCCCATGCGCTTGCCGATAGGGATAACATTACTAACCCTAAACTTATCGCTAGTACCTTTCTCATCCATGTTTCCTGTCTATTATTATTTAAATGGTCACAGTGCGCGTTCATTTTAAGTAAACAAAGTTAGCAAACAAAAAACTAAGTAAAACGCGCACGAGTGAGCTAACGTTAATCTAACACTAATATTGAAAATGAAGCTAGGTGTAACACTCGATGGCATTACACGTATGAAACGACTTCAATTTCTATGTTTTGTTGTGCCATAAAATAAAAGCGTCTACCTGGCTCATAGTCGCCGTGGCTGTAGGTATCAAAATTCATAGCAAGAACCCGCTTTTCTGTTTCGTCTAAATTTGGCACAACAATGCCGATATGATTAATATTGGCCAAAGTTTTATAATCACTGTCTATCTCATTAATTGTTTTCGGTCTGTATAGCGCAAGATAATCTTTATCGTTTCCTACATGTACGGTGTATCCGCCATTTTTAGCGCCGCCGCTCCACCTTACTTTCCAACCGAACAGCGTGCAAAGCAAGTTAGCTAACTGATCTGGGTCTTGTACGGTAATATTTGTGTGCTCTAAGTATGCAACTGTCATGTGTTTTTCCTTGTGTAGATAATCAACGCAAAACAGCTTAATATCTAAAGCTAACTTTAGATCAAGCACTTTTATGCACTATAAAAAATTATGAGAGGAGAGGCGCTATGGCACCGGAACCCTTGGTAAGTATTGGCTTTATTGCAAAGCGTACAGGTAACGCAGTGTCATTAATTCGCTATTATGCTAACGAAGGGCTTATTCCTTCAGTGCGCACTAAAGGTGGTAATAGGGCTTTTCCTCGCTCTGTTATTCGCAGAGTCTCTTTTATTTTAATCGCGCAAAACATGGGTTATACCCTTGCGCAAATAAAGAGCCTGTTGTCTACGCTTCCAGATAACAGAACACCGACCCAAGCCGATTGGGCTAAACTGAGCACAGTATTTAATGAGCATATTGAAGCAAAAATCGCGGCGCTGACCAGTTTGAAAAGCTCGTTGGAAGGATGTATTGGCTGTGGGTGTTTGTCATTAGAGCGCTGTAGGCTTTACAATACCGACGATAAGGTAGCCGCCCAAGGTAGTGGCGCCCAGTTGCTCGAAGAAAACGTGCAATCTCAGTTTTTAGTTTCACACAAGAAGTAGCGCTTCATGCATCCTAAAAATCTACATAAGAACGGCTATCCAATGGATGCGCTGTGTCAGTCATACCCTGCGCTTAAGCCTTTTCTCGTTAAAGCTAAAAGTGGCAATATCAGTATAGATTTCACTAATTCACAAGCTGTAAAGGTACTTAATGCAGCTTTGCTTCGTCACTATTATCGGCTTGACTACTGGGATATTCCTGAAGGCTACTTATGTCCGCCTGTACCTGGTAGGGCCGATTATATCCACGGTATTGCTGACTTATTAAAATCAACAGAAAGCAGTGTGCAAAACAGACAAGGTCAAAACGTTCGTGGATTAGATATAGGCGTGGGCGCAAATGCTATCTATCCTATTATTGGCGTTACGTCCTATGACTGGTTGTTTGTGGGTAGCGATGTTGATGAAACTGCCGTAAAAAGTGCTAAAACCATTGCCGCTAAAAATAGTGTGTTAACTGATAAACTCCAAGTTCGTAAACAAACGAATAGCGCGCACATTTTTAACGGGGTGATTAAAGAAAACGAACGGTTTACTTTTACGATGTGCAACCCGCCGTTTCATAAATCTGCACAAGACGCGCTGTCTGGCACACGAAGAAAAACATCTAATTTGACTCGCAATAAGCAGAAACGAGGTGGTGGAAAGTTTTCCGATAATCGAGATCAAGGTTTGGGGTATCGTCCATCCAATCTGCAAGGCAAACATGCCTCTTACCAAAAGCAGGGTGCAAACTTGAATTTTGCCGGTCAAGCTAATGAACTGTGGTGCGAAGGCGGCGAGTTGGCTTTTATTCAGCGCATGGTGCAAGAAAGCGTATCGGTAAAGAATAACGTAGAGTGGTTCACCTGTTTAGTCTCCAAAAGTGCTCACCTAAAACCTATAAAAACCAGTATCAACTATTATGGTGCAACCCAGTGCAAAGTGGTTGATATGGGGCAGGGTAGCAAGCTAAGCCGTTTTATTGCATGGACATTTTAATCGCCAAGTAGCTGAGTGCGATTAATTAAAAGCATTTGAAACAACGAGCACCGGGAATGTGGTGCTCTTATGCATTCAAATTAGTACATGTTTTTTCGTAAAAACTATGCCAGAGATCGAAATTTAGAAGCTAAAGGTCTTTGATACACCAAATACAATACGCTCGTCGGCGGTATCTATATCAAGGTTTGTGTTTTCAGCAGCAATTTCAAAGTCTAATCCTTTGTAGCTTGTCTGATAGGCCAAACGGTAGTGATAGAAAGACGTGTTTTCGTCACGCCATACCCAGGTATCGCTGTCTAAAGAGTTAGATACATCAAAGCTAGCACGAAGGTTGTGGTTAGGCGCAAGCTCAAAGGTATGAGCAATCATAGCAACCGTGTGTCTTGAGCCAGTGCCAAAGTAGTCCCAGGTGTACCAGAGATTAAGCTCGGTATTACCGTAGTCACTGGCATAACCTAATTTAGTATAGATTTCCGGATAGTTACCGTCGCTTGAATCGTCACCACCGTGATAGGAATAGTAGGCAATGCCGTAGTCGATGCTGACAGCATCGGTGAGCATTTGGTAACGACCCACGTACGCGTCCCACTCAAGGTTGGTGTCGCCACCAAAATCAACGTTCGATGCCCAAGTACCAACGTAAGTTCCGTTATCAAAAGCTTTATCAACACCGCCCTGAAGAGCCGGGTCATTTTGTGTTTGGCTTAAACCGTTAAAGGTATAATCTGATACCGCAGAAATATTGGCGCTCCAATCAGCGAACGTGGCTGAAGAATACAGTGTTGTTACGAGAGCCACTGTGAATATGTGAGTTGATGTAAAAAGAGAATTCAATTTTTTCATTGTTAAACACCTGTTTTTTATCGTTGTTTTATTTAGCCTACTTCTTATAAAGCGCGCTTTTCCGCGAGCTCCGGGCAATACTTACCCCCATTGGCTCAAAATGAGCCAATGTTAAGAAGGTAAAAAGTAAATGATTTAGTTAGTTGAGATTTTCTATCTTAGTAAAGTCGATCTTGTTTTCTTTCGGCGAGGTTTTGATAGCCGTCACCGATTTAAACTTCTGACTTAGAATGAAAGCAAAGCAGCTAAAGAAGATAGCGATAACTAACGCACCTACCCACTGAATTTGCAAGAAGTCTAATTTGAACAGCAGTGTAAGTAACGATAGTGCGACTATGTTCAGAGCAATGTAGTTACCTTTACCAATGCGTTCCACGGTTATATTAAGATTGTCGGTATAAAGTCTTATTAGTGAATCAAGTGAATTGATTACAAAAACGATACCTACAAATACCATAGCCATATTGGTTATTCCTTCTGTCGGAATACCAGCGCTGTGATAGTGGTACAGTACCGAAAACCACGCGGCGATAGGTATAGATGGGATAACCATCATAGCCAGCATAACTTGGTAAGTTTTAAGACCACCCACAAAACGAGAGGTAAACTGACCTATCATAATGCTCCAGCTGAACCACCAAAATAGGTAGAACTCGTGATAGTCGTTAATTGGCAATACAAAGTGATCAATATTTGCGAAATAGCTGCCAATAAGGCCGAGATTCCTAAAGTATGCTGATATCTCACTTTCACCAAACACAAATGCCGCCGCCCACATGCCAATAATAAGCGCTATAAATACCCACGTTGTGGTAAGGCTTAAAATGCGCACGTACTTAATGCTAGTACTTGAGTACACCGCAAAAGCAATCGCTGCAAATACAATTAGGTAGAATATCGGAACAATAGATTCTCCATCGCCCACTGCCGGTAGGTACCATGGAAGGTTAGACAGCAATAAGAAAGCTGTGAAAGCACAGGTCCCTATGATTACCACGTTGTTTACGAACTTAACGATAGGAAGCTCGAAGAATTTAACCTTGGGTTCTATTACGCAGAAATAAAAACAAGTAAGAAAGTAGAATCCCCAAATTAAGAAACCCCAAAACCCAAACTCAATGGCGAGCGGATTGGTGAATGCGTATTCAGGACTTGTGCTTATGTCAGCATAACCAGCAAATTCAGTAAGTGGGAACATAATAAGGCCCACGTCCAAACCCGAGGTGAAAAGAATGGCAATAAAGGTAAAGGTTCTAACCGGCGTTACGCCGACCACTTTCATATTGCCCCATTTAAATAAAATATAGGCCACCGAAAGTAGAGTGAAAATAATGCCTGCACTAAGCCATACTGTCATTATCACCCTCCCAGTATTGATAAAAATAAAACATGTTTTTTCCTTTTTTCGTTATTAAACAGACCACCCAGCTACACGCATCGTCACCTTAATCGGCGGCATATAGGCACTGTGGAAGGTGCGCTTGTTGCAAGAACAAGCACACTGGTGCGAAATTGTTTAAACGTTTAGCGTTGCTCGGTTTGCCAATTAGGGGGGATGTCTACCGCCACATTCTGTGGTGGTAAAGCAGGTTTACCCAAAATTTTGTATGCCGCTTTTTCAGCTACCATGATGGTTGGCGCATTTAGGTTTCCGTTTGGAATAGTGGGGAAGATAGATGAATCCACCACTCGCAGACCTTTTATGCCATGTACTTTGGTTTGAGAATCAACTACAGCCATGTCGTCTTCACCCATTTTGCATGAACACGACGGATGGTAAGCACTCTCAACAGCTTCGCGCACAAAGGCATCGATTTCTTCGTCTGTTTGAATATGCTCGCCAGGCTGAATTTCGCCGTCTCTGAAGTCGTCGAATGCAGATTGTGCGATGATTTCTCTTGTTAGTCTTACGCAAGCTCTAAACCCTTCAATATCATCTTGATGCTGCAAGTAGTTAAACAAGATTCTCGGCGGTACTGTTGGATCAGCCGACTGGATGGTAACGCTACCTCTACTTTTCGGTTTATTGTGACCTACGTGTACCTGAAAGCCGTCGCCGTCGAATGCTGATTTACCATCGTAACGGATGGCAGCTGGCAAAAAGTGGTACTGAATATCAGGCCATTCCACATCAGCTTTGGAGCGAATAAAGGCACAAGATTCAAAGTGATTCGTTGCGCCTAAACCAGAGCGGTTAAGCAACCAGCGAGCGCCTATCAAGCCTTTTGAAATTAAGCCCAGTTTGCGGTTTAACGTTATTGGCTGTTTGCACTTGTACTGGAAATAAAATTCCAAATGATCTTGCAGGTTTTGACCCACACCCGGCAGGTGGTGCTTAACATCGACACCGGCTTTTTCAAGAATATCTTTGTCGCCAATTCCAGAGAGTTGCAGGATGTGTGGCGAGCCAATAGAGCCGGCACTTAAGATAACTTCATTCGACGTATTGGCGGTTTCAGTTTTACCGTTAACCACATACTCAACGCCTTTTGCGACTTTATTTTCCAGAACAACTTTAGTCACCAGCGCGCCAGTCACTATGGTTAAATTCTTACGTGATTTTACCGGGTCAAGATATTCACGGCTTGCCGAACTGCGTACACCGTCTTTCACGGTCATATGCATGGGCCCGAAGCCCTCTTGTTGCTTGCCGTTATAATCGCTCGTGATGTCGTAGCCCGCCTGTTCTCCGGCTTTAATGAAGGCCGTATAAAGCGGGTTCTTCATTTCATTGCCGTTGTTAACGCCAAGTTCACCATTGCCACCACGATAAGCGTCGTTACCCTTGTACCAGGTTTCTGCTTTTTGGAAATAGGGTAGGCAGGCTTGGTAATTCCAACCTTCTGCGCCGTGTGCTTCCCATTCGTCAAAGTCTTTGGCATGGCCGCGTACATACACCATACCGTTAATGGATGACGAGCCGCCCAATACCTTACCGCGTGGGCAGTGCATCTCACGGTTGTTTAAATACGGTTCTTTTTCAGTATTAAATTGCCACGCATACTTGTCGGTATTCATAGGAATAGACAGCGCCGTTGGCATCTTGATGAAAATGCTTTTATCTGAGCCACCGGTTTCCAGTAGCAACACCTTGTGCTTAGGGTTTTCTGACAGGCGGTTCGCTAGCACACAGCCAGCAGAACCTGCTCCAACAATAATGTAATCAAATGTTTGCATATGTACTCCTACTGCGGCTTAAAACGGGCTCTCAATTTGGCTCATACCTACATAAACCGATTTGGTTTGCGTGTAGCTATTAAGCGTTTCAACGCCGTTTTCCCGTCCAATACCTGACTGTTTATAGCCGCCTACAGGCATTTCAGCAGGAGAGTTTCCATATGCATTTATCCAGCAAATACCAGCTTGTAGCTGATGAATAACGCGGTGCGCGCGCTGAATATCCTTACTAAATACGCCCGCTGCCAAACCTAGCTCGGTGTCGTTTGCTCGTGCGATCACTTCGTCTTCATCATCGAACACCAACACACTCATTACTGGCCCAAAGATCTCTTCCTTAACGATAGTCATATCGTCGGTGCAGTCGGTGAAAATTGTTGGTTCAACAAAATAGCCGTTAGGAGCAGAAGCTGGAGAGGCAGCGTTCCCACCGGTTAACAGCGTTGCGCCTTCTTCTTTCCCTCTCGCAATATAGCTAAGCACTAGTTCTTGGTGCTTTTTAGAAATAAGTGCGCCTAAGTTAACGTTAGGGTCTAGCGGGTCGCCCATAACGATATTGTTTTCGGTACGGGTTTTAAGCTCATCAATAAAGGCTTGATACACAGAACGCTGAACGTAAACACGGGTGCAGTTGGTGCAAATTTCGCCTTGGGTATAGAAATTACCTAGCATAGCGGCGCTGATAGCCTGGCTAATGTCCGCATCTTCAAATACTACTAGTGGAGACTTGCCACCAAGCTCCATAGTCACGTCTTTTAAGTTCGACGCAGCGGCGCTTTGCATTACTTTCTTACCCGTGCCTACTTCGCCGGTAAACGATACTTTTTCAATGTCTGGGCTGTTAGTAAGCCACTGACCTACTTGTGCTGCGCCTTGAACCACATTGAATACGCCATCAGGTACGCCAGCTTCGGTGAAAATTTCAGCCAGTTTAAGCGCACCCATTGGGGTTTCTTCTGACGGCTTAAATATAAACGCATTACCTGCGGCAAGGGCGGGGCCTGATTTCCAGCAAGCAATTTGAATAGGGTAGTTCCATGCGCCAATACCGGCACAGATACCTAGCGCTTCTTTGCGCGTGTAGAAAAAATCGCCACCCACAGGTTGCTGGGTACCTAATTGAGTAGGGGCAAGGCCCGCATAATACTCTATAACGTCAGCGCCAGTTTCAATATCAACACAGTCAGCTTCTTGAATAGGCTTACCGGTATCGAGTACTTCTAATTTAGCGAGTTCATCATTACGTTCGCGAAGCAGTGCAACCGCCTTGTTAAGAATGCGAGTTCTTTCGATAGGCATCATTGCTGACCAAACCGCAAAGCCTTCTTTAGCACTCTTGATCGCCTCTTGTTGAATAAACTCATCAGCCACTTCTACGTGATAAATTACCTCACCGGTTGCCGGATTGGTTACTGCAAAGGTTTCTTTGCTTTTGTTCGCCAACGGCTTGCCGTGAATGAAATTCTGATAAGTTGGTAATGACATGCATAAACTCCTACTTTAAATAGTGCTGACAACGCTCGCCAATTAGCGCGCTCTTTGCGTGAAAAATAAATACGTACAAGCTAATACATCTCTTTGGTTTCAATACGATGAATAGTGTTGAAACTATTTTTCTCGCTAAGCGTTCGAAGCGCACGAACTATTCGCTCTACGCTTAATAAACACCACTTTAGTTTTCTTTACCTTCACTCTATCTGAGCCGCGTTTCTGCAGGCTTTATAGGTGTTAATTTAGATGCGTTTAAGTAGCGTTTTTATTTTAATTGGCTGTTCAATAAAAATAAATTGTATAGTGTTCTAACTATTGTTTCAACGTCGAAGCATATTTAACGGCAAGTGATAAGGATGTTAAGTGCGTGTATTCGTAGCTTAAGTGTCTGATTTGTATTGGTTAAAGGCGTAACATTAAATATATAAATAAAATGCTAATTACCGGGGATGGTGTTTGTTTCGAGGAGACGGAACCGCGAAAAGTGTTTAATTGAAACTATTTGGCAGAGAGTGGTGGCTGGCGCAGTGCTTTGCAAAGCACATGGCGAGCATTACACGAGCATAGCGGTTTCGGCACTTTATAGAAAGCGCCGACGCTCGCTATAGAAAGTAGTTAATCTTTCTAAATAGGTTTTAGGGCTTGTATCAAAATGATGCTGCTCGAATTTTAATGGTCAATTTTACAGTGATAGTAGCCAGAATTTATGGAAAGGGTGGCAACATCACCTTTATTCCAATACACCACACCTCTGTTATTGGTGTATTTCGCTCCTGATGCAGAACGTGATAGCTGCACGATGTGATGCATATTGTTGATTGAGACTGCTTTTGTATCTGGGCCAAGCGTATTCACACGCAACTCTGTGATACTGGCGTTTGGCGTCTCACACTTATAGGTTCTGCTATTGGCTTGTGTAGTAGCGCTGGCAATATCTTGCTTTTTAGCTGTCTCTTTCGACCCTTTTTTGATTCCAAGCCCGCGTTTATCAGCATTACCGGAGTTGAAACCTTGGAAGGGGGATGAAATTATCGCTTTTACTGTTTCGTTATTATTGCTGTCATACAGGACTAGCCATGTGTTATCCAATATTGCATAAGTTTTCGATGAAGCCAGAGCATCTACAAAACCTTGCTCTTGTTTCATAAGTGCTGGGGCGCACATCTTTCTGGTAAGTACAATTTTATCGGCAGAGAAGGGTTGAGCATTGCTGTCTGCACCGAATGCTTTATTTGCATTCGCAACGTCGAGCGCCCCTGTATATTGATTACAGCCTGTGCTTCCGCTTATTCTGCTAATATCACCGTTTACATTTACATTAAGAGTAACGTGGCTAAAGTCGATAATACCTGCTTGATTTATGCTTTCGACCTGCCAATGGCTACCTGAAAGTGCAAGCTTGATCTCCTCACTACTTTGTCCTTGTTCATCAGTCGAATACATTGAAGAAACTGAACTACAAGCCGTTAAGGCGAGAAGTGTGGGTACAGCTAAAGTTAAAAGGTACTTCCTTTTATTCATGAAAACTCCACTTATTATTTATCAATAGCGGTAGGAGTCGCTTTTCACAACTAAGTTCAGCAGTACTAATTAGTTA
>JAXHTT010000124.1:0-11284 GCA_034190055.1 Pseudomonadota bacterium | reverse complement strand
TTCCACAATAGTACGGATGTGTATTAGTATAAAAGTTCATTGAGTTTTCTCCCTTGGTTTGGTCGCCTATTAGGATAAACTCAGTTTATGCTAATAGGGAGGAGGCTCAATGATTATCAAGGCCGGTTACCCACAGCACAAGAAGTAAAAGGGCAGCGGGTAGAAACAGCCATAGTTTGGCGCCTTCAAAAAACCAGCTGCCGTCATGAATGGCTTCGATAGTGTCTGTGCGTCGGTAGGCTACCTGAAGCACATCGCCACTTTGGGCATCAAGCTGTACTTCCCAGTGGTTCTTGCCGCGCACTTTTATGATGCCTTTTCCGGGGCGAACATCTAAACGGTCGATATCGTCCCACGTATTTAAGTTAACCTGAGGCACCTGCTTTACAGCATCAAGCACTTTCTGAAAGGACAGCGTTGGCGTGCTGTTTTAGCCTTTTTGCGTAGGCGGTTGGATCCAGTCGAATTCTTTTTTAACCTGCAATAATAAGCCGCTAGCGATAACAATGATCACAGGAATAAAAATAACCAGCGACAGCCACAAGTGAATACTGCGACTGTACTTGCGACTGTTTTTGCGAAAGGAAGCGGACATTAAACAACACTTTAAACAAAACGATAAATACACCGAATACTATACGGTAATCTTGATAGGCAGTAAAAACCGTCTAGCGCGGGGTTTATCCGTTTAAACGGAAATACTTAGCGTCATTTAATGGCAGAGTGGTTAAAGTGAAGCTTAGTATCGCAGGTAGTTGAAACGACTGATTCGGTTAATGTAACTTCGCCAATCTCTCGCCATCTGGCTTCTACTACCCCCGTGTCATTAAACTCAGCGGCAGATATAACCCAAGACAGCGTATTATTTGGATAATGTTGTAGCGACAATTCATCTCGAAAGTCGTCTTCGTCTACCAGCGGTGTATCTGAGCTTAATGCAGCTCTTAACCAGTGAGGGCCTTGTATTTCGGTTTGTGTATCAGCTTCGCTTTTTACTTCAAGTTCGCGCTCTAATTCGATTTCTTTCGAAGCAGTTGGCGCTGAAATGCTCAGCTTTGGCGTACTCTCTTCTGTATGCTGCGCCATTCTGGAGTTTGCATCACCAACCTTTACCGCGGCTAAATGAGAAACTGGTCTAAACCGCGCATTAGCTTTTTTACCGCTAAACGCTTTATCGGCTTTCTCAAGATCGCTTTCCAACCGATAGGCGGTAAGCAATTGGCTAAAAGGAGGCAGTTCACCAAGCGCTGGTTCGTTAGTCATTGGCAAATTTGCAACATGCTTTGTTTTTGTACCGCCAAGAGAGTGCATAAGAAATATGTTCTCAGTAAGTGCACTATGGGCATAAGGAAAAAGCTTAATCGCTACACCAAATGCACGTTTATCTCGCTGTTTTGTTCCGCTTAAACTGACGGATGCCCTAACAATAATAGGTACCTCTATGCCCGCTTGAAAAAGCCCAGAGTAAGGGCTGTTTTGACTCATCTTCCAAGTACCGGCAAAGCAAATTCCGTTGGCTTGAAGTAGCTTATGTTTGGTGTCTAATCCGATAAAATTTGCATTTGATGAAAGGGTCCTTTGAGCATGTTTCAACAGTACATTCTCGTCGTTGATATCAAAGTGTTTGCGCGACACCTCATATTGCGGAAGGCTTGAATAAGGGTCAGAAAAAACAAGGCTTTTCGCTTCCTCGAACGCACTCAATGGCGCAGCTAAACCGAGCTTGGCTTCACTGTTTTCTGCATGACTTGTTACACAATAAAACAAAGTGGTTAGTGCAAAAAAACGGCATGCCTTGAAAGTATTTTTAAGTGTAAAAGGTCTTTGTTGATACTGAGTAGTTTGAAAAAGACACATTGAAATGACGTGCTCCCCTGGTACAACAAGAAATCAACAGCTTGCCTCTACACGAAAGCGAATGGGCGAACATTTTACTCCCAATCAACTTTTGGGGCGAACGCATACCATTGGCTGTGTTGCTGTTGAAATCACGCAAAAGTGTAATCTTGATTGCACCTTATGCTATTTGTCAGAGCATTCGCAAGCAGTTCGTGATATTCCCATTCAAGAAGTATTCAAGCGATTAGATAACGTGCTTAAACACTACGGGCCTGGAACCAGCGTGCAAATTACAGGGGGCGACCCCACGTTAAGAAAACGCAGCGAGCTTATCGATATTGTTGCTTATGCAAATCAACTTGACTTACATACGGCGCTATTTACAAATGGAATTGCTGCTACCAGAGACCTGCTTACTGAGCTTGCCGAAGCTGGGCTTAACGACGTGGCGTTTCATGTTGACACCACACAAGAGCGCAAAGGTTATGGTGATGAGTTGTCGCTAAATGCTATTCGTGAAGAGTACATAGAGCGAGCCAAAGGCCTGGGCCTTATGGTTATCTTTAACACCACGGTACACACAGACAATTTCAAAGAACTGCCCATGCTGGTGGATTTTTTTGTACAGCACGCAGATGCGGTAAGTTTTGCTTCGTTTCAGCTACAAGCTGAAACCGGACGAGGCGAGTGGGGCGCACGAACGGATGTAGTCGACCCGCTTACCGTAAAAGCGGCCATTGAGAAAACAATTTCTAAAGCTTTGCCATGGGAAAAGGTACGTATCGGCCATAGTGATTGCCACAGCTACATGCCCACTTTAGTTACCGATAATCAAGTCTATTCTGTCGTTGATGATGCGCAATTGTTTGCGCAATTTATTGAAGACTTTAAGCATATACAAACAACCCGGCAGCACGGCACCGCAAAGATTATATGGGATTACAGCAAAGCACTGCTTGTTCGCCCACTATGGATTTGGAAGCTCGCCAAAGCAACATCGGCAAAGCTGTTAGAAATGCGCAGTAGTTTAGTTAAAAGTCGCGGGCGTGTGCATAAACTGTCGTTTTTCGTTCAAAACTTTATGGATGCCAGTGCGCTGCAGCAAGACAGAATTGATGCGTGTTCATTCATGGTAATGACAGCAGACGGCCCTGTTTCCATGTGTAAACACAACGCCGAGCGCGATGAGCATATATTGAAACCACTTTCTTACACCAACCATCGCGGGCAGGTAAAGCAATACCAGCCATTAGGAGAGCGCTATCGCGAAGATAACGTAATCCCTATTCGACTGCTTGCCGATGATAAACCTGTTCACGAACCCAACGAAAGGTCATCGAATGAATCAATCAGTGAGCCTATAAGCGATCTAAACCAAGAGCTAACTCAGAAATCAGTTCAAGGGGTAAATAACGATCTTGGCGCTAGACCAAGTAGCGTTCCCTCAAACCAACAAACTTCAGAAATAGGGTAAGGAAGAAGCCATGCAGTATTCTAATTCGCTCAAGTTTAACAGCGCTTACGGTGACGCTTTGCGGGTGTTTGTTTCATGGGTTTTAGCGCTTTTCTTGTTGTTTTTGGTACAGAGTGTAAATGCAAGCGAAAAGCCAAATAAAGTAAATTCAATAAGTGCTGACGCTGAAAACCAAGCGCTTGTTACGCTGAAGCAAGCTTACAAACAAGCGACCCAAGACTGGGAGTATGTATTAGCAAATTATGTTGATGAAGAAGGGCGAACTAATTTTAAGGCCTTGTCTGAGGATATTGCGCCATTAGAAAATGTCGTATCTTTTATTGGTTTTGCTAGTCCAACAGCAACACCTGAATTATTCACTTCGCCAGAAGAAGTAATGAGCTATCACATTAATAGCTACAACGCATTGGCAATGTATGGCGTGGTTGAAAAAGGTATTCCAGATGGCTTTACAAGCTTTTTCTCTCGCGCTGCTTTTTTTAAGTTTCGTGATGTGGTGATTGGCGGGAAAGTCACTAATTTATACGACTATGAAAATGACGTGATAAGGCCGTTAAACGAACCAAGGGCACACTTCGCGCTTAACTGTATGGTGAAAGATTGTCCACGACTACCTAAAACGCCATTTTACCCAGAGCAATTAAATGAAACGCTAGAGCAGCTTACCTATGAATTTTTCAGCAAGAAAAAGCATTTCTATTTAGATGGTAAGCGCAAACGAGCGTATGTGTCAGAAATATTAGACTTCTATACAGAAGACTTTGTTGCGTCGGGCAAAGCCCGAGACTTACCCCAATACATCAACCAATATATTGAGCAACCAATACCTTCCAATTACAAGCTTCGCTTTATTGATTACGATTGGCGTATTAACGCACAGCCGGAACAATCGAAGGTTTCAACATCTATAAATAGAGACGTAGATAATGCTTCGAGCCAAGCCGCAAAGAACCCTATAGTTAAAGCTGCCCTTACTCTGCATTCTAATGAGAGTAAAACTGCAGGTTTAGCACATGCTCCAGCGTCTGAATTAGCACCGTTGCTAACAACAAACTCATTATCCAATGAATCAACAGAAGCGCCTTTTTTACTTACCAGCACGCCTAATCAAACAACCGTCTTGGAACTTTATAGATCCCAAGGTTGCAGCAGCTGCCCACCGGCTGAAAAATGGATTTCAGGCTTTGTAGATAGCGAGAAGTTATGGATTGAGTTAGTTCCCATTAACTTTCATGTGGACTACTGGGATTACTTGGGTTGGAAAGATCCCTTCGCTGACAGTGCTTTTAGTAAAAGGCAACGAGACTACAAGCGTGTAGGTAAAGCCAACACTATCGCCACGCCCGGTTTTGCCCTAAATGGCCGCGCATGGAACGGTTGGTTTCGCGGGCAGCCGTTACCGAACAAAACCGCCCCTTTGTCTGGCGTACTCAATGCTTCGGTAGAAAACGACAACATAAACGTGATGTTCAATAAAATAAACGCCAGCAAGGGGAGTCCTTCACTAACGGTACATACAGCACTACTCGGCTTTGGCATAGAAACATCGATAAAACGAGGTGAGAACGCAGGGCGCAAGCTAACTCATGATTTTGTAGTGCTAGATTACGAAAAAGCGGTGTTAAGTAGCGAAACTGACAATGCTCGCGCATTTCAATATGAGACAAGCTTACCTTTGCCCAGCAATACGCATGTAGCAACCACAAAACGCGCTCTTGTTGTCTGGATATCCCATGCTAACGACCCTTCTCCAATTCAAGTTGCCGCGTCTTGGTGGCAATAAGTTGCTAATTTTCTAGCCGCCAGCATACCTGATAGGTTAGACGCTGCTGTTCTTTTTTACGGCACACCAGCCAAGCAGCCGCTAGTTGACCAAGTAAAGGATCCTCTATTGATTCACTTTGCTGAGAACGATAAGCGAGTGAATGCCACATGGGAGAGCTATAAAGCCATATTAGAGGATAAAGACGCTGAGTATAAGCTTTTGCTTATGCCAAAGCACAGCATGGCTTTCACAACGATTCGACTAGTCGTTACAGCCCCAAAGACGCGGAGTTAGTGTGGCGCCGAACGGTAGACTTTTTTGATAGTCATTTGAAACAACGAGCATAGAAGCGGCCCTTTAGGCCGCTTCTTTGTTATTTAGTTTTTACCAGCGATTATTTTATCCATAGTAATGGGAAAATCTCTTACCCGCACTTTGCATGCATCAAAAATCGCGTTAGCAATAGCGGCCCCAGCACCAGTAATGCCTAGCTCACCAATGCCTTTCGCGCCTACTGGCGATGCGGCATAATCAGGCTCTTGTAAGAAATCTAAACTTACCTCGCTAATGTCTCTATTTACGGCAACGTGATACTCACCGAAGTCTGGGTTTACGAAGCTTGCCGTATCTGTATGGTGGTGGATGCCCTCGGTAAGCGCATAGCCTGCGCCCCATACCATTCCCCCTTTTATTTGAGAGGCAGCTGTTTTCATATTCAAAATTTGCCCCGCACTGAACATACCGTATTGACGAAGAAGCCTAACTTCACCTGTGTACTCATCTACCTCAACTTCCGCAAAATGCGCGCCACAAGAGTACTGCTCATCATCACTAGTGTCGTCTTCGGATACTTTGCCACTTGCTAATAACGGGAAGTCGCTGTGAGAGATAAAGTCGTCTAGCAAGTGCGCGTCAGTTGTAGCATCAACGTTACCTTGTGCGCTAGGCTGTAACTTTATCTGACCATCTGAAATGCGCACTTCCGCTTGGCTAAGGGCAGGGGGGAGAGAGCTTTTAATATTCGCAATAAGCGCTTCGCACGCCTTTTTAACCGCCGAGCCAGAGCTAGCGGCTCCGAATGAACCACCTGAACCGCATGAGGCGGGGAAGCGGCTATCACCCAGTTTTACTGTGACATTGTCTACCGATGTATTTAAAGTATCGGCGGCAATTTGTGTGAGAATAGTGTAGGTGCCTGTACCAATATCTGTCATATCAGTACGAACCGTTACCTCACCGGTAGCACTCAATTCCACTTCAGCTGAACTTTCTACCAGTACATTCATGCGCATAGCACTCGCTACCCCATGACCAATTTGTTTACCCGGTGTGGGCTGCGCTTTATGCTGCCACTTGAAGTTTTGCGCGCCTTGGCGAAGGCACTCACCTAAGTTGTGGGTGGTAAACCGCGTGCCTTTCATAGGGTGTACGACAGGCAGGTTTTTTATACGAAACGCAAGCGGGTCGATACCTGCTTCGTGAGCAAGTTCATCAATAGCCGACTCAAATGCAAGCGAGCCAATGGCATCTCCAGGAGAGCGGGTAGAGTCAATAAGCGGAAGGTCTACGTCTTTAACCCTATGGGTGCTCTCAATAAACTGTGATTTATAGGTAACCCGTGCGCCAGCCCCTGTTGCTTCGGCAAATTCATAGCCTTTAGCTTTTGGCATAGCGCTTTTGTGCTGTACGCTTAGCAGTGCATGATCATCACCAGACGCAAGGTCTATCTGCTGTGTACTGTGCCCGCGGTGAGGGGTGTTATAAAAGACTTGTCTTCTACTTAACACCACCTTTACCGCGCGTTGTAAATGCCTAGCCCCTATACAAGCTAGCGTAGCATCGTAGTGAAGACCTAGCTTAGAGCCAAAGCCACCACCTACAAAAGGGCTTTGTACTACAATGTTTTCTGGATCCATTTCTAGGGTAATCGCGAGCGCTTCTACAGCCGTTGCAATAATTTGCACGCTACAATAAACCTCAAGTTTGCCATCTTTAAAATCCGCAACCGTAGCGTGAGGCTCCATAGCGGCGGAGATTTGGCTTGGCGTGGTATAGGTTGCGTGGACGCTTGCGCGAATATCGCTTTGCTGTGGCTTATTTCCGCTAAATGCGTCTGCCTCAAATCCACCATCTAACGACTCTGGTTTTTGCGTAGCATCATCAAACTCTGTGAGTAAATCTGGTGTTTTACCATTTATGGTATAGCTGACTAGACTTGCAGCATAGCGTGCTTGTTCCAAAGTATCTGCAATAACTAACGCCACGGGCGCACCAAAATGACGGACGTGAGGCTCGTTAAGTACAGCGCGGCTTTGGGTAAACCTGCTTTCGTTCGCAGGCTTACTAAATGGCTTAAGGGGCCCTGCATTAATATGTGTGATCACTGCGTGTACGCCATCGGCCTGTTCTGCTTGCTCTGTATTAAGAGATGTGATTTCACCTACGGCAGTGTCACTTGATACAACCCAGCCTATCAAAGGAGTACGTTCGCTCATATGCTCAACAGCATACCTTGCTTGGCCTGTTACTTTTGCCGCGCCATCAACCCGACTAACTGACGTTCCAACCGTTTTAGCGTTATGCGTTGTCATATAAAGCTCCTTCATGCTCGGGGTGCTTTTCCTGATGTTCTGCTATCTCTAAAAGCACTTTTTCTAACGTACTGCGCAATAGTTCTGGTTTGAAATCGTTACTGCCGTAGGTTTTTGCACCCGATAATTCAGCCTCAGCCGCCTGCGATATAACTTCAGGTGTTATCTCAGCGCCTTCAAGAACGCGTATTGCCTTTTGCGGGTACCAAGGCTTGGTGCCTACACCACCATAGGCGAGCGTAAGGTCTTTAACTCGTCCATCGTCAATTTTTAAGCCAGCAGCAACAGACACAAGGGCAAACGCATACGAAGAGCGGTCTCGCACTTTGTGGTAGTACTGCGTGCCGTTAGATTTCTTCTCTATGCTGACATGGGTAATAAGTTCATCTTCACCTAATTGGTTTTCTATGTGTGGAGTGTCGCCCGGTTCACGATAAAAATCCCTTATCGAAATTTGTCGAGTGTTGCCATTAGGTTGCTGGGTATGTACCTGGGCGTTTAGGGCCATCATGGCCACCGCCATGTCGGAAGGGTGGGTGGCTATACAATGTTCACTGGTGCCAAAAATAGCGTGAATTCTATTCATGCTGTTAATTGCGCTGCAGCCAGTACCAGGCTCTCTTTTATTGCAGGCTTTCGTTGTATCGTAGAAGTAGTAACAACGGGTACGCTGTAATAAATTGCCGGCCGTCGTCGCACGGTTTCTAAGTTGAACCGTTGCTCCACTTAATAAAGCTTGTGCGAGTAAAGACAGTGAGGACTGCGTGTGAGCAAACTTCGCTAAGTCAGAATTAGTCACCATGGCGCCAATGTAATAGTGATTGTCGTCTTCGGTGATAGCGTTAGCGTGTTCCCATTTCGCAAGACTTACCAAGGTTTTAGGCGTTTCTACCTGTAGTTTCATTAAGTCTATTAGGTTGGTACCACCGGCCAAAAAACGTGATGTATTGTCTAGAGGGAAATTATCTAGCGGCTTTTCGCCGTTGTAATGATGGAGATTAAATGGCTGCATTATTGTTTCTCCAAAGCAATCACATCTGTAATTGCGTCCACTATATTTGGATAAGCGCCGCATCGACAAAGATTACCGCTCATGCGTTCACTGATGTCTTCCTTAAGAGATGCTGTACTATTTCGAGAACGGCTGTGCGTAACAGCGCTAGGGTCTTCATTACTCAACTCACGAAGCAAAGATATGCCTGAACATATCTGACCGGATGTACAGTAGCCACATTGAAACGCATCGCGTTCGATAAAGGCTTGTTGCAAGGGATGAAGCGCTTCATCTTTATTTGCACCGTTACCTATACCTTCAATAGTTGTGACTTCAGCGCCTTCTAGCTGAAATGCAAACACTAAGCACGCGTTGATGCGCTCTCCGTCAGCAATAACAGTACATGCACCGCACTGACCGTGGTCGCAGCCTTTTTTCGTGCCGAAAAGTGATAAATGTTGATGAAGAAAATCTAACAGTGTAGTTCGCGGGTCATCAGGAAGACTGACGTCTTTCCCATTGAGATTTAACGTTGCCATGGAAGGATCCTTTTACCAATAAGCTCAATTTCGGTACTCCAGAGAAATGAGCGTAACGAGATATACAGTATCGTTACGCCATGAAAGTTAATTTGGTTTCACCATTAGCCAACTGATGCCGCTTACTTTTAAGCCTGTCATAGATGCAAATGCTTAAGTGGTGTAAAATGTAATAAAGAGCGGATGGCTCTACACCTTTAATCTATGCCGCTTATTGGCTACCTCACCTTTCAGGCCTACTTACATGATTCACAACGATGTTCTACGTCGCCTTCGTTATGCGTTAGCAATAAACGATACCGCTGCTATTAGCATTTTCAAATTGGTTAACTACGATATGGAAATTGACTATTTACACGCCGTAATGAAGCGAGAAGATGAAGCTGGCTATTTGCCGTGTCGAGATAAGATTATCGCGCTTTTTCTTGATGGATTGATTATAAAGAACCGAGGTCGACAAGAAGGGCAAGCACCCAAAGAGCTTGGGCCAAAAGAGCGATTAAGCAATAACGAAGTACTTCGCAAAATTCGTATAGCAATGAGTTACAAAGATGAAGATATGATTGAAGTACTTCAACTGGCTGGTTTTAGAATTAGCAAAAGTGAACTTTCTGCACTTTTTAGAAAGCCAGACCACCGCAATTACAAACCCGCAGGCGATCAAGTGGTTCGTAATTTGTTGCAAGGTATGGTGAAAAAATATCGACCAGAGTCTACGCGACAAGCATCGAGCAAGGCATCGAAAAGCGCGAATGCTATTGGCACTAAACCAAGCGCACTCAATAAGGGCTATAACAGGCAGAAAGAAGCGAAGCCAAAATTAACGCGCAAAAATACAAGCGCAAACGTGTCGCCAGCAAAGAAAGATAATGCAGGTTCTGTTTGGGGAAAGCTCCCTAAAAAATAAAAGCCTTCAAAAGATTGCAGTCGTATAAAACGCATCTGAGGTAAAGCGCGTAGGATAAAAGACTAAATGCGGTTGTTTAAAAGAAAACACCCCTCAATTCTATGACTCTTTTTAGGCAAAGTGAGACTACTTTGCCTTTAACAATCTATAACGCTAAGGACGACTATTATGAGCCGACACTTCGAACAAGCCGATGGCCTTTATGAAGACAAAGACGACGCAACAAAAGGCTTTGTGTTTAACCAAACCATGCTGCGCATTGCTGACCCTAAGCGCTCATTAGATTTTTACACACGAGTGATGGGCATGACGCTCATTAAACGTCTAGATTTTGAAGAAATGGAATTTAGTTTGTACTTTTTGGCGGCGGGAGATGATTTTTCTGATATTTCCGGCGATGTTGAAAAGCGTACCCAGCAAACTTTTGGTCGCCCAGCAATGCTTGAATTAACCCATAATTGGGGCGATACGCCAGAAACCGTTAGCTATCACAACGGCAATACCGAACCTAAGGGCTTTGGTCATATTGGTTTTCATGTACCTGATGCAGAGGCAGCCTGCGCCAGATTCGAATCACTAGACGTTCCTTTTCAAAAGGGCCTCAATGATGGTTCTATGAAAGGTATCGCCTTTATTAAAGATCCAGACGGCTACTGGATTGAGATTTTTGACGCGTCAAAAGTTGCTGAAACCTGTGCGCCACACTTGAAAAAGTAGCGTAGAAATTTTCAGAGCTCTTGCCTGTCGCTTGCAGCATTTAGTTAGCTGGACATTTCAAATAAGTATTAGAGAAAGAGGGTAGCCCAGCTAAATCGGTTACCCTTTTTGTTTGTTAGTTCGCTTCTAAGGTAAACTCAACGCCGCTAACTTCAGTATGCAAGTCGTGCTGGGTATTTAGCAAAAATAAACGGTTTGCTTCAACTTCCCCTTGGTTGGCTAAATAGCTTTTTACCGCTTTACTGCGCAAGTCGGCTAGTTCAATTAACTCACTTTCAGGAATGTCGATACGCGCGCGTTGTTAAATTAAAGTAACCTGCCAGCGCGCAAAACGCACAAAACGTGTCCTGTGCTTGAATTCGGGGCGATAGAGAACATTAATAGTACTTACTTAAAAGTGTGATCACTTGGGGATATCACGAGTAATCGAAACTGTCGGAATAATCCCTCTGCATAGC
>JAXHTT010000123.1:0-11354 GCA_034190055.1 Pseudomonadota bacterium | reverse complement strand
GCCGATCTCTTGGCTGCTCTGTTCCGTGTCGAACAACCCTGGAGTGTCCATCACCTGCACGCACAGAACACACCATGTGAACAATACTATCTTGACACGTATGTTGCTTGATTACTCACGTATGAAAGAATCTCGCTGCGTCTTAATCACATTTTTTAGCAACTTTTCTCATTTTTTTGTTAGCGCAAATTGTTACACCCAATAGCTCTTAAACTCGCAATTACATAATGCGCTATCTAAATATCTCTGAATGTGAGGGGGAGGGCTGGAGCAAACCCTCCACCGCAGGGAAGCGGTGGCGGAGCGCCCATGGATGGGTTTACCGCGTGTTTGCGAAAGCCCTCTCCCCTCACATTCAGTTCAGCTTTATTCAATACACTAATTTCGCGTTCAAAGCTGTTGGGTTTAACAACATGACTGTTTGTAATCCGTTTTTTGACGCGCAAACCTTTTAATGGTTCCGTTGTACGCGTAAAATGCCCGCCAATATTGAATGTACAGTTATGTAGAGTGTGATTAACAAATGAAAGATTGGCAAACAGCGCTAGCTGAGATTAAACGGGGCGTCGATGAAATACTCCCCGAAGAGGATTTAATTGAAAAACTAAAATCCGGCAAAACCCTAACCATTAAAGCGGGTTTTGATCCAACTGCGCCTGATCTACATCTTGGTCATACTGTATTGATCAACAAGTTGCGTACATTCCAGCAACTAGGCCACAAAGTTGTTTTTCTTATCGGTGATTTTACTGGCCTAATTGGCGATCCTACAGGTAAAAATGTCACACGCAAGCCTTTAAGTAAAGAGCAGGTATTAGAAAACGCTAAAACGTATCAAGAACAAGTGTTCAAGATTCTAGATGAAGATAAGACGGAAGTTCGTTTTAACTCTGAATGGATGGACGGGCTTGGTGCGGCAGGAATGATCAAGCTTGCTGCAAGTCAAACCGTGGCTCGTATGCTAGAGCGTGATGATTTTAAAAAGCGCTATAACAACGGGCAGCCTATCGCTATTCACGAATTTTTATATCCGTTGGTACAAGGTTGGGACTCGGTAGCCCTTGAGTCAGACGTTGAACTAGGCGGTACCGACCAGCGTTTCAACTTGCTAATGGGCCGTGAACTTCAAAAAGAGCAGGGACAAAAGCAGCAGTCAATTGTAATGGTTCCGCTACTTGAAGGTTTAGACGGCGTTCAAAAGATGTCGAAGTCTTTGAACAACTACATTGGTATCACAGACGCGCCAAACGATATGTTTGGTAAAGTTATGTCTATTTCTGATGATTTAATGTGGCGTTACTATGACCTCATCAGCTTCCGTCCGTTAGAAGAGATTGCAGAGCTTAAGGCCCGCGTTGAAGGCGGTGAAAACCCACGTGATATAAAAATCATGTTGGCAAAAGAAATCATCGCTCGTTTCCATGACGATGCTGCTGCTGAAGGCGCACACCAAGACTTTATTCAACGCTTCCAGAAAAATGCTATCCCTGATGACATGCCAGAGCTTGAAATAGCGCTAGGCGAAGAAGGTATCGCTATTGGTAATTTGTTAAAAGAAGCGAAACTTGTTGGTTCAACGTCAGATGCCATGCGTATGATCAAACAAGGCGCAGTTAAAATTAACGGCGAGAAGGTAGAAGACACTCGTTTAGTGATTACCGAAAAAGGGGAAAACGTTTATCAGGTAGGTAAACGCAAATTTGCCCGGATCACGCTAGCTTAAAGCTTCACTCAACTAGTATTTGAAAGCCCGCTTATTTAAGCGGGTTTTTTTTGCTTACAATTCCAGCATAGGAACGAAGCCTCCATAAATAAGACGCTTTCCGTCGAAGGGCATGGGGTTTTTGCTTTCCTGCATTCTGGGGTCTTCCATCACTTTTTGCCATGCGGTGTCACGTACTTCTTTTGATGGCCAGAACGCAATAGAAAATACCACGGTTTCATTTTCTTTAGCTTTTACCGCTAAAGGGAAAGACGTTATCTCACCATTGGGTACATCATCACCCCAAGCTTCAAGAATTTTAGTGGCACCATACTCTTTAAAAATATCGCCAGCGAGTTTGGCGTGTTCAATGTATAACGCTTTATTTTCTGTGGGCACGGCTACAGCAAAGGCATCGATATATGACATGAGGTGGCTCCGTCAGTGATTAGAATACTAACATAGCCTAAATAATGTACAGTGCTCAATGGTGAATACGGTAGACTTACCGTAAAAATTCACTAAGACTAACGCTCAGCAATTTTAGCCCACTGATATAAACCGTGCAGCGCTAGTCTTCTTGCCTTGGAAAACGGGTATGTTTTAAGTGGCGATTGATAAATAGGAAGAGATAAATCGACCTCGCTTGTGCCCATCATTCGTTGAGCGAGGCGCTGGCCGGCAAAGGCGGCAAAGGAAACCCCTGAACCACAATAGCCCGTAGCATAACCGATAGAATAAGCAGAACGGTTTGCGTTATTACTGCTCGCTTCACTGTTTACGAAAATACGTGGCATGCTATCCAGCGACACGCTTACCCAACCACTCCAAAAATAATCCATGGCGATACCGCTAAGTGAAGGGAAGCTTTTTACCATAGCGCGGTATAAGCGCTTTTTCTCTGAAGTTTTATCTGCATCTTTGCCTTTTACTGCCCCACGACCGCCAAATAACAATCGACCATCTGGCAGCACACGGTAGTAATACTTCATCATCCGCGTATCCATAAAGCTCATCGGGGTGGTCAACCCGGTCGAAACGCGTTGTTCCTTATTTAAAGGAGCGGTAACAAAAATGCTCGACTGTACTGGGAATTGCTTATTGTCTACGCTGTCGTGAAAGCGTTTGGGAGTATAGGCGTTAGTAGCAATGAGTATATACTTAGCTAATACTGAGCCGCTTGGCGTGGTGACAAGGAACCCTGTTTTTTGCTTTTCGATGCGAATGGCAGGAGAGTCGTAAAAAAGCGTGGCACCAAGTTCTTTAGCTACTCTTGCATATTCACTTGCCAGCTTTAAAGGGTGTAAACATGCACCTTCAAGTTCAACGCCACCGTAAGCCCCGTTTATATCAAAACGGGTTGCAAGGTCTTTTGAAGAGAGGGGAATGCTTGGTACATTGAAGTTTAATGCTAGATGATTAGCACTGGCGCATAGTTGCTCGGCTTGCTTAACGGTATGGGCCAATTTTAAATAAGGCCCTTCTACTAAATCGACCTGCATATTAAAGTCTGTAATACGCTTTTTAAGCAAATCCACGGCACCGTCAAATTCGCCCTGCATGCCCATGGCGACTGTATGACCCCATTTATCTTCTATAGCGCTTAATGACAGTCTACCGCTTCCAGAGAGAATAAAGCCTCCATTGCGACCTGCGCAGCCAAATCCAAGTGAGTTTGCATCAAGTAGCGTAACGTCCTGCTTAGCTTGAGCAAGCGTAATGGCAGCGGACAGACCCGTATAGCCACCACCGATAACGAGATACTCGGTATTTATCTTCTTGTTCAAAGGCGGCAGTGTTGGCACTTTATGTGTAGCATGCCAGTAGCTTTTGGGCGCGGGAAGCATTGATGAAACGCCGTGGGAGATAAGAGGGTCGTAGGTCATAGAATAAAATGGCTGTGAGCGTTTACATCATGTTGGGTATTAGAATTGTAGTAGCATTTCTGCACCTTCACATTCACAGTAGCCCTCGCAAACAGGGCAGTCATAGCCCTCGTGAATAGATGCATAGCGCCATTTGTTAGCGTGTTTTTTTATCAATTGGCCACCATTTTTGGTGAAGTACTTAAATGCACTATTGCCCGGGCTTGCCAACCAAATATGTGCTAAACCCGCTTCTGCACCTTGCGCTCTCGCACATTCTATTGACTTGCTTAATAGCGTACTGCCAATTCCACTGCCCTGCATAGCGGGGTCTACAGTATTGCATTTGAAATAGCACACTGTATTTGAATCTACCGGCCACAAAAAAGGGCTGCACCATTCATCTGCTTTCCATTGAGTATGTGCGAAGGTCAGCCTGAAACCTACTACCTTATTTTTGTATAGTGCTACCCAACTAGCATTAATGTCGCCAATAAAGCTTTTAGCATAGTAGTCAACTAGCAACTCGTTAGTGAGGTAGTTGTCACCATGTACGTAATTACCAAGAGAAATCACGCCCGCAAAAAACTCAGGGGCTAACTGCTCGTAAGTTATATCGCTTTGAACTAAATGATTCATGTGAGTGGTTGGTGTCATGTTTTTTCTTTATGAGGGGCATTTTTCATCCCATCAAGGTGAACATCTAACGCTTCTACAGAAATCAAAATTTCTCTTACCGACATCCACAATGAATACAGCAATGACACTAGACTTGCCGCGAAAACCCAGTTTCCTATTTGTTGATAGGTAAGGTAAATAGCCAACATGGACACCACGCATAGAAAAAAGCTTCCTACCCCAGCTATTTGCATACGCTTTATAAGCTGAATGCGCAACCGAAGGTTTTTTATTTGCGCTTGGGTATTGTCATCTCTCTCTTCTTTTGAAAAGTTTCGGATGATGGTCGCAAGGGTTAGAAAGCGATTGGTATAGGCTAGAAGCAATAAAGAAATTGCTGGAAACAACATAGCCGGAGTAGCAATATCTATTTTCATAGTAGTTTCATGCTTTGATCGAATAAAAAGAGTGTATCACAGGGGGATCGCTTAAACACATTCATCAGCTTGGAAGGATTTATAACAATCTTAGGCCGTCGTAGTTGCCTAACGACCAGACTACATTCTGTCTACTGTCATGCCTGCAGCGCTCCAACCTAGCATGTCGCCCTCCAAATGCATGACTTCAGAAAAATCCAGTTCTTCCAACACTTTCATGGCGAGTTGCGCTCTTCTGCCTGAACGGCAATAAATGATAATAGGCTTGTTTTTATGGCCTTCTAATTCGCTGAGATAATCGTTGATATTTTCATGGGGCATATTCACTGCGCCAGGAATGTGACCATCGGCAAACTCTTCAGGAGAGCGAACATCAATAAGCAACCAGTCGTTATTAGCGACACGTTCAATTAGATAAGGTGAAGCGGCAACAGAGGCTTGCGCAGTCGCTTTCGCAGTGCACTGAAGCGACACAAATAATGCAATGCTAACAACAACTAGAAAACCTGCAACAACAATCCGCATGAATAGATGCTCTTACCTTCTTACTGATATTTAGACTTAAGTATAACGCTTATGCGTTTTATTTAATACCTTCACATAATGATTTTAGTTCATTTATTAAACGTAGTGAAAAGCGGCTAGTGACATCCGGGTCGACCACAATAAGCGGTGCATCAAGAAACCCGCGATGAGCGCGCCAAAATACTTCGAGGTCTTCGCGTGAACTCTTGGAGGCGGCAATGAGTGCATGAGGTTGGCGGACTAGCACGTCTTTAACCGCTACTTGAGGGTAATCTATCGGGCTATCGTGAAATAGCGTTTGTGCGCCACAGACATTTAAAAGTTGATTTCCCCATGCATTGGGGCCAATAGTCATAAGTGGCGCCGTCCATGAATAGTAAAAAACCGGTTTACGAGGCTCACTATCGTATTTGTGTCTTAGCGTCTTCAGCTCGTCGAGAAAGTTATTAGCGAGTTGAGTGGCTTTTTTTTGCGTGTTAGTAAGTGCGCCAAGCCTTTCTATTTCACTAGCAATATCTGTGATATTTCCTACCTTGCTGGTAAATACATTAAGCCCCATTGAAGAAAGTTTATGTATATCCTGAGGTTTATTGCCTCCATCCCAAGCGAGTATTAAATCTGGTTCTAACGCCACTATTGCTGCAATGTCAGCACCTTGAAAATCGGCTATTCGCTGAATATTCCTGGCAGCTTCTGGATAGTCACTGTAGTCGCTTACACCTACAAGGTTTGAACCTAAACCTAAACTAAATGCCCATTCTGTAAGGTGTGGAGCAAGGCTAATTATTTTTAAGTCAGTAGTATTCGCCTTTGAGTGTGCTGTTAAATCGGTAGAAGAAAGTTGATCTTCGTTGGTTACTTTTTTTAGCTCAGGGGTAGGCTCTTCTGCTGTGTTAGCATGCGTAAAAATAGGCGTTGAGCACAGCAGTAAAAAGGAAAAAGCGCTTAGTGCGCGTAATGTATTCATAGCGCAACGGCCATAGCTAACAGGGTTAATGATGCAAGTGCACTAGTTGCTATCATAGCTAATGTAACCGTGCTTTTAGCTTTTAACATGTGGGAATACTTAACCTCATTTATGCCTCCTACGCGGGCATATCGAATTTTCTTATTGGCATAAATTGCTGGGCCACCCAATTTTACATCTAACACACCACCCATGAGCGCCAGAAGTAGTGACGTTTTATCTTTTACTGGTGAGCGTTTTATAGCGCTAATGCCTTTTACGGGATGGCTAATTAACAAAGTTATAAGGCCACCAATAGCAGCGGGTGGAAAGGAAAGTAAATAAATCAGTTTACGAACGGGTTTGGCAAAGAGTGCCATACCAGGCGTGCGGTAGTGCCATTGCCACGATGTAAGCAAAAGTAACCGATAGATCAGTGCACCTATTGGCCCTGCAACCACGAAGTAAAAAATAACGCCGCAATACAGGTAAAGAAATTTAAGCCAAAGCGACTCAATCGCTGCTTTAGCAATACCAATATCTGTCAAAGAGTTACATTGTCGTGCGGTAATGGTCTGAACCATTTCTCGTGCGAGAGACTTTTTATTTCTGCCAACACTTGCCAGCACTTTTTTATACTGCTGACGCTGGCAGCCAAAATCGAGCAGCACGACAAGAATAATGGCTTCAAAGAAAACGGGGTACTGGGCCATATATACTAAAATCGCAATACAAACTACTAAAGGCGCAAGTAAGACTAGTGCGGCTAACGAACCCGAAATGTAGTGCTGAGATGGACCGAAGTCTCGTGATGGCACTACCTTACGCCCCATTTGTAAAACGAGGTAGCGCATAAGTGTTAAGGGATGAGTACTTTGGGGCCAGCGCCACAAGGCATCTACGGCAATAGCCAGCCAAAGTACCAATAGCGACTGATATTGCGGGTCGCTAATTACCTCTGTCATATTATTTTGCGAGGGCCTTGATCATTGCCATAACTAGCTGTGCAGAATGCTTAGCAGCAGTGTCTAAATATTCTTTGAAGCTTACTGACGATGTTTTTCCAGCAATATCTGATAATGAGCGAATGACTAGAAACGGTGTATCAAGCATATGACAGGTTTGACCGATAGCTGCGCCTTCCATTTCCACTGCTTTCATATCGGGGAAGTTTTCACGTAATTCCGCCACAGCTTCATCGCTCCCGATAAAAGCATCACCAGTGCAAATCAAGCCCGTTGTCGATTGCAATGAGGAAATCTCTGCAGCTGCACTACGCGCTGTTTCCATTAATGCGGTATCACAGCGAAAATCTTCAGGCATACCTGCACATTGACCAAGCTTGTAACCGAAATGAGTTAAATCGGCGTCGTGATGAATAACGTGACTTGCAATAACTAAGTCACCAATATTCAAATTTTTGTCGAAACCACCGGCAGAACCCGTATTGACCACTGCATCAGGAGCGTACTGCTCAATCAATACAGTGGTAGCGATAGCAGCTGCCACTTTACCAATGCCGCACTTAACCAACACCACTTCCATGTCGTTAAGTGTGCCTTCATAAAATGTAAGGTGTTTCCACTTTGTTTCTTTTACATTCCAAAGCGATGCTTTAAGTAGCGCAACTTCTTCGTCCATTGCGCCTAAAATACCAATTTTTTTCATAACTCTACCGACGGTGTTGAGGGAATTTAACGCGTGAATACGCTGTTGAATGCACTAATTGTATAAGGAAAATAGAGAAACTGACAGAAAAATGCCTTTGTTACCGCTATTTGAGAGTAAGAAAACAGCAAAGTAACAAAGGCTAGGGGAAGCTCGAGTTAAACGTATCAGGCAGCAGCTGGTCTGCTTGAACGCACTGGTCGGGTTGGGCGCTTAGGTGGTTCTGGATTGTGCGTAGGTAGCTGTGCCATTTTATTTTGTAAACGGCGATAAGGAATAAGTTTGTTTTCTAAGCACTCGCGAATATCGTCAACCGTGTAGCCAGATTTAACTTTAATTCTTGCGTGTGGAAGGCCTGCAGCATCTAAAGCGCCCGTTACAAACCAATCTTTTTGCGTTTTATAGCCTTCTTTCCCTTGGCTGTGAACCAAATCGATAGCCATAACAGGGCTCATATCTTGTTTGTCGACCAGTACAAAGTCGAGTTGTCTGCTAGATGCTCTGCTAAGCGCTTGGCTTGCTGTCTTCTTGTTGGCTGATTGACGTACTGATACAAGGTCATTAAGACGTACGCGGCACACTATTCTAAATTCTCGACCCATGGCCTGTTCAATAAGGTTTAAAAAAGTATGCTCTACCGGAGTAAAGAGTTGTGCTTTCCGCCTAAATGGAAATGCCACTCCACCGTCTGACAACTTTATGGCACCTAGTGCAACGACTATAAGTAACATCATTAAAATAATTGCCAATTCCATCGTAACCCTCGCAAATATCAATAGAAAAAGTCATGACATGAGTAACTGAAGGTCAGCCTAGCCCAGTGTATATAGCTTAGCGGCATGAGCTTCGTTTACGGCATAGGCGTCATAAAAATGACGCTTACTGCTGTCATGAAGTAGTTATTGATGAAATTGCAAAGCGGGTGCCAACATGAACTATTTTGCTAGCAAACTAAACCTAGTTTCTAGTGGGTTTTTGAGGTGACCAGAATATCGACTTGAGAGCCCGCGTTATCAGGGCTTATTATGACTCTTATTGTTTTATCCTCTGATGAAAGCAAAGTACGGCCCCTAACAGGGGAATGAGGCTTTAATGAAGGGTGGGCTGTTTCATAAACGCCGAGCACTTCCCTTGGCGTGCGTGGTGAGTGGTAAACCATCACAGCTGACGTGTCTTTTTCAAAGGCTTGGCATTGTCTTGCATCATTAGAGATTTTCACCTGCTGAAACTCGGCTGGGCACGACACAATAGTAGGTTGGCTTAAAGACGGTATCGCATCCTGGTTATTTTTTTTCTCATTAATTTGGGCTTTCAACGAAGAGTCTACGGAAAGGGTGTCTGCAAAACAGGCACTTCCAGCGGCTGAGGCTAATACTAAACAAAGTGAAAATGTCCAAGTGTTTACGTGCTTCATAGGTAGGTTCTTCATCCAGTGGGCGATATTCTTTATTTATTATTACGATACTAGAGGCGTTGTTCTTTTGCTTCAACTAAACCTTGGTCTATTAAGGTATGTAAGAAGCGCTTTTCGTATCTTGTGGGGCGTGTAAAACAAAAAAGCTCGATAGGGAGGCTATCGAGCTTTTAATCACAGAGAATATTCGTAAAGGTTAAACGCCAATATAATCCATGATACCTTCGGCGGCTTTACGGCCTTCGTCGATAGCAGTAACAACCAGGTCACTACCACGTACCATATCACCACCGGCAAATACTTGCGGGTGAGAGGTCTGGAATGCAAATTTGCCAGCCGACGGCGCGCGCACGCGACCTTTTTCATCAAGCATAATGCCGAAGTCAGCAAACCATGGCGCAGGACTCGGTTGGAAACCAAATGCGATGATAACTGCATCTGCTTCAAGTACGTGTTCAGAACCTTCCACTTCAACAGGACGGCGGCGACCGTTTACATCTGGCGGTCCCATTTCGGTTTTAACGAACTTCACGCCACAGGCTTTTCCGTTTTCATCAACGGCTATATCAAGAGGCTGTAGGTTGAATTTAAACTCAACGCCCTCTTCTTTAGCGTTAACCACTTCGCGGCGTGAGCCAGGCATACTTTCTTCGTCACGACGGTACGCACAGGTTACTTGCGCAGCGTCTTGACGAATAGATGTGCGTACACAGTCCATGGTGGTATCACCACCACCTAGCACAACAACACGCTTGCCTTTCATATCAACAAAATCAGCAGGATCTTTTTCAAGGCCCATTACGCGGTTGGTGTTGGCTATAAGAAAAGGAAGCGCATCATATACGCCTTCAACGTGTTCGTTGTCAAAGCCACCTTGCATTGACTTGTACGTACCCATGCCCAGAAATACTGCGTCGTACTTATCAATTAAGTCCTGGAACTGTATGTCTTTACCAATTTCAGTGTTAAGTACAAACTCAACACCCATTTCGGTAAAGATTTGGCGACGTAGCTTGATAACATCTTTCTCTAACTTGAAAGACGGGATCCCAAACGTTAACAAACCACCAATTTCTTCGTATTTATCGTAGACAACAGGTTTAACGCCGTTACGAACTAAAATGTCAGCACATGCTAGACCCGCAGGACCGGCACCTACAATTGCTACTTTCTTGTCGGTCCATACCACGTCAGACATATCTGGGCGCCAGCCCATTTTGAATGCCGTATCGGTAATGTACTTTTCAATACTACCAATAGTTACCGCACCAAAATCGTCATTAAGCGTACATGCACCTTCGCACAGTCTGTCCTGTGGACATACTCGGCCACATACTTCCGGCAAGCTGTTGGTTTTATGAGAGAGTTCCGCAGCTTCTAAAATACGGCCTTCGTTCGCCAAGCTTAACCATTGTGGAATATAGTTGTGCACCGGGCACTTCCATTCACAGTATGGGTTACCGCAGTCCAAGCAGCGATCTGCTTGGCCTTCGGTTTGAGATTGGCTCAGCGGTTGATAAATTTCCGCGAACTCTTGTTTACGTACCATGATCGGCTTTTTCGGCGGATCGATACGTTCAACATCGACAAATTGATATACGTTCTTTGCCATAAACTAAATCCTCCTACTGAGCCTGAATGCGTAATTCAGCACTTGAACGACTGATGTGACCAAGCAAGTTTTTCACATCACTGGTCTTTGGCTTAATAAGCTTAAAGCGTTTCAGCGTTGCGGCGAAATCAGTAAGCAACGACAACGAGTGCTCGCTTCCTGTTTCTTCGTAATGCTGATTAATTAAGCCACGTAAGTGCTCAGCAAGAATCGCTTTATCTTCAATTGGCATTACATCGACCAGTTCGGCATTCACCCGGTTATCAAGGTCGTCGCCATCATCCATAAGATAAGCAAAACCACCTGTCATACCTGCGCCGAAGTTCACGCCAACCGGACCAAGTACGGCAATAATACCGCCAGTCATATATTCACAGCCGTTATCGCCGATGCCTTCCACTACTGCAATAGCACCTGAGTTACGCACACCAAAGCGCTCGCCAGCGCGTCCAGCCGCAAATAGCTTGCCGCCTGTCGCACCGTAAAGGCAGGTGTTACCCATAATGGCGCTATCGTGGGCGTCATATGAGATATTGCGTGGCGGGTGAATAACAAGCTTACCGCCCG
>JAXHTT010000122.1:0-11413 GCA_034190055.1 Pseudomonadota bacterium | reverse complement strand
GCAAGAGTCCAACATGAATTCCGAATTGGGCAAATTCATTGTTTGGTACCTCAGTTCGCCCATAAATGCTCGAGCTGCTGGACCTAATGTGTCTCCATCTTCAAAAGAAAGATAAAGAAGTGCTTTTCTCAACGCTGCATTGTTATCTATGGGAAGTGGAACCAAAGTACCATTTTTTAATTCGTCTTTTATGATTGCAATAGGTAGCCAAGCAAAACCCAAGCCCTGAGCAATGATATCTAAGGATGTTCTTACGTGACTTACCGTCCAGCGTTGCTCTGCTCCTAGCCATCCAACATCTGCTTTTCGCTCTGCGGAAGAGTCGCGCACGACAATCTGGCGATGACTTTTTAGGTCTTCTAAAGTAAGGGTTCTATTCAATTGATGTAAGGGGTGCTCGGAATGAGCAACAGCAGCGAACTCGATTTCACACAAATCTTCACTAAACCCATTTGGGAAGACAAAGGGAGAGATGCCCAAATCTACTTTTCCGCTGCTTAACAATGCATTGGCACCGCTAAGTACGGTCTCTTCTATTTCTATACGCAGTAGGGGAAACTCAGCAGAGACTTTAGCAAGCACGTTATAGAGCAATTCAGAAGGAAAAATAATATCCACAGCTATACGCAGCGTTGTTTCGGTCCCCACTTTTAAACTACTAGCTACTGCTTCAAGCTTGTGAGCCTCGTTAAGCAAAAACGAGGCGCGACGATACATAAGCTCGCCTTCTGGAGAAAGCTTAACTTTACGGCCAATATTTTCAAACAGTGTTACACCGATAGCACTCTCTAGTTTTTGAACCGCGTGATGCACACTAGATTGACTTTTATGTACTTCTGCAGCTGCTTGATTGAAGCCGCCTGCATCGACCACGGCTTTAAACATTCGCCATTGTTCTAATGTGGATTTAAGCATACACGCCCTCTACTTATGTGTTGGGAGAGTTATAGCATAGTCCTATAGTACAAGTCATTTTTCGAATGCTTGGTTGATGGTAGGTACAGGACAGGTTACAACTGATACATCGTCGTATCCCATACGCATTAGTTGCTCAGCTGCTAATTTCGCACGAACACCAGATGCACAATGTATGTAAAGTGGTACCGATGCCTCTTTGAATTGCTCTAGCGCTTTCATTTCTAACACGCCCCTGGGAATATTGAGAGCAGAAGGTACCGGTTGGCTTGCTGCTTCTTTGAGCTCCCTTACATCAATGAGGGCTCCATCGTTGTTAGATAACTCTTCAAAGGCTTGTTCAGCAGTTGTGCAACGAATGTCGAAGTCAATATTATTAATTCGAGTTTGGATATCTATTAGCATGGCGCTTCCATTATCTAACTGCGTCTTGTAACTAAAAATAAGAGGAATCTAATATATTGATTGAAAAACGATAAGACAATATATATTGCGGAATTTCATCGTATATAATGGCAAGTCGGCAGAATAGTTTATACTTTAGTATAATAAAAAGCTAAATTGTTGTCAGAATACTTTATAAATACGGAGTGCTTATGTCTGAAGA
Organism: Pseudomonadota bacterium; assembly: GCA_034190055.1. Classification (GTDB taxonomy): domain Bacteria; phylum Pseudomonadota; class Gammaproteobacteria; order Enterobacterales; family Alteromonadaceae; genus Alteromonas. Next base: position 9,891 of record JAXHTT010000122.1, on the reverse strand, counting down.
TATGGTAATAGGTTCAGATGACATTATGGAACATGCAGCGGAAGCTGAGATCTTTCTTAAGCAATTTGCGAATAAAACACGTCTTATGGTGCTTTGTTCGTTACTAAAAGAGGAAAAGTCGGTTACCGAACTATTAGAAGTAGTAAATGTTTCGCAACCTGTGATTTCTCAGCACCTCGCGTTGTTGCGAGAATCGAAAATGGTAGCGACTAGAAGGGAAGGCCAAACAATTTACTATCGCCTTGCTGATGAGCGCGTAAAACGCCTTATAGCGCTGATGTACGAATTTTTTTGCGAGTAGCCTATTTTCATTTACCGTTAAATCTACAATGTCCGCGGAATGACGGACATTGTATGATTTAGCGCGTCTTTAGCGTCTCATCTAAGCTTACCTATCAAGCTGTTTGCACAACATATCAATGTAATCGTCTTCTGAAATTCTATCGCTATCAACCTCTGGTCTATTAACTAACTCGTCATGACTCAGTTTCACCTCAACACTGTGCGCAGCCCAATCAATATTTTTAATATCACTTGGCAATAGTGCTAGATGTTTGCCACCAGGAAGCCAGTTATTGGTATCGACAACCAGCATTACGATTTTCCAACTTTGGGTGTCTATTATAAAGTTACTAATGTGCCCAACGTTATCGGTGGTAGTAGCAACTTCATAGCCTCCCACTTCTCCAACAGCCCTTAAATGATTACTGATTTTTTTTGGGTGAAGTGTTTCAGGCTCTTCCGCTTGCTGTAACTCAACAAGTTCATTGGGATGTGCAAACTCTCCCCATGCACCTGGGCCAATCCAGTAGTAGCCGTAGCCAAAATATTTAAAGAGGTTTTCCTCGTACTCACGAGAAACGGGCTTATGCTCGTCGATTGATGGGCTGTTCTTTAGTTTTTCAACAGTCATATTTACATGGACAGTGTCATCATCGTACACAAGTTCTGTCACGGCGATGGGAGATATAACCACTTTTCTGCTAAGCGGAAGCCACGTATTTGTATCCGCGACCAAATAACGTACGGTAAACGTCTCATCGTCAAAAAGAATATCGCGTACGCCTCCTACTTTGTCATCAACGGCATGAATGGAAAAGTGGGTAAGCTGTTTTGAACTAATGATCATCGCGCGTCTCCTTTGCTAGGGCTCTTTGTATAGAGCAACTGTTTTCATTGGTTAACGTCACTCGTTATAACTCTAAGTGTAGACAGTCCTTAACCTTTCTTCATTTTCTTCTTGCTTAGAGTTGATTGAGATCATTTATCTGTAAAAACAAAAAAGCTCGCCAAAGCGAGCTTTTAACCTGCATGTCAAAATTAGGCTACATCGAACTCTTCTTCAGAGTAATCGTCGTCGTAATCTGATTGATTGCTAGCACTGCTGTGCAGGGTATAGAAATGCTTTTTCCCTCGTGCCAGCTTGACGTATTTTGCCCACGCTTTTTCGAGATTATTTGCTGTTTCAACTTCGCCACTAACGAACTTCACGAAGTGTTGCTCGTCTTCGCTTTCTGGTGATAAGGCACCACTTTCAAGACCTAATAAGGTCTTGCCGTAGTTGGTTAAAATATCAGCTTCTGTAATACTGAAATCCCCAGATTTGCGGAATCCATAGGGAAATTTTTGACGGTCAATAAACGGTTTTGCAGATAGTCGAATAGCTAAACTTTTCATGTTGTACCCAACGTAATGTTTTGTTCAGCGCACTTTTAAGTTAAGTAAAAGCAAAGATAAAACAAAAGATTTTTTTCTTATCAATAAAAAATTTTCAACAGAGTTAAAAAATGAAACGTGAGGAAAGTTTTATTTAATCTGCGCTTAGTTGAACAAGGTGGGATACATCTGTAGTAATTTATAATTTATTGAAATACATGCGTATTTTTGAAGTCCTCATCTGCTTTTCTCTGTAGGCGCATTGTCACAAAAATGACACACATGCTTGCCAAATACGTCTGCGAAACTACAGTAAAAACGCCATCAAAAATTCTTGTCGCTACGATGATTAAAATTCGTTTTCTATTTCGCCGCTTGGGATAATAATTGAGGGGATGTTAATAACCCTGAGAAGTCGATGAGTAAAGACTATCGTTACCAGCGTGATGAATGGGACTCGGTAGAAGAGGGAGGTCTTCACGCTAAAAAACCAAACTCTAAACGTCAAAGTGCCGTGAAGGTAAAACAGAAGCGAGACTTGCAACGCCGCGAAAAGCAGCGACGTTTGCATCAAGAAGAGTATTAATTGGATTTTTAGTTAAGCGCACCGTTTTAGACGGTGTGCTCTGTGCATTTGTATTTACTTGCCGTATCATCTGTGTCAGTTTAGACCCACATTAATTCGGTTATACATCTAGCATGGATATACGCTTTCTTACCACCTTTATAGAGGTGGCGAAAACCCGCCATTTCGGCAAAGCCGCTGAAAATCTCTACCTTACTCAATCTGCCGTTAGCGCGAGGATAAAACTTCTAGAGGAATATTTCCATACTACGCTATTCATAAGGCAGCGAAACAGTATCCAACTCACCCAGTCGGGAGAGAAGCTGCTTCCCTATGCCAAGCAATTATGTGTTACGCTTAACGAAGCAAAACAAGAACTGCAAATTCAATCGTCTGAGTACGTGGTTTGTGGAGCAACACAGCTTGCCAGCGAACTACTGCTCCCAACAATGCTAAGTCACCTTCATAACTCATTTCCAGATTGGTCTGTAAAGGCTGAAGTTTTAACGCTCGACTCGCTGTCACGTCAATTACACGAGAGAGTAACAGACCTTGCGTTTTCCACTGAGCCGCTAAAGTCTGAAGAGGTGAATAGCGAGGTAGTAATGGAGCATGAATTAGCACTATATCGTGTAGGTGAGATTTCCGATGTTGTTGATGCAGCTGATTTCGTAGCAATTGACTGGGGTGCTAAGGCGAGAGACTGGCTTCTCACCGATTATCCTCAGCTGCGAGATGCAAAGTTAAGGACAAACTCGCTAAGCCTTGCATTGAATAACTTACTCAGCGAAGGGGGGGTAGCCGTGCTGCCCACTAATATCGAAAAGCAGATACCAGCCAATGTCAATGTAACTAAAATAAGAACCCTTGAAAATGTATCATTAAAATTATACACACACAGTATGAAGCAAATACGACGCGTTGGTCTTTCACAGATAATAGACAGTGTGTCTACAATAAGTTGAATGCGACTAATAGCTTTTGCGTGAGTGCCGTCATGTACGGCGCAAAATTGACAGAATTTAAAAGAGAGTCCTATGTCTCAAATACATCCTTTATTAGAAAAAAACGCTTTTCAACGCTTAGAAGCTAGCATGGCGACGATTAAAGCCGATCAAAAACTGTTTATCCTCAAAGACGAGCATGGTTGCGTAATGCTAACCACCGATGAAGAAGACGGTGTACCGGTTTGGCCTGACGCTGAGCTCGCGCTCTTGTGGGCTACAGAAGATTGGGCGCACTGTGAAGCAATGGAACTTACAACTGAAGAGTTTTTAGCTAAGTGGGTTCCCGGTATGACGCAAGATGAGCTTATGGTTATTGTTTGTCCTGTTCCAGCTGAAGAAGGTGAGGTAATTTCACCACAAGACTTTGCTGAGTATCTTTAATCAGCTATCAGGCGGACTTTTGTTTTGAGGGTGCTAGGTGATCTTAAGCATATATAGGAGGGTAACTATTCAGTAAGTAGATATAGTAAGTTCAAGTACTTATCTACTAGATACATAGCACGTTATATGTATCCTTCTCGTTACCCTAAAACTCAAGGAGGCGTTATGTTTACTGAACAGCCAACAATGAACAGCTTATTTAGTCAACTCGGCCTAGGAAGTTCTGACGAAGAAATCGCTGAATTTTTTGAAACACATCGAGGGCTGAATAAAAGCCAGCATTTACATGAAGCCCCTTATTGGAATGAAAGTCAGTCCGCATTTTTAAAAGATGCTATTGTCGAAGATGCTGCGTGGGCTGAAGTTATCGACCAGCTTAACGCAGAATTGCACGAATAACTATTCAGCGTTTATCTTCAGTTTTCGCTGGTTGAATATAACTTTTTAAGAAGGCAGTAAACACCTTGTTGTACCCAAACATTGATGACTTGTGGTTTGTCCCCCTAGGCGGGACCGGCGAAATTGGTATGAATTTGAATTTATACGGACACAATGGTCAATGGTTGATGGTGGATTGTGGTGTGTCATTCGATGAGCCCTTGGTTCCGAGTTACAAAAGTGGTGGTGATGGCGAAGAAGAAGGAAGTGCTTCGAAAAAAGGCACTATACACCGAGTAGTGGCGCCTGATCCGTCTTTTATCGCTAAGCAAAAAGATGCGTTAGTGGGGATTGTGATCACTCACGCTCATGAGGATCATGTTGGGGCTATTCCTTACCTTTGGGAGCGATTTCAAGCGCCCATTTATACTACATCATTTACTGCCGAAGTCTTACGACGCAAGCTAGCTCGGAGCAAGCTTGCGAATCGTATCCCCATTGTTGAAGTCGACGCTGGCGACACTCGGCACATTGGCTCTTTCAGCGTGAGCTGGTTGGCCATTACACACTCCTTGCCTGAGCCCTTCGCACTTAAAATTGAAACTCCCGCAGGTACGGTTTTACACACTGCTGATTGGAAAATTGACGCCAATCCCATCACAGGTTCCCCCTTTGACGTAAACCTCTACAAGCAGTTGGGTAATGAAAATATCCTTGCGTTAGTCGGCGATTCTACCAATGCCCCAAAGCCAGGTTTCTCCATTTCTGAAAGAAACTGTTATGACGGTTTACTCAGTACTATTTCCCCCCTTAAAGGTAGGGTGATTGTGGGGTGCTTCGGCAGCAACATTGCAAGGCTTGTTTCATTGGCTAGAGTTGCTAAAAAAACGAAACGATACATGGCGCTATACGGACGTTCCTTGTTAAACATGTACGGCATTGCAAAGCAACAAGGAATTTGGCCCGATGATTTACCGATAACCGATCCTCAGCACCTGGGTTATTTACCCCCACACGAGGTTTTAGCGGTGGCTACCGGAAGTCAAGGCGAGAAAAATACAGCGTTAGCCCGGCTGTCGCGGGACAATCATCCACACTTAAGTTTGGACAAAGGCGATACTGTCATATTTTCATCCATCGTTATTCCAGGTAACGAAGAGAGTGTAGGGCGTCTAAGTAAAGCGTTATCGGCGAAAGGCGTAGCGGTGACTCATAGTGAGGACAGTGCCTTACCTATACATGCCAGTGGTCACCCTTGCGCAGAAGAGTTAAAACTCATGTATAACTGGGTAAAACCTAAAATTGCTATTCCGGTTCACGGTGAGCTCCTGCATTTACAAGCACACGCCGATATAGCGAAAGCCTGCGGTGTAACTAAGCACTATGTGGGTCAAAATGGCGATCTATATCGGTTATCTCCGCAACCCAGCATTCGCCGTCAAGTTGTACCAGTAGGGCGAGTCCCTGTTAAACAGGATTAACAATAGTTCACTCTTCCGGTAGTGTGCTTTGGGCGCTATTTATATCGCAAAATTAAGTGAAATTAGTTTACTAATATCAATGTGATAGCCTTATCGCGAAGGTTTGTAAAAACCTTGTTTCGAAACTGCCCATGTTTCGAACATTCTGGTACACTAATTTACATAATAAAAATTTAAATTATGCGAACAACTTTCGATGAAGTTTTTATCCTACCTGATGCTTTTGGCTTTTACTGTTTGTAATTATGCAGAGGCTTCTCCACGACTTACCAACCCAGTTTTCCAATCGCTTTCGACAAAAAATGGTCTTCCTCAGGATGTCGTAAACGACATTGTGATAAGTGACGATGGGTTCGTCTGGATTGCCACCGACGGTGGTTTAGTTCGCTGGGACGGCGTAAGAACTAAACGAATAACGGATTCGACTAATACGCTGCTAGATTCGTCAGTATACAGATTAGCGCTGCAAGGTTCTAAGGCGCTTTGGTTTAGCATTTATGGACAAGGCAACTATTACCTTGATTTTTCTACGCAAAAAATCATTCAAATAGAGCCAGCTAGTTATCACGAATTTGAAGAGCATGTTCAACATGCCGAGACATTTCACTGGTACACCCCAAATGAATTGGTCCTTGCGCTCAACGAAGAAGTGCAGCTATTTGATACTGAAAAAAACAAACTAACTAGCATCGCTAAGCTACCTTCAGAGCTTTTAGAGAATAATCATATTATTCGTGCTGCTATTACTATTGACGATACCTTGCTGGTAGCGACATCCAAAGGCGTTTATGTAAAAAATATACAGGACACAGAGCAGCCGCTTGTTAGCTTGGATTACTTAGGCGAGACACCACAGAATATTGACAATATTAATGCAAAATTTCTGCTGTTGGATGAGCAAAACAGAGTATGGATTTCAACGGTACTTGGGGTATTCGTCGCAAAAAAAGAAGACTTTTTAGCGCAAGTAAACGGGGTTAAAGAAGGTGTGTTTGAGCAAGTTGTCACTGACAGAAATGTGTGGACTATGGTTCAGCATAAAGACAATTCGTTCTGGATGGGCACTAATAAAGGCCTGTATCAACTGGTTGAAACATCGAGCGGCTGGAAGAATGAACATATTTTAGAGCCCAATAACGGCTTTACAGAAATCGCTAATAAAAAAATTACAGCAATAGCGAAAGACGAGGCTGACAATTTGTGGATGAGCTCGGTCTACGCAGGCGCGCTATACTTTGGAGTCAAAAGTGCTGACATTTTTGCTATTCAGAACGAACGAGCGGCGGTAAAGAGCGCACTGACCAGTCATGTAGTGTGGACTTTCGCGGAAACAGAACCCAATAAAATCTGGATAGGAACTGAAAATGGGCTCAACCACTACGACTTTACAACAAACACATCTGAAAAGTTTCTTTACTTCGACGACAAAGTATATGGTAAGGGAACGGTAGATAAAATAATTCCGTTGCAGGAAGGAAAGTTGTTAGTCAGTACTTATGAAGGTATACGACTATTCGATCCGAAAACAGAAGAAATATCTCGCCCTGAAGTAACAAGTGGGGGAGATAATACTGTATTCGATACCTATATCCCCGGAATGATCTTATCTAATGAAGGCATTTTATACTTCATTGGCTATGAGGGCTTTTTCAAGTATGACGTCGAAAATAAAGCTATCTCTCCATTTGAATTAGACCCACGAGTTTTCGATATTAATTTCTCTTACGGTTTTATAGGGCAGTCTACCTATCACAATAATAGGTTGTTCTTAGCTACCAAGGGGGGATTGTGGTTAGTCGACCCCGCAACGTCGCAACATGAACTGGTCTATCGTTTTCCTGAGGCACAGCGAGGAAACGAAAATTCAATATCATCTTGGGTCATTGACGACATGGGCGTACTTTGGCTTGCCTATAGTGGAGTCGGCTTAATTGGCGTCGATGTAGACACTTTCGAACCCCTATACGATTTAAACGACACTAATATTTTGTTATCAAATATAGTGTATGGGCTTCAAAAAGATGAGTTTGGGAACATTTGGTTTAGCTCCCATAAAGGTCTTCACAGATACGATCCCTCCACGGCACAAATTAAAAATTTCATATACGGTCGAGAGTTAAGTGTTTCTGAGTTTAATCAGGGTGCTTCACTGAAACTTAATGATGGAAGGCTAGCTTATGGTTCAACAAGCGGTGCCGTTGTATTTTCGGCCTCGCAGCTTGAAAGCTTAGATACAGATAAAAGTTTGCTCAACAAAAGGACGGCAATCACAGAAGTGGCGGTAGACAATCGTGTGCTTAGCCAACCCCTCAAAAACTTAAGCGGCCATCACTTTAATTTAAACTATGAAGACTATGGATTAACGATCCACTTTTCTTCGCTCACTATGTCTGGAACAGGCAAAGTAAAATATTACTATAAGCTTCTTAATGGTGACCGCCTGGTTACTGAAGGCGTTACCGACGATGCGAAGATAACCTTTACCAATATTGAGCCAGGCGAGTATGTTTTCACCGTGGCACCTACGCCAGGTAGCTTCGACTTTAGTGTGCTGCCGGCGGAAATCACGCTATCTATGCCTCATGCTCCGCTTCGTTCACCTCTCGCGTATTCTATATATGCCACCCTCGTTGTCGGTCTTTTAGTGGCTTATTTACTGTCTAGACAGCGTCAGCTTTTTAGGCTTCAGAGGGCACAGCAACAGGTTACTTTATTTAGCGATGCGTTTAGACAAACCCGAGACTGGGTATTAATTTTTGATAAAGATAAGCGGTTGGTTGCCGCTAATCCTGCCTTTGAGCAAGTATTTGGATTTAACAACAGAGAGCCACTGCCTAAACAGTTGGCTCGCCTTTACCTCCGTTATCCCAACCTCAACCGGCATCTTTCAGGCAAGTTGCCTGAAATGCAAGGTGGTGATTTTTGGAAAGACGAGACTGCTATTGATGGTGCAGACGGTAAACGTTACGACGTTTTAATAGATATCACAGCGGTAAGTGGCGAAACTAATGACGCAGAACACTATCTGATTGTCATATCTGATATTACCGAGCAAAAAAATGCAGAGCGTAAGCTGCTTAAAATCGCCACATACGATAGTTTGACTGGCTTGGTTAACAGGACGTTACTACTCGATAGACTCGAGCACGCCATAGGGCTCGCTCGTCATCACTATCATCGCGTGGCGGTGATGTTTCTAGATTTAGATAGATTCAAAGGCATCAATGATTCTTTAGGACACGATTATGGTGACAAACTTCTGCGTATTGTCGCTAACAGAATGCGAAACCTAGTGGCAGAGTCGGGAACGGTTGCGCGTCTTGGTGGCGATGAGTTTGTTATTGTTATTGAAGAGGTGGGTGCCGACGATGATTTAAGCTCATTTGTAGCGCAAATTATCGAATCAATAGAAACACCAATTTCATTGGCTGATGAGGTGCTTCGTGTTTCTTGCAGTATCGGCATTGCTTTTTACCCTGAAGATGCGTCAGAACCCGCAGAGCTTATTAAGCAAGCTGACGTTGCTATGTATAGCGCTAAAAAAGATGCGTTGAGCGGATTTACTTACTTTACAAGTGATATGAATGAGCGCGCAAAAACGCGGCTGCAGATAGAAAACAAGGTAAAGCGCGCATATTCAGATGACTGCTTCTTTAATCATTACCAGCCAATAGTAGATGCAAGAACTAATAAAACGGTTGGAGTAGAATTGCTACTTAGGGGTAGGTTAGACGACGAACCGCTATTCCCCGATCAGTTTATTCCTGTTTTGGAAGAGCTTAGATACATCATTGAAGTAACCCGTCAAGCCATGCGCCGGGCGGCTGAAGATTTGTCATCGTGGTACGAACAAGGTTTCAATGGGTATGTGTCAATTAATTTATCAGCCCTTCACTTTAAGACTGAATTTGATTTGAGTGGTGTATTGAGCCTTCTCAATGAGTTTGGTTTACCTAAAGAGGCCTTTAGGTTTGAGATAACTGAAGGCGTATTGATGGATGATAGCGATAATGCGCTAAGACAAATTGAGCGGTTTGTGAAAGAAGGCTTTGTTTTAGCACTGGATGACTTTGGAACTGGCTATTCGTCCCTAAGCTATTTGAAACGTTATCCATTATCGGTTTTAAAAATCGATAAAAGCTTTGTTAATGAGATGGCACCGGGTAATGCCAACGAAGCCCTAGTAACAACTACCATAGCGCTCGCTACTAATTTAAAAATGAGTTGTGTTGCTGAAGGCGTTGAAACACAGGCACAGGTTGACGAACTTATCGGAAAGGCCTGCTATTTCCATCAAGGGTATTTTTACGCAAAGCCATGCACGGCAGATGAAATAGTATCTATTTTGTTTAAAAATTGGTCTGAGTGAACGTATTTAGTAGCGGTTTTTAACGTTAAACAATCATAAAGAGTGAAAAGCCGC
>JAXHTT010000121.1:0-11519 GCA_034190055.1 Pseudomonadota bacterium | reverse complement strand
GAAAAGAAATTTAGAACCGATAGCGGCGCAACTGCATTTGCATGGTCTTTATTTGCTGCACTAAAGCTTCACAATTATCAACAACCTCACTAGCATAATTTGTATTGGCTTCCCCTACCTGTTGAATACTGTTTACCCCTCTATTTACATCGGCGGCAACTGTAGTCTGTCCTTCAGCCAGATTGGCGGCGTCCTCGTTCAGTGCGGTAATTCTTGCAACAGCTTCTAGTGCTTGGTTTAAAGACTCACCTGCATGCTTAGTAATTTCAACAGTCTTAAATGCCGTTTCTTTGTTAAGTTGCATTTTTTCCGAGGCAATACGGCTTCCTTGCTGCAATCTTTCTATCATAATGCGGATCTCTTCAGTGGACGCCTGTGTTCGGCTTGCTAGTGAACGTACTTCGTCTGCAACCACTGCGAAGCCCCGCCCTTGCTCGCCTGCTCTTGCCGCTTCAATTGCCGCATTAAGTGCAAGTAAATTGGTTTGCTCAGCAATGTTTCTAATCACCTCCATAACGCCACTAATTTCCTCACTGGCCTGCGCCAATTCGGTTATTACTTGAACTGACGCGTCTACATCATTTGCTTGAGACTGAATATCTTTAATTGTTTCAGACAAAACGCTCGCGCTGTTTCTTGTATCTGTATCAGCAGCGCTAGCAGCGTCGCTTGAATTTCTTATAGTAGAAGAAACGCTTTGGGCGTTTTGCTGCATCAAGGTGATCGCGTTGTCGATCGACTCAGTTTCTTGACTAAGCTTCGATACCGTTTCTTTAGAGCTCATGGCGGTAGTGTTTAGCGCTTCAGATTTCGCCAGCATATGATCCGTTGCTTCATCCACACTTTGCAGCGTTTGCTGAAGTTGGATAAGTAACCCATTGAACGCTCGAGCCATGGTGCCAAATTCATCGCTGCGAGTCGCCTCAAAGCGAAAGGTAAGGTCACCCTCTCCAGACGAGAGGCTATTAACCACACCTATGAATTCTTCGAGTGGATTTCCAACGATATACTTCACCAGTAACCAAGTAGTCAGCAAGATGCCCACACTGGCCAAAATAATTTTAAGTACTACCGAAATAACAGAACGACTCACCATTGTGGCCTTCTCGGAAGCTGATGCAGCCAGTATGATGTCATACCCCCACTTTGAAAAAGGTACTATATCTACAATCCATTTTTCATTCTGCTTTAACGCTTCTGCAACTTGCTTTTCGTCTACATGAGACGAATGCATTCGTATGTTACCCTTACCGTCTCGAAGCGCTACAAACCCATCCTCTAACACATGACTTTGTTTAATAGCTTGCTCTAGCACATTTAAGTCTGCTGAGTATCCAACATACCAAATACCCACAACTTGCCCGTTACCGTCGAACATGGGCTCGTAGCCGGTCAAATAAGGGCTACCTAAGATGTCGACAGCACCGTAGTACGCTTGCCGCTGGTTTATTTCTTTAATAGCTTTTCCCGACGGCGCAAGTTTAGTACCAATCGCTCGTTCACCGTTTTTAATAACGTTTGTGCTCACACGAATATAATCTTCACCGGTTCTGCTAAACAGCGTGGCTGTACCTCCCATTACGCTAGTAAGTCCGTCAACCAATTCAAAATTATTTGCCTGCGCCGAACTTCCTAACATCAACTCTCGCGCCCGTGTGGTTTTAACAGTGACATACTCAGCTTGACTAGGCACTCCTAACGCCTCTCCTCGCTGCTTAAGTAACAACATACTGCTTTTTACTCGCTCAAGCATAATGGCGTCTGTCACAGTTAGGATATTGACTAATCGATCAGCTGTGCTTCTCTTCTGGTCTTTAACCAACTCAGAAATAGACGAGGATGTCGTAACAACAGTGATGATTGCTACAATCAGAGCGAATAATGCAATGACTGCAGAAATTGAGAACAGAAATTTTCTTTGAATAGACATGCAACTTCTCAAGTTAACAGTTAGGTAATCACTCACTCCTTTGACTTTTGATCCATACCATACACGCTAGCCTTTTCGTTCTAGCGGGCTTACGCGCTACTTTATAAATTTAGGCAATTTTTGTGGCAGTGCAAATTGCCGAAACGATTAATTTTTCAAAAAAAACATAAATAGTAGCTTTACTTGTACATTACGACACCTTTTTTGAAACCTTGTCACAATCTCAAAATGTCACTTCATATGCACTTTACCGCCCACTATTTTAAACGCGGGAACTCCCCGAATCATTGCACTCCTGGCAAACTGAGCATTACAGGAGGGACAAACCCCTTCTTCAATAGTGTAGTCTTCAACAATGCGTTCTTTGAAGCACTTCACCAGCGCGCCCTTTCCACCTTTTCGATACTTGAAAAGCTGGAACCTACATTTAGCGCAAAATATTTGCACGGTTCTGACCGGCCCTTTCGCATTGGGTTTTGCCATAACTTTATTTGCTCTCCTTTTTGAAAATTTCACCTTTTGTTGAAGTGCGACAAATCACAAATCTCAGTTATACTCTGGGAAGGGTGATTTGCCCTTTCATAACATTAACTCTGTACCATCGCTTAATAAGCGTGCAGAGAGACGATTTAAGGTAATATCAATGAAGATAATTGCAGCCCTGTTTCTAATTTTATCGGCGCCACTTTACGCGGGTACAGCCGTAATTGTTAATGCTAACAACAGTTCAGGCATAGATATCGACACGGTAAAGAAAATTTACTTGGGCAAAGTAAAAGCCTTTCCAGACGGCAACCGCGCAATTCCTCTGACTTTCGAGCAAGGTAATGCCGCAAGAGATGCGTTTAACAACAATATCTTAGGGAAATCGGAGTCACAATATTCTGCATTTTGGTCAAAGCTTGTTTTTACTGGTCGCGGTACGCCACCTGAAATGATTGCATCTGAAGACGAAATGTTGAAATTAGTTGCGACGAATCCAAATACCATTGGATTTATCGATGAGAGCAAAGTTGACGGCCAAGTAAAGGTTGTTGGCACGTTTTAAATTACTCACCTCTTAAAAGTTTATTTTAGGCACAGCGCGACACACTACTATGCGAGTCGCGCTGCCTCCCTAAATTAATCTGGGTAACTGGCTAAATGATTAATATTGGCGAATGCCATTATGACGTCTTTTGCAAAGTCTACTCTAGGATGTCGCAGCGCACCTTTCTTCCATACCAAGTATATTTCGTTTTCAGGCCCGCTCTTTCCAAGCGGAACTAGCTCACCCTTAGCTATTGCTTCTTTGCACAGGTAATCGGGTAGAACAGAGTACCCTATTCCAGCTTTAAGTATGCTGCTGATTGCGCGAATATCTGGGCATATCGCTGCCACAGGTGACTCGCAGGGCGCGTTAAATACTTCTGAAAAATAACGGCGAATAAGCGGAAGCTGCTCGTCATAGCTTACTACCTTGTGTTGATTCAGTAACGACGCCGTAATCTCTTTGTCACCAAGAAATTTACCTTGAACCCGGTTCATGACCAAAATTAAACGTTCTTTATCTAACATCTGATATTCGTACATGGCATCAGTTGGTTCAGAGGCAGTGATAGCAAGTTCAGCAACATCATCTTCTAATAGTTGATAAGTGTTACTTTTATTACCCGTATGGATAACCAAGTTTACTTTATCGGCTTGTAGCAAGTTGGCCAGCGCTGGACCCGCAACAAAGCTCAAATACTCAGCAGGGCCAGCTAGGTGCAAGGTGCCGTGGTCGGTAGAGGCACGACTTCGAATAGACGCAACTTTTTGTTCTAAAGTGTCTATGTGGCTGGCTACTTGTAGCGCCAAATCATCAGCAATCGCCGTTGGCTCAACACCCCGAGCTTTTCGCACAAACAATTCTTTACCGACGATATGTTCCATTGCCTGAATATGCGAGGTTACTGCTGGCTGAGACATATGGAGCCGCGCTGCGGCACGTGTGATGTTGCCGCTTCGATAAACTTCTACAAAGGTTTTTAGCTGTGTTAGGTAAGACATAATTCTCCACCCATCAGATTTTTGATGACTCATCATAATTTATCTGACTTCTGCTTTTAAACCAACAACTCTAAGATGCACGCACTTTCAAATGCGACAGGAAAAGCACATGAAAAAATCATCATCAATTCTATCACTTGCCATCATCGCTGGATTATCACAGTCGGCGTATGCAGCCGACGCTCAGTCATCAAAAGCCAGTAAAGGCGATGTGCTTGTTCTACTTTCAAGCGAAAATATAATGCAGCTGGCAGAAGGCAAAACAGAGCCAACAGGTTACTACCTCAACGAGTTTGGAGTACCGGCTAAAGCATTGGTAGAAGCGGGCTACAAGCTCGTCTTAGCCACACCCAAAGGCAATGCGCCATCAGTAGATAAAAAGTCCGTGATTCCGCAATACTTTGACGGCGGCGAATCACAAATGCGAGATATTCAAACGTTTGTTGCGTCGATAGATGGCATTAATGACACGCTGTCGCTAAACGAAGTTATTGCACAAGGGCTTGATGAGTTTGAGGGTGTATTTATCCCAGGTGGGCATGCGCCGCTTATCGACTTAGCCAACAACCCTCAGGTAGGCGAGATCTTGTCTCACTTTCACAATGAAGGAAAGCCCACTGCCGCAATCTGCCATGGTCCAATCGCCTTACTTTCTGGGCAATCTAACCCAAAGGCATTCGAGCTGGCATTGAAAACAGACGAGCAAGCCACATCTGACAATTGGATTTATGAAGGCTACAAAATGACAATCTTCTCTACGCCAGAAGAAGAGTATTTTGAAAGCACTTTAGATGATGCAACTTTACAGTACTATCCAGCAGATGCCATGGCGCAAGCGGGTGGAAGTATGGAATACAAAGAAATGTGGGCGCCAAATGTAGTAGTAGACCGTGAACTTATTACTGGCCAAAACCCATTTTCTGACGAACTGTTAGCTGAGAAGCTTTTACAACAGCTAAATTCACAAACTAATTAAGGACAGGCAACACGATGCTTAATTTTACATTTAAAAATCAAACCGAAATTTTGTTCGGCAAAGGTCAACTAAGTGAAGTGTCTTCACGTTTGCCGGAACAAGCAAAAGTCCTCTTCCTGTATGGTGGCGGCTCAATTAAGAAAAATGGTATTTACGATAAAGTAAATGACGCGCTGAAAGGCGCCGACGTTATTGAATTTCAAGGTGTTGAACCAAACCCAGAATTCGAAACATTAATGAAAGCGGTGAATGTGGCCCGTGAAAATGACGTTAACTTCATTCTTGCTGTAGGCGGCGGAAGTGTTATCGACGGCGCAAAATTCGTAGCAGCGGCAGTAAACTTTGAAGGAGACCCATGGGATATATTAATCAAGGGTGCATCTTTCGAAAATCCACTACCGATTGGCGCAGTGCTTACACTGCCTGCCACAGGCTCTGAGAGTAACGGCAACTCGGTAGTAAATAGAAAGGAAACTTCACAGAAGCGCGCGTTTTCATCGGAAACAGTACAGCCAGTATTTGCTGTGCTTGACCCGGAATTCACATATTCACTACCGCCTCGCCAAGTTTCTAACGGCGTAGTTGATGCATTTGTTCACGTAATAGAGCAGTACCTAACTTATCCAGTAAATGCGCCGCTTCAAGACCGTTTTGCAGAAGGTATTTTACAAACCTTAATTCAAGAAGGTCCTAAAGCCCTAGCAACACCTGAAGACTACGACGTACGTGCAAATGTGATGTGGTCAGCAACTATGGCACTTAATGGCCTTATAGGAAAAGGCGTACCACAAGACTGGGGCACGCACATGATAGGCCATGAACTTACCGCACTACATGGTTTAGATCACGCCGCAACTTTAGCTATCGTATTGCCATCATTGATGTTTGTACAGCGCGACAAGAAACAGGAAAAAATACTACAGCTAGGCGAGCGCGTGTTCGGTATTCAAGAAGATGACAAAGAAAAAGCCATCGACTTGACCATTAAGGCTGTACAAGACTTTTTCGAAACCATGCAGGTAAAAACCCGCCTATCAGACTATGACATAGAAAAGTCTGCAATTGATGGGCTTATCGACAATTTAGAGCGCAATGGATTAACAGCGCTTGGTGAGCATGGCGATATCGACCTGGCAAAAGCCCGCGAGATTTTAACCCTCGCAGCATAAGCCTAGTTGCATATGACGCAACGCGCATATGCTTTTTCAACATTTAAGTACCCAGCATAGTCTGGGTACCTTTTATTCTTATCCTAATTAGAGAGAAATATGACTGCACTATTTGAACAGTTTTCGTTAAAAGATGTAACGCTTCGCAATCGAATTGCCGTGCCTCCTATGTGCCAATATTCGGCAGAAGACGGCTTTACCAATCAGTGGCATGAAGCAAATTATCAGTCGTTCGCTCGTGGTGGCGCAGGGCTTGTAATCGTTGAAGCAACAGCGGTTTCTCCAGAAGGTCGCATTACGCCAAATTGCTTAGGCATTTGGAAAGACGATCACGTTAGCGGCCTTAAAAACATTGCAGAGCGCATTAAAAGCCAGGGCGCAGTTGCAGGTATTCAAATTGCTCATGCAGGACGAAAAGCTAGCGCTAACCGTCCTTGGGAAGGCGACGACCACATTCAGCCAAGTGAAGAAAACGGTTGGCAGCCCATTGGCCCTTCTGCAGAAGCGTTCGGTGCGCACCTTCCGGTAACACCTACCGAAATGACTAAGGCCGACATTGAACGTGTTAAGGCTGACTTTGTTAAAGGCGCCGAGCGTGCGCTTGAAGCTGGGTATGAATGGCTTGAACTACATTTTGCACACGGTTATTTAGCCCAAAGTTTTTTCTCGAAACACGCGAACAAGCGTACAGATGAATACGGTGGTGATGCACAAGGTCGCGGGCGCTTCTTGCTTGAAACACTAAGCGAAGTGCGCAAAGTCTGGCCAGAAAACCTGCCGCTAACCGTGCGGTTTGGCGTTATTGAATACGACGGCGAAGACGAGCAAACGCTAAGCGAATCTATCGAGCTTATAAAACAGTTTAAAGAAATTGGTGCTGATTTTGTAAGTGTTAGCGTGGGCTTCAATACCCCTGAGGCCAATATTCCGTGGGGACCAGCTTTCCTAGCGCCTGTTGCAAAACGCGTGCGAGACGAAGCTGATATCCCTGTTGCAACGGCCTGGGGTGTAGACACGCCACAGCTTGCTAATGAGACAATCGAAAACCAACAGCTTGACGTTGTTATGGTAGGCAGAATGCACCTTACTAACCCGCATTGGACGTACTATGCGGCAAAACAGTTAGGCGTTGAGAAACCATCTTGGGTAATGCCTGCGCCTTACGCTCATTGGCTGGAGCGTTACGCGCCATCAGATGAAAGGTAGCAAGTAGAAATAAAGGCAGCAGAGGCTTAAAGCTATGCTGCCTTTTTAGTTTGTGCTTATTTTGTTCCTAATTAATGTTCCTCTGGGTTGGCGATGCTTTAAAAGCTTTAGAGGTTTCAAACGGATCTTTTTCTTGTCGGTGATTTGACGTAGCTTCAGCCCACCAGAGCATTTGGCTAAGCGCACGACCAAAGTAAGTTCGCCAGTTTTCTTCTTGTTCACTAACAGCTGCCCCGTCTTCATCGAACGCATCTTGCGCATGAGGTACATGGATCATTGCAGAAACAGGCAGGCACCCAAGCTCAGATAAAAAGGTTCGCATCCCAACGGCCGCGCGCATACCGCCCCACTGCCCTGCCGAATAAGTGGCAATCACGCTGGGTTTGAATGAATATAAAGAGCTGCCAAAATGGTTAAGTAAATTCGCCAACGCGGGGCTCATTGAATGGTTGTATTCAGGGCTTACCATTACATACCCATCGGCAGATTCTATTTTTTCAGCCAGCGTTGATAACGCTTCGGGCGCTTTCCCTTGGGCATAAGCAAAATGAGGTTTGAACACTTCACCGGTTTTGTAATCTAAAGGGTCAATCAGTTCAAACTCGTGTTCAGCCATATTATCTTTGGCCCAATTCAATATCGCTTTTGCGACTCGAAAGCCTAACCTTGCTGGTCTAGGGGGCGTACTGTCACGTACGGTGCCGAGAAAAACTAAGAATTTCACTTCGCTCGCTCCTTCGTAAGTGCATCGTTTGGCCCAGCCTAGTGTTTCTTAAAGGAGGACACAACCGTTGCGCTATCGAAAAAGCAAAGCATAAGCTTAACAAGCTAAAACCCGTGATAAGTCACAAACTCTTGGTTGTCAGCGCGAGTTGAACGAACGTCGTTTGCTGGGAAGTCTGGGTCTGGGTAACCAAGCGCGATACAAATCATAATGGCTTCATCATCAGGGATGTTAGCGTATTTATGTACTACGTCAGACAGCATAATACCTTGGCCATTGATAACGCACCCCAGACCTAAATCCCACGCCGCCAGCACGATACCATACGCTAAAGATCCTAAGCCAAACTGCGTTATACCAGCAGGCTCCAGAGATTTATCATACGTCAGCACCAAAGAAACCGGCGCATCAAACTGACGAAAACCGCGCATCATCCAATCCATGCGCTTTTCCTTATCCTCGCGTGTTATGCCCATCACATCAAACAGTTGTATTGCAACATCAATTTGGCGCTGGCGGTGTACACCTTCATAGTCTTCTTTATAGGGAAAATCTCGAACGTGAGGCTTTCCTTCTAATGTGTTCTTGGTGTTCCCCTCGCGTATCTTATCTAACACGTCACCTGTTACCGCGTGTATTTTCCATGTTTGCGTGTTATATGAAGATGGCGCCCACTTGGCTGCATTAATTATTTTATCCACTGTTTCTTTGGTAACTGGTTGCTTCGTAAACCCGCGAACACTCTTTCTTGATGCTGCAAACTCTGCAAAATTCATACACTTCCTTAAACACGGTTATCAAACTTGTTAATTTAGAGTAAACATGGGGGAGTAGCTCTTCAATAGGCAGGAAAGTTTATTCAGATTGTTTGTTTTTATAGATATATATAGAAGTTTGTAAACCCTTTCATTTAGCTATGCGTAGCAAAAGCATGACATGAGTCAATCACACATGATGTTTATGGAAGTTTGGCTTTTTAAGAAGCGAATGAAAGGAGTAATTATATGTCGAAAAAACCGCAGCTAACCACATCAGCAGGCGCCCCCGTAGTAAGTAACGAAACCACTAAAACGGCTGGCGAGCGTGGCCCTGCCCTCTTACAAGATTACCAGCTGATAGAAAAACTCGCGCACCAAAACCGCGAACGAATTCCCGAGCGTGTGGTGCACGCCAAAGGCTGGGGGGCACAAGGTACGTTTATTGTTACCCACGACATTTCTGATTATACGTGTGCCGACTTGTTTTCAGAAGTTGGAAAGCAAACTGAAGTACTTAGCCGCTGGTCTACGGTAGCGGGTGAATCTGGTGCAGCTGATACTGAACGTGATGTAAGGGGCTTCAGTCTGAAGTTTTACACAGAGCAAGGTAACTGGGACATGGTAGGCAACAACACGCCTATCTTCTTCATTCGCGACGGATACAAATTCCCTGATTTTATTCGCACGCAAAAACGTCACCCGAAGACTAATTTACGTTCTCCTGAAGCCATGTTCGATTTTTGGGCCGCACAGCCTGAAAGCGTACACCAAGTAACTATCTTGATGTCAGATCGCGGTATTCCAGTATCGCCAATGCACATGAATGGCTACGGCAGTCACACGTTTAGCATGTGGAATAAAGAAGGCAAACGCCACTGGGTGAAATTTCACTTCAAAACGCAACAAGGCATCAAGAATTACACTAATGAGACCTCTGAGAAAATCATTGGTAGCACGCGAGAGAAGTATCAAGAAGAATTATACAATGCCATCGAGGAAGGCAACTTCCCTAAATGGACGATGTATATTCAGGCCATGCCTGAAGAAGAAGCTGGCCAACAAAGTTATAACCCTTTCGACCTAACTAAAGTTTGGCCCCACGATGATTACCCGCTCATAGAAGTCGGTGAGCTGGAAATGAACAAAAATCCAGAGAATTACTTTCAAATGATTGAAAACGCGGCGTTTAGCCCGTCAAATGTTGTTCCTGGTATTGGCTTCAGCCCTGATAAAATGCTTCAAGCACGTATCTTTTCTTATGCCGACGCCCACCGCTACCGTTTGGGCACGCACTACGAAGCGCTTCCTGCCAATGCGCCTAAAAACAGTGAGGTAAACCACTATCACAAAGACGGTGCAATGCGCTTCTTTACCAACGATTTTGGTAACCCTGATGCCTATTATGAGCCGAATCAATACGAAGGCCCCGTTGCTGACTTTTCAGTAAAAGAGCCACCGCTTCGTATTGACGGAGATGCCGACAGATATCATCAAGATGATGTCGATGTAGATTACGTGCAACCGCGTAAACTGTATGAAATGTTCTCTAACGACCAGAAGGAACGTTTATACAAAAACTATGCTGCTGCCATGGGCCCATGCTCTGACAGTGTAAAAGAGCGCTGGTACGCCGTGTTAGAAAAAGTACATACAGATTACGCGGCAGGTGTACGCAATGCTGTAGACAGTCTGGATACTGACGTTAACACTGTACCTATTACTGAAAATACGCCTATTGAAGACAGTTAATAACACTCGAAGTTGTGTAGAACGCCTATCAAGTTGGTATCTAACATAGATACCAACTTGGTACCCATTCTGAGCATTGAATTTTGACAGTAACGATAAAACTTTTACTCTGTTAAGTTTACTTCCCCCGCCAATAAGCTAATTTCATAAACAAGCCATCGGCATTCAACTTTAGAAAGAAACTCTCTTTATAGGTTTGCGAGAACGGAAATTCTGGCTTACGTTTAAATTACGTAATCGCTCACTACACACTGTATGTCGTTATTCAAAAAGCTCAAAACTGAACAAAATGCTCCGCGTTTAGCTCCCTGGAAAATTGCCATTATCGATGATGAAGAAGGCGTCCACGAGGTTACAAAACTCACACTACGCAAATTTAATTTTGAGAAGCGTGGCGTAGAGTTTTTATCTGCACACAGTGGTGAAGAAGGATTAGCGCTTTTTAAAGCTAACCCTGATATTGCACTAGCGTTTGTCGACGTTGTGATGGAAACCGACGATGCTGGCTTGAAGCTGGTAGATGCTATTCGCAACGAACTCAAAAACCACGTTACCCGACTAATATTACGAACAGGTCAGCCTGGTCAAGCGCCTGAAGAGGATGTTATCAGACGGTATGACATCAATGACTATAAAGCCAAGACAGAGCTTTCTTCACTCAAGCTTAAATCGTGCGTTTATACGGCTATTCGCTCTTATCGCGATATACAAACCATAGAGCGAGGAAAACGTGGAATGGAAGAGGTATTAAAGTCATCCTCTTCTGTATTGGCAAGCCAGTCTCTAGCTCAATTTGGTACTGCGGTACTTAAACAAACACTTACTCTTCTCAATCTAAATAATTCAGTGCTTTACCTCTCTACACAACACACCGACTTGTATGGCGATACGAGTATGACAGTACTGGGCGCTAGCGGAGACCTTGTTGGCTTGTGTGAACCTGGCATATCAACACGCATACCAGAGGCAATTGAAG
>JAXHTT010000120.1:0-11658 GCA_034190055.1 Pseudomonadota bacterium | reverse complement strand
CATCGTCTGTCTCCTTACGATCTATTGGTAGATAAATTACGAACTCAGTGTGACCAGGGTAGCTGTCTACATCTATTTTGCCGCCGTGGTGGTTAATAAGGGTTTGCGAAATGGACAAACCCAGCCCAGAGCCATTCTTTTTGCTTGTGACCATGGGATAGAAAAGTGTGTCTTTAATTTCAGGAGGAATACCCGGGCCGTTATCTATAATCTTTATTTTGGCAACCAGTGCATGACGCTTCGTTTGAATCGTCATTTGGCGCTTAATTCGCGTCACCAACCTAATTTCAGGGTTAGGAGTTTGGCTTTCGGTTAAGGCCTGAATGCTATTTCTGACTATATTAAGCACCGCTTGCTGAATCATGTCAGGGTCTAATAAAAGCGGCGGTATACTGGGGTCATAATCGCGGACTATAGCTATAGGATTATCTGAATCAAAACGCATTAGGCTACGTATTTTTTCAAGAGCCTGATGCACATTACTTTCTTCGAATCGAGGCAGTGAGTTAGGGCCTAGCAAACGATCCACCAGGTTGCGCAGACGATCAGATTGCTCAATGATCATACGGGTGAATTCTTTGTGCTCTTCCAACAGCTCTTTTTCTAAAAGCTGCGCTGCGCCTCGAATGCCACCTAGCGGGTTTTTTATCTCGTGCGCTAGACCACGTACTAGCTCTCGAGCCGCATAATGCTGTGCATTTTGTAAATTCTCTCGAGAAATACGCTTTTGCTGGTCAATCTTTTTTACTTCGAACAACAGCCGAGGGCCATCTTCAAAGTGTAAATTAGTAACGGTTAAATCCGCAGAAACATAGCGATTGTCTCTAAACGCTAACTTAATTTCGTTCTCGGTAAAGTCTTCACCTTTTCTAATGGCGGCTTTTAGTCGAGTTGTCTCTATTGTGCCCGGTAGGAAAAAGTCTTGAAGCGGGTGGCCGGTAAGTTGCTTTAGACCCGTCTCGAACAAAGCTTCGCCTGCATGGTTGGCGTAAACAATGGTAAGTCTGTTATCTATCATCACCAATGCAGTGTTTAAGCTATTTATAAGCTGTTGTGTTTCTAACTCGGTGAAATGCATCCGAGCCCGTCTCCTTTGCACCATAATTGTGCATTGTAGCTTGCAATAATGCGATGCGCGAATAAGAGGCTAAGCAAACATAGCTGACTGAACCTCGGTGGTGCGCTTACAGAACAATGGTTGCACGCTTTTAGTTATTAATTAACGCCGATGCCTGATGTAGGTAAAGGGTTTGTTCTGGAGACGATGCAAGAGTCTTGCCCGTATTGTTTGTTAGTTCAACTTTGTAAGTATGTGCTCCACGATGGACACCTGACAGTTTAAATACGCCCGAACTATTGCTTGCAAATGGGGCGTTATCGAAAATTAAACGATAGATGGGGGCTTTGGGGGCACCAGTTTGTGCCGCAGAAATGGTAAGCTCACCTAGGTTATTTCGGATTGTTGCTTCTGGTGCAGGAGATTTAATAACTACGCGATAACTTGGTTTTGGGGCATCAGGCTTAAGCGGTGGTGGAGGAGGCACTTTAGCAGCTGTGACGACATTTTGGGTTTTATCATCGAATGCCAGTGGCTCAGCATTTTGTTGAGGCTTATCGGTGAAAGTAATAGAGCCGTCTTTTCCTACCACCTTATAGATTGTTGTAGTCGAAGATGATGGAGCAGTCGATGCCTCGGCGCCTTGCTCTGTCTCGTTTGTTTGTGCTTCTTGCTGCAAATTATTGCCTTGCACTTCGCTCAGAGTAGCGGCTTGCAATGGTAACAATCCATTATTGCTACTCAATAGTAGTGTGAATAAGCAAATGTATCGCATTTTGTTTCGCACGTGTCGTTACCTAATCTATATATTTTGAAAATGCTAGCTTACTACATTGGTAGACTGGCTCTGTCTTTGAGTCTATCAAGTGATAGTTAAAAAAGGTTTGCGTTTGGCTGGCTGCTCTAGTGCTGCAAACATAGATATTATTTTTTAACGTCACCCTTATGACATAGTAGTTAATTAGCACCCATAAAAAAAGCCCGCTGAGCGGGCTTTAGTATATATCGCTATACAGTGTGTTATTACACGCTGTAGTACATGTCGAACTCAACTGGGTGAGTTGTCATGTTAAGCTTAGTCACTTCTTCAGACTTAAGGTCGATGTAAGCATCAATCATGTCGTCAGTCATTACGCCACCGGCTTTAAGGAAGTCACGGTCGTTATCAAGTGCTTCAAGTGCCATTTCAAGCGAGCTTGCAACAGTTGGAATTTCAGCCGCTTCTTCTGCAGGTAGGTCATACAAGTCTTTATCCATAGCATCGCCAGGGTGGATCTTGTTTTTGATACCGTCAAGGCCAGCCATTAGCATTGCAGAGAATGCAAGGTAAGGGTTAGCTGTTGGGTCAGGGAAACGTACTTCAATACGACGCGCTTTATCGCTAGTTACGTGTGGAATACGAATTGATGCAGAACGGTTACGCGCAGAGTATGCAAGCATTACCGGCGCTTCGAATCCAGGAACTAGACGCTTGTAAGAGTTAGTAGAAGCGTTAGCGAAGGCGTTGATTGCACGCGCGTGCTTGATGATACCACCGATGTAGTAAAGTGCTTCTTCAGAAAGACCTGCGTATTTGTCACCGGCGAAGATGTTAACGCCGTCTTTAGAGATAGACTGGTGACAGTGCATACCAGAACCGTTATCGCCAACAAGTGGCTTAGGCATAAAGGTAGCAGTTTGGCCGTATGCATGTGCAACATTATGTACAACATACTTATACACTTGAATTTCATCGGCTTTCTTAACTAGCGTGTTGAATTCACAAGCGATTTCGTTTTGACCCGCTGTCGCTACTTCGTGGTGGTGAGCTTCAATAACAAGGCCCATTTCTTCCATAACCATACACATAGCAGCACGAATGTCGTGAGCAGAATCTACCGGAGGTACTGGGAAGTA
This sequence comes from Pseudomonadota bacterium, assembly GCA_034190055.1. Classification (GTDB taxonomy): domain Bacteria; phylum Pseudomonadota; class Gammaproteobacteria; order Enterobacterales; family Alteromonadaceae; genus Alteromonas. The sequence goes on along the minus strand of JAXHTT010000120.1, from coordinate 8,705 downwards.
GCCGCCTTTAACGCCAGGGCGGTGAGCCATGTTGCCGCCTTCGAAATCTTCACCTGAGTTCCACTTTGCTTCTGAAGAGTCTATCTTGTAGAACGAACCCGCCATATCTGTATGGAAACGCACGTCGTCGAAAAGGAAGAACTCTGGCTCTGGGCCGAAGAAGCATGTGTCGCCGATACCTGTAGATTTCAAGTACTCTTCTGCGCGACGTGCAACAGAACGTGGGTCACGCTCGTAACCTTCCATTGTTGAAGGCTCAACGATGTCACAACGTACATTGACTTGTGTTTCTTCTGCGAAAGGGTCTACAACGCAGCTATCTGCGTCTGGAAGAAGAACCATGTCTGATTCATTGATGCCTTTCCAACCAGCAATTGAAGAACCGTCGAACATTTTACCTTCTTCGAAGAATTCTTCATCAACAACACTTGCAGGAATTGATACGTGTTGTTCTTTACCTTTGGTGTCGGTAAAACGTAAATCTACAAACTTCGCTTCACTTTCTTTAATCAGCTCTAATGCCTTATCTACTGACATCGTGTCCTCCAGGTTTAATGTAAAAATGCGGAATGATCAGCTTCACCCCAACAGTGGCAAAAGTGAAAGCGATTATCATGCCATTTACATGCATGCCGGTTTTCGCGGCATAGACAGGCATCTATCACTTCCATTTGAATAGGTTTGCACCATATTTGTGCGTCAACGCTCTATTGTGGTGCTTAATTGTTACTTTTATGTCATCTAGCCTAGATCACTTTCTAACACACCACCACTGTATATGTTCAATTCGGTGCAATTAACATGGTTACATTCTGAACTAAGCTTGCGAATTCAATAAAAGTTATCTCTAATCAAAAAAAGATGCGCAAACGTCGAGGTTTTTCTGTACAATCCGCGCAAATTTCTCTATCTGCATTTTTTTGCAACAAATCTAATGCAGACTTATTCGATTCCCGAAATAAGTTGGCATCGATTTACACAGGCTCTATATAAGCATGAATACCACTGATATTAGTAAATTGCGTAACATCGCAATCATCGCCCACGTTGACCATGGTAAAACCACACTGGTAGACAAACTGTTACAGCAATCTGGCACCCTTGAATCTCGAGGCGAGCAAGAAGAACGCGTAATGGACTCGAACGACATCGAGAAAGAACGTGGCATCACCATCCTAGCTAAAAACACAGCGATTAACTGGAACGACTATCGTATCAATATCGTAGATACTCCAGGGCACGCTGACTTCGGTGGTGAGGTAGAGCGTGTAATGTCGATGGCTGACTCTGTACTTCTTCTTGTCGATGCACAGGAAGGTCCAATGCCACAAACGCGTTTCGTAACGCAAAAAGCATTTGCGCAAGGCCTTAAGCCAATTGTTGTTATCAACAAAATCGACAAGCCTGGCGCACGCCCTGACTGGGTAATGGACCAAGTATTTGACCTTTTCGACAATCTAGGCGCAACTGACGAGCAGCTTGATTTCCAAGTTGTTTACGCTTCTGCACTAAATGGCTGGGCATCACACGACGCAGACGAGCCTAAAGAAAACATGGATGCGCTATTTGAAACTATCGTTGAGCAAGTTTCTGCACCTGATGCAGACGTAGACGGTCCTTTCCAAATGCAGATTTCTCAGCTTGATTACAACTCATACGTGGGCGTAATTGGTGTAGGTCGTGTTAAGCGCGGTTCAGTTAAGCCAAACCAGCAAGTGACTGTTGTTACTGCTGATGGCGAAACGCGCAACGGCAAAGTTGGCTTGGTTTACGGCTATCTTGGGCTAGCACGTCATGAAGTTGAATCAGCGCATGCTGGCGATATCATTGCTATCACAGGTCTTGGCGAACTTAAGATCTCTGATACTATCTGCGACCAAAACACGGTTGAAGCGCTTCCTCCGCTTACGGTTGATGAACCTACTGTAACCATGACCTTCCAAGTAAACACGTCTCCGTTTGCGGGTAAAGAAGGTAAGTATGTAACGTCACGTAACATTCTAGAGCGTCTTAACGACGAACTAGTGCACAACGTTGCGCTTCGCGTGGAAGAAACTCAAGACCCTGATAAGTTCCGCGTATCAGGTCGTGGTGAACTTCACCTAGGTATTCTTATTGAAAACATGCGTCGTGAAGGTTACGAGCTTGCTGTATCTCGTCCAGAAGTAATTCTGAAAGAAGTTGATGGCGAAACACAAGAACCTTACGAAACACTAACCATTGACTGTGAAGAAGAGCACCAAGGCTCAATCATGGAACAGCTTGGTCTTCGTAAAGCCGAAATGACCGATATGTCTCCAGATGGCAAAGGTCGTGTACGTATCGACTTCATTATTCCAAGCCGTGGCCTAATAGGCTTCCAAACAGACTTTATGACAATGACATCTGGTTCTGGTTTGCTTTACCACACGTTCGATCACTACGGTCCGTACAAGGGCGGTATTATCGGTAAGCGTAAAAACGGTGTACTTATCGCAAACGCAAACGGTAAAGCATTGACTAACGCCCTGTTTAACCTGCAAGAGCGTGGTCGCCTATTTATCGGTCACGGTGTTGAAGTGTACGAAGGTATGGTTATTGGTATTCACAGCCGTGACAATGACCTAACTGTAAACGCACTTAAAGGTAAGCAGCTTACAAACGTTCGTGCCTCTGGTACTGACGAAGCGCAAACCCTAGTTCCACCAATCAAGATGTCACTTGAGCAAGCGCTTGAGTTCATTGATGACGACGAACTAGTAGAAGTAACACCTGAGTCTATCCGTATTCGTAAGAAGCTTCTTACAGAAAACGAACGTAAGCGTGCATCACGCGCACCTAAGTCTTAATATCCTTTAAGACTACATCGATTTTAAAAATGCCAGCTTTTGCTGGCATTTTTTATTTTATCAATTGATATTTTCAAGCCTACCTTTTTACACCAACTCACACTTAAGTTCTTGTGTGAAAAATTAGTTGTTTCATACAAACAGTCTTATGTTAAAAAAGCGTAAATATCGACCAAAGGTTAGTGGTCAAATGGGTTTTGAGATTCTATGCTTGTAGACAAGTGGGCTTACGCTTTAATTCGTAAGCTAAGTCGTTGTAATATCGGCGGCTAATGAACTTATGAAAGGGGAAGGGTAGTGTTTTCTGTAGCCGTAGTTGAAGATGATCCCATCACGTTAGACCTAATTACTGACGCGTTAGAAACGCAGTTAGACGCAACCGTTTTTCCATTTACGCGTAGTAAGTTTGCTAGAGATTTTTTGCTGCAACAAAGTTCTGACTCGTTAAGCTTAATCATTAGTGACCAAGTCATGCCCGATTATGACGGGCTTAGCCTTTTAAAAACCTGTCAGTCATCGGGTTTAAACGTTCCTTTTTTGCTAATAACAGCTGACCCCAATAAAGAACTCGTTATTGAAGCGCGAAAGCTTCAAGTATCAGGCTTTTTAGCTAAACCCCTGAATATGGAAGAGCTGGTTCAAAAGTCAAAAGAAGCAGTCACACAAGCAAGTTAGCCTTAGAGTTTGTCTTACATGTTACGGTTTCTCTTACGCCGCCATTTTGTAATGAACACCTAGTAACGAAAGTAAGCAGGCTTCCACCGCAACAAGGTATAAAATGGAAAAGTCCACCTTGCCACTGCTTGTTTAACGCCTTAACTTTACCTCTATAAAAGTACATTTCGATATAGCAAATTCGGGTAAATTCATCTTAAGCCCCTAGTTTATGAGGCGCTAAAATTCTACACTGATGCTATAAGTTTTTGAGCAACAGGATGTAATGTGAGCGCCTTATTCGATAATACCCCTTCTAGAAAAGATACGTTTTCGTTCAAATGGCAAAAATACAAAGGAAGAGACATCATTCCTGCGTGGGTGGCTGATACTGAGTTTCGTTGTGCTCAGCCAATCTTAGATGCCATTTCTGGCCAGGTTGAACATGGAAATATGGGGTATATACTGCCTGCCCATCACGACGGCGCTATTCAGGCCGTAGTGCGATGGCTTAAAGATAAGCACAATTGGGAAATTCAGCCCGAGTGGCTAGTGTGGACACCAGGCGTTGTACCTGCGTTTAACGTAGCATGCAAAGCATACTGTGAACCTGGCGATAAAGTGCTTATTCAAACGCCTAATTACCCGCCATTGCTAGCAGCCCCAAAGCTTAATGGCCTAGAGCGAGTAGACATAGGTACGGTAGTGCAAAATTCTGACGGCACGAGTTCTGATAATATTTCAGGTGTCGAAGGTGCGCGCTACACGCTAGATTTTGAGGCGTTAGAAAGAGAAGCCGCCGACCCTAAATGTAAACTGTTTATTCTTTGTAACCCCATGAACCCGGTAGGTTCGGTACTTTCTAAAGCGGAGCTGGATCGCATTGCTGAAATCTGTAACGCGAACAACGTTAAGCTTTGCTCAGATGAAATACACTGCGACCTTATTCTTGAGGAAGGCAAACAGCATATCCCAGCAGGCCGTGAGGCTAATCTTGCTGAAAATAGCGTAACACTTATGGCTGCCAGCAAAACGTTCAATATTGCTGGTTTAGGTACGTCTTTTGCCATTATCCCTAATCGTAAACTGCGCCAGGCATTTACCAATGCCGCAGCGGGCATAGTGCCGTGGGTAACCGTACTAGGTTTAGCGGCTACAGAAGCGGCATTCACTCAGTGTGACGATTGGCATCAGCAGCAGCTTAGCTACTTACGTGAAAACAGAGACATGGTGTTTAACACCATCAACAGTATTGACGGGCTGAAGATGCTAAAAGCCGATGCAACGTTTCTAGCATGGGTAGATGCCAGTGGACTAGGCGTAGAAAACGTTCAACAATGGGCGGAAGAGAAGGGCGTAGGCCCATCTCCGGGTATAGATTTCCACAAGGCGGATCATTTCAGAATCAACTTTGGCTGCAGTAAGTCCATGCTTCAAGACATACTCCAGCGTCTCGCCAGCTAAAAATTGGAAGCAGAGTGCCTGTCGTAACTACGCTCTCTATTAAATAGGGCCAAAGTATTACTTTGGCCCTTCTCAAATAGTTTGTTAGTTACGTAATTTCTCTGCTATCTGCGAGTGCACACTACAACGTCATACAGAGGGAGCAAATTACTCTGCCATCATTTTTGACGCTAGCTAAACACACCGATAAGTTTGTATAAGCCCAAACCAATCACTGTGCCTACTACCACAAAGCCTGCCAGATTACTTTTCCACGTATTTCTAAACTCACCTAGCGCTGTGCTTTTGTTCATAACGACCAGCAAAAATATGGCAATAATAGGTAGTAGTAGAGCATTAGTTGCCTGCGCAAATAAAATAGCAGGTAGGGGCTTAAAGCCAAGTGCTGCAACGCTGACCCCCACCACAATGATGATAAACCATACCGCTTTAAAGCTCTTGCTTTGCATATCGTCAGAAAGTCCAAGCGCGCCGGTTACCGCATAAGCGGCTGCTAGCGGCGCAGTGATAGCACTGGTTAAGCCTGCAGCGAATAACCCTAGTGCAAAGAACCACTGCGCTTTGTCACCTAAAACCGGTTTAAGCTGCTCGCCCATATTAGACGCGTCCATAGTGGCTGCTTGGTTGAAAAACGCCATCATAGCTGTGGCCATAACAATTAGCGTAATAAGTCCACCCATGCTAATTGCTCTAGCCGACTGGTTTCGACAGGCTATTACGGCGTCATTTTTATCCTGTCCTTTTGACGATTTGGCAACTAGGCTGGCGTGAAGGAATAAGTTGTATGGCACAATGGTTGTACCTATAAGGGCTAGCACAGTGGTAATAGCATCTGCGTCTAGTCGCGGTGAAGTAAACTGGCTAAACATAGCAGCAATATCAGGCTTGGCTACGAGCAACGTCACTAAAAATACACCCGCCATGATAAAGACAAGGTAAACCAATACTGTCTCTATCCACTTGTAGCTGCCTGACCATAGCAACACAATTGCGATGGTACCTAATATGCTGGCCCACGGGCCAATGCCTATGTTGATAAACGCGTCCAGGCCGATTGCTGCGCCGGTTAGGTTGCCCGACTCATAGGCTGCGTTACCAATGCCGATAGCACTGACGATAAGCACGATAAAAAGATTCTTTAGCCATGGCTTGTAAGCCATATTTTTCATAGCACTGGCAAGGCCTTGGCCGCTGGCCACACCAAGGCGCGCTGCCATATCTTGCAAGACTATGGTTGCGAATATGGAAAAAAGTAGCGCCCATACCAAATGAAAACCAAAGTTTGCACCTGCCAGACTTGCTGTAGTTACTGTTCCTGGGCCAATGAAGGCGGCCGCGATGATATATCCTGATTTATCTTTTGCCATTGCAACGACTCTTAGTTAAGTTTTGCTATCATGACAATAGGTAGGCGAGCACGCAACAGTACCGCTAAACCAATACAGTAACAGATTGGTTTTGAACCTATTGTCGCGTACCCAGTGCAAAGCTTTCGTTTTTCTGCGTCTCTAATCCCAGTTTTTTGGAGTAGATATGAAGTCAGAAAACACGCCCTCTGCAAAGTGGCCGCGCAGACTACCGTTTCGAGAAAGAGAACGCAAATTAAAAAAGGAAAGTAATGGTGAAAGACGGGTTTCCAGTAAACATCATCAGCGATATTGTTTCGCATCCCAATTTCAAAAACGTACTTCCGAATGCCTATCATGTTGATGGGATGATTTTCGCGGTTGCTGCCGCACCAGAAATCCCCATGCCCGAGCAGTGGATGCCTTGGCTTATTCAATCAAGTGACAGCAAGCTAGTAGACAAAGATGTCGATGAGCTGGCAGACGCCTTGATGAACGGCTTGCGCGCTCATTTAGACTTTATGCGCAAGAGTAAATCACCATTATCTAGTCAACTCACTGAAGCGATAGAAGTAAAAGGAGTGATGAGACCTCCAAAGGAATTAGAAAGCTGGCTGAACGGGCTTTTACAAGTACATAAGCAATTAGAACCAGTGTGGCAAAGTGCTTGGAACCACCTAGAGAAGCGCTCAGCAAAGAATAAAAGTGACGGTGAGAATAAACTAGATGAGGACAAAGTTACAGAACCAGCCGAGGCGAGGTTGTCACGTTGTTTAAAACTTTTTTCAACGCTTGCCAATATAGAGTTGGCTTTGTCCTACAGAAACGAAACGCAAGTTGCCCAGCTTGAAAGTAATATACGCATGCTTGTTAAGCAGTTACCGTCTGTACTTGCAGATTACACAAGATTATCCGGAGAGCTCGCACAAGCGTTACCCAATCAATTCGAGACCTTTAGCCAGATTACTTAGGTCTTTAATTAATAGAATTAAAGACCTCTCACTAGCGCTGTCTTTGCTGTTGGTGACGTTGGTTCAACGTATGTTTAAGTGAAGCCGTGTAGCTATCTAGCTCAAGCTTCGCTTTCTCATATTGTTCATTTAGAGGCCTTGAGGCAGGTTCCCTCATCAGTGCTTTAAACGCAACGTCTGTTTGTTTTAGTAAATGTTTGAGGTGTTGATTACTGTCGTCCATGTAAAACATTCCGATAAAAACAATTCAATGAACCCGATACAAGACATGCTTCGGGCGGCCGTGTGTGATGTCTACAACACGCTCTACTTTAAGTTTCAAAAACTTCTTACATCACACATTAGTACTGGTTCCTTGAGTACTGACTTCCTTACTGTCTATGAATGTCTGCGTGTGGTTAAGCCCTAAAAGGGTTTAACCACAGCTAAACATACAATCGCGAGAACAAGTAGCACTGGCGCTTCATTCAAAAAGCGATAGAAGCGGGGGGAGTGTCTATTTTCATCGCGCGCGAACTGCTTCATTAACTTAAACAAATAGAAGTGGTAACCGTAAATAGCAAGCAGTAGCAGTAATTTTATGTGAAGCCACCCTGACATTTTAAACCATGTACCACCATAGCTGACAATAAGCGCAACGCCGAATGCCAGAGTTAATAAGGCGAATGGAGTAACGAAGAACCACAATCGACGCTCCATAACCTTAAATTCATCTTTGACTATTTGAGACTTAGTCGAAGCGTGATAAACGAAAAGTCGCGGTAAATAGAAAAGGCCTGCCATCCACGCCAGCATGAAAAAGATGTGCAGTGCTTTAAACCATAAAATGTACATATTAGTAGTGTGCCTTCTGTAAGAAGCTTTGTAAGATATTCCACGTAACTACGCCAATAATATCGTTAAGCTCCTGATCGTAAATATAAACTGCGCCAGAGCGCGAATTTTTAAGATGTTCGTATACTTCGTGCAGCGTAGACTGCGCGCTGATGCCTTCCATTTCGTAATAGTTTAATGCTGCTGCATCGTGTTCTAAACTTACATTGTATTGGACCAGCTTATACTGCACATCTATTTCAAATTTTGATTTCTGAATGACAATGTTTGTCGGATTGCCTTCTAAATAGTTAATTAACGCCTGCTCTGGGGCATCGTGAAAAAGCTTATAATCTGTATTCATCGCTGCCAGTACACCGGTCTTTTCAAGGGCTTCTCGGATAGATGAAATAGCATACGGAAGATTCTGATAGTCAAGCTGACGTATAAAAATAGAGCGGTTGCCGAAAAACTGCGTTGAAGTTACGTAAGCAGGCACTATCACCAGCATGGCTGGCAGAATAATTTGAGGGCTATAAGAAAGCTCCATAACCGCAGAAAGTGCAGCAAGAGGCGCGTGTAACACCGCCGTCAGCATTCCCGCAATACCTAGCAGTGCAAAGCTGTTA
>JAXHTT010000012.1:0-48368 GCA_034190055.1 Pseudomonadota bacterium | reverse complement strand
GTCATTTGTCAAGGGGCTTGTCGCTGCGGCCATTCGTGTCGAACGAGCAGCCTGTGCTCTCCTTTAGGTCCTGAGACAGACAGGCACTTACTTGTGTGTGCAGATGAAAGCGCTAAACTTGAAAAAGAGATGGAAGAAGCTAACGCACAGCACTCTTAAGACGCTCACGCTTAAGTAGGCGATGCGCCTATTTAAGCGGTGTTTGAGGCGTGTTTACTTGCTCGCACTGGGCTTAAAACCTTTTCAAACCAAATAATAGGTAGTCACTTTACCAGTCAGGGAGCGTTAAGAAATAGAAGAAACCTAAGCCAAGGGTGTGAGTAACAAACACAGTTGTTACTACGCACTCGGTTTAGGCGTATTTTGCTTAAATACCGCAGAAATATGAATGTTTAATGAAGCGCCTAAAAAGCCTAGGAGCATTAATAGGTTTTACAGAAGGCTTTAACCTTAGCCTTACCGGTAAAAGCAAGCAGCTGGTCTACCGTCCTTTCAAAGTAAGGGTTATATGTGAGCCTTGCATACACTCTTTCTTCTTTATCACCGATAAGCTTGTTGTTTTCTATATCTGATTCAAAACCCCAGGGGCCATACCATACCTCTTCCCCTGCTTTGCAGCGCGCTTCAGCATCACTTCCTTGTCCGTTGTCGCAAATGCGAAACCCACTTTCTATTCCATACAAGGTGTTTTGTTCAGAAAAAAGTGTACTCATATGAGAAGCTGCACTAATTCGCTGCTCAGGTAAGTTCATGGTTTGCATAATAAGTTGATTGTCAGGCACTTCAGGTTTCTTCTCGCCCTGCCACAATAGACACTTACGCAGATGAGTGAAATTGTCTCTGAATTGTTCAGCAATCTTCGTGGTATCAACTACACTGTCTTTTTCGGCCACCACCATTAGCACAGGAAGGTTCAAAGTTCGCTTTCCTTCTGATTGAGAAAACAAGTCTTGAAGCACGTTTACGCTTTCCTGATAGGCAGCGAAACCTGGCATAGCGGTAGAATTATAGCGACTAGGATTATCTTCCTCTTCTACGTTAGGCCAAGGAAACAATGAATCGATGTAAGGCGCCAAACGGGACACAAAAAAGCGTGACTTAAAGGCCGGTGAAAAATGCATTAGCCCCTTAATATCGAGCTCTTCAGCCATAGAAAAACTTGCAATAGTAGTTAAATTCGCCCCCGTTGAGAACCCGCCGATATAGAGGTTATCTACTTCTTCAGAAAAAAGCCTTATGTGGTGATTGGTTTCTTGCTGCCACTGCTCATAACTGACATTTAACATGTCCCCTGGCTTTGAGCCGTGCCCAGGTAACAAGATGGTTCTTACATGAATGCCTTCATTACACATGGCGTTTGCTACATCGCGAAAGAAATAAGGTGAATCGCCAAGGCCATGAACTAACAAAACACCGATGTCGCGGTATTGTGTGCCACATTCAAAAGGCATGTTCATGGCAATTTCTTGCGTTTTGTTGTCGGATATAAATGCCCTGTGTTTTAAAAGGTAGTCCTCAACATCTTTTAAATAATCGTCGAAGGGTTGCACACCAACTGGGAACGCTTGTGCACTTGCCTTAAATTGAGACGCGCTAGATTGAGACGCGCTGACTTGAGGGCTGGGGGATGTATAGCACCCGCTCAACATGAATAGCGAGAGAGAAGCAGCACATAAATATGCTGCTTTCATTGAGTGTTCTTGTATTTCTGGACGCACTTTGGGGCGTGTTAGCTGGCGCAACTTTTTTCGCATTAGTTAGAAAGTCACCTACGATGCTTTAAAGCAACTATTGTAATGTATCTTTACCTGAAACTAATGCCTTGGCGAGTAATTTATGAGTAAGTAATGATAGAAGCTCGGTTTCTTCTTCACTTCGCTCACCATCTACACCGGTAATCGCCATAGCCACCTCTAACGTTTTGTCTGCGTCAAACGATAGGTCATTTTTGAGGCTTTTTAAGAAAGTGACAGTATCGCCAGTATCAATGGCCTTTCGGGCTTGATAAATAGTGTCGTTTAGAAATGCTTCGCGACAGATTGGGCTTTGCCAATCTAACGATTCAACCATAGCATTCAGGTAGTCTTGTTCAGTCAATGTTACCATTCCATCGACTTGATAAAGTAAAACTGAAAGCTTGATAAGGGCTTGGTTAAAACTTTGTTGTTCTGATAATTGCATAACTCTCTTCCTCTTCGTACTGTACGCAGCAGTACCACAACATGCTCTGCATCCTAGCAGTAGCGAAAATTTTCTGTGCCTACATCGAGCTATTAAACATCGAAAGCATTACAGCGCTTATTGACTGCTTTTAAGACCTGCCAACCTTTACTTTGGTTCCAAAGGATACAGGACTAACAATATAAACCGCTTGATTGACGGTAACATTACGCAGCGATGAAGCTTTTAGTTCACAATGTTAAATAAGTGTAAACACCTATTGCATTATAGGACTTTTTTGACAGGTTCCAAGTGGTAGTCATCGCAAAATAAGAAAGACTTTTGTGGAGTATTGAATTGAACGAATATTGAAGTTGTCTATGATTCTCTGCAAATCACAGCTAAACAAAAAGTCTGGCACGCTCTTGATTTGCGAGGGCCAGACTTAATTCGACGAGATTTAGGTGCGCACAAAATTCGGCATCAACGCAGGCCCAGTGTGATGTCATTTATATAGAAGTTACCTGTATAGATTCTATCGTTATTACCGTGAGATTCTAATGCAAAAAACTGCTTATCTTCATCGTTTAGGGCTTGATACCCACCAATTACCTGATAAATCCATACCTCAGGATCAAAGTCTAAAGCGTGCTCTTCAAAATAATCCAGTGCCGTTTTAGGCTGGCCTGAATCAATCACCTCACAGAAATAGGCTTCAACTGCCTGCTGAAGGGGATCTTTTTCTAGCGACAGAGTGGATTGCTCGGTCACATTAATGTCAACAGGCTTAGTATCTTCGTGCTGAGGCTGGCGTTTGTGTACATGGGACAACGACGCCACAATATTTTGGTAATCAGCTTCATGCTCAACGTTATTCACATCAGGCGCTGCATTGGCAATAATCGAATCTGATTGATTAAACAACACTGGTACGTTGGTCAGATTAGCATAGTTACCCGGCGCAAAATCAGGCTGCTGCTCCATGTGTAGCAAGAAACCTTTAAGTAGCCGGGTACGACCTTGAAACTCTCTAAACCGGCCTAACAAGTCTAACAAACGCGCTTGCACAACAGATAACTCTTGTGCGGCTTTAGAAAAGCGCTGCTGGAGCGATACTACCAATAAATGGCGTAGTTCTCGGTTAGACCCAGCCAGTTCACTTAACTCATCGAAACGGAAACATTCAAGCTGAGCGAGCAAATCCGTTACCTGCCCCTGCGCTAATTCGTTTTCGCGAATTTTAGCTTCCACCGACGAAACATAACCGAATTCATTGTTAATACGGCCGAACATCACACGTACACTGTTACTTAGTGATTCTGAAAGCTGATAGACGTGCTCTGTTAAATCACCCATGTGGGCTGCTGCTTCATTATATTTATTGTAGTGAAGCGCTTCTTTATAATGCTCGGTTAACGTTTTAAGACTAGCCAGCGACGCACCAATATTCGCATTAATTGTACGGTTACGTTCGTCTTGCAAGCTTCCCTCTAGAAGCGTTCTTACCGCACTTTTTAAGCGCAATTCACTTTGCGCTTCGGGACGCCATAAGACTCCCAATTGAACGAGTTGCTCCAATACTTTTGGGCTGTGGTCGCGCTCTTTCACTGAACCATTAACATAAGCCTGCATAATAAGGTCGCTGTGACGCCCCAGTGCATTTAATAGTTTAGTCCCCGCCTGAATTAAAACCTGGCTCATATCAAGCTACCTTGCGAAATAGCGGCCTCCGCCTGCTCAGATAAACTCAGCGCTTCGGTTTCATCAATGAAACGTAGCATTTCGTAGAGGTGCTCTATTTTACCTGTGCCCAAATAGATTTGTTTATCCGGGTTAGGTTTAATCAGGTAACCCATTTCTGTTAAGCGTTTAAAAACCTGCTTTAACTGTCCATCTAAGTTCACGCTGGTAGAGCCAAACATACGATAGCGCGAAATTTTCTCAAGTTGCTCTGCATAGGCCGGCGTGTCTTCAATAGTTGTTTGCAGCTCGTTCAAACGAATAGCGCTGCCCATGGTAATTGGCATGTCAGATTCGTTGGCTTGCTGAACTAGCAGCAACCACTCTACCAAAGGCACCAGGTTAGATGCTGTATCTTGGAACTGCTGTGTAAGCACTTTACGTTCGTTTTCACCTATGGTGAGAAAGCTAGCAAAGAAAACGTCACCTTCTGCGGTCGTTGAGAGTGTTCGGTTCAGCAAGGCTAAGTGAGGTTCTAGCTGTGCAGCGTTATCTCTTGATTTAAGAAAACGCCACGCCTCCTCATCGGTCACCTGACAAATAAACGCGCCTTGTAAAAGTGCACTTAGTACACGGCCTTGTTCTGTCATCATGCTGATGTCTCCTTGCCTGCTACTTCACTGTTCTTTTCTGCTTCTTTTTTTAGTTTTATGCGTGCGCCTATCGAACTTGCTTTCGGTTGAACTACCTGCAATTGGCGAGTCACTTTATCTATCAAGTAGCGGTTTTCAAATAGCGTCAATACTTCCGATTCAGGGTTCGGGAACGCACCCACTACACTGATGTTGTTGTTTTGACAGGCTTCGAAAATTTTCTTCACATTGTTTTGGTGAAGTGTACCTAATTCATCAATAGGCCAATGCACGGTAGCGTCTGCATCGCCTCTTAGAAGACGGGTAAAGGCAAGTAAGAATTTACACAAGATAAGGTAGGCCATACCGTGGCTTGATGATTCGTTAAGCTGGCGGTCGGTACGAATCACAAGATCGCTGTTCCCCTCACGTAGGTGAAGCTCGATATCAAGTAGCTTGCTAATGCCGCCTGTAAGCGCTGCACGGCCAAGAATATCCAATACTCGGCGCATACTCTGCCCATACTCTTCTTCCGGCAGCTCGTTTGCCCCCTCTTCCATCCAGTGTTCATAAAGCTTTCTGAATTGCTCAAGTTCAGGCCAAAATTCAAGTTCGCTAATACGTGAACGAATTTTAACGGCAGAATCTGATACACCATCAAGGGAAAGGTCGCCGTCCACTTCTTGAGTAATGCGGCGGCTTTGCGACACAATGCGTTTGTCGATATCGGCAAGTACAAAATAGTATTGCGAAAGATCAGCACCGAATATACGGCCTTGTTCTCGCAAGCCCTGTAGCTTTTGCGGCACAATAACATTCAGAAGCTGTGCTAAATGGGACACCATACGACGGTGGTCAAAACTCTTCACGCCATGGGCATTGAGCGTAGCGCACTCTTCACGGGCGCGCTCCCAAGTGTCAGATAGACCTGTGCCTGCTTGCGCTGCTATAAGCTGATCGAACCTTTCTACATAAGCTCGTACATCGCTCAATAAGTTTTCGCGTTCCTGAAGCTGGCTTTGTACTTCTGAGATACGTTGACCAATACTGACATCATCATGCTTAATCTCTGCTGTTTCGTCTCCAGCCTGAAGAGTCAGCTTAGCTAACGACTTACTTAACGTTTTAACTTGCTCTAAATGTTCACTGGCAGTTTTAAGGGTACTTTCGGCTTGCGCGTGCTGCTCTTGAAGCTGCTCACGATTAGCTTTATAAGTTGCCTGTTTACTTGCCAAGTCACGCTCCGACTCTCCCAAGAGCTTACGTGACTTCGACAGCCCTTCTTGCCATATCACTTTTTGCTTAGTAAATACGTTAGTGTACCAACGTTTGTAGTCAGCTACTTTGTGACGATGAGTTTCAGTGCGTGTAATATCTTCTTTGAGTTTATTAATTTGCTTTTTAAGCTGACCTATCTCATCAACATCCACACCGCGATTGCTCAATTCGCTCTCTAGCCAATCTTGCATATCTTTGCGGTCTTGAGCAGCACTGTCCTTCGCTTTTCGCATATCGCTATCAAGCTGAGAAATACGCGCTTCGCTATCAGCGATAAGCTGCTGCCAGTGAAACTTGTGCTCGGTTTCTGCTTCTCGCTGCTGATCTTTAATTTCGTCTCGGCTAAGCTCGAACTGAGCTTTTGCTTGCTTTTGAGACTGCTGATTCGCTTCTAGCTTAGTCTTAGCTTTTTGCTTACGTGCAGAAAGCGCTTGTTGGTATTCACTAAGCACTGTATCGCGGTCTTGCTGTGCCCGCTTACGACTGGCTTCCGCGCTCTTAACTGAGTTGTCTTTCTGAGTAACCACGAGTTCAGCATTGCGCACGTCTTCGTTAGCTTTTGCTAAACGCTGTTCACATTCGTTTTGCGCGGCAAGGGCGGCAGCCTGACGTATTTCAGCTTCTTGCAATTGCTGCTTAAGTGCTTGTTCAGTGAAGGCGTAGTCAGGGGTATCTAGTTCAGTGAGCGCTAACTTAACACCCATGAAGGTATCGCTGGCGCTTTCGGAATCCTTTGCCATAACAGGGGCTAAATCTGCGCGCTCGAGTAGTTCAGGGCGAATAACTTTACCTAAGGACAATTCCCAGTCGTCCACATTGGCACGCAAGAACTCAAGTAACGAGCCTTCCCCTGGGTACAGCAGTGCATTAATTTTATTAACGGCTTTTTCTTCTTGTTGAAACGCGTTGCGTGCTTTGTCTAATGCATTTGAACATTCTTTACGATACTCGACTGACTTATTGTGCGCCTGCTGCGCTTGTCGCAGTTCACCGCGCGCCGAATCTTCATTAATAGATGCTTCTTTGATGGCTGCGTCTAAAATGTCTAGCTGAGACTGCTCAAACTCGTTATAGCCTGCGTTGCTGAGTGAGGCTTTAAGCTCAGCCTCGGCTACTTTCAGATCATTTAAACTATTCTGGTAATTCTGCTGCAGCGTGCTTAGCTGGCTGTTGTAATCGCTTTGTATTCGACTTAACGCTTCACGTTCACTCTGCTGTTGCTCTGCTTTGTTTTCTGCGGCTTCTTGGCGTGCGGCTGACATTTCTTCTAGAGTGATTGTCAGCTTTTCACCTAGCTCAGCCAAGCGCTTGTTGTAGGCCGACTCAATATCTTGGTGTTTTTCAGTAAGCAATACATAGCGACTATCGGCCATGGCTTTTTCATTTTGCCACTGCGCTAGATTTGCCACATCTTCTTTAAGCTGCTCAATATTTTCGTCTTGCCACTTATCGAATTCACGCTCTACCGTATCAAGTTCACTGGTGAACTTCTCAACATCGGCGCGAGCAGATGAAATAACTTGGTTTAGGTGATCCCTCGTATCGCCCCACTCGCTATCAGTTTGCTTGCGCTGGAAGCTATTTTCATCAAGTTCATTTTTTGTGGTTTCTACACGCGCGGCTAAATAGGTCTTATCAAGTTCAAAGCTATGCTTTAGGTTAGCAAGCACTTGTTCTGTGCTTGTTAAAGCCATGTCAGCTTGTTCAAGCTTAGAAAACTCGGGGCGAATTTTGTCGAACTGCTTAATTAGATGACACTCTTTAATCCAGTCATCAACTCGATGACGGCTAAGGCCTGAAGTAGGTGGCGTAACGCCATCTTCTTCTAAAATGGCGGCAATCATGGCCTTGATAGTTTCCATCTTGCCTTCTTTAGAGTGCACCGCTTTTGCCAACTTCTCAATGTGGCGCATGTGTTTCGACGGTTCGCAAAGGCTAAAGATTTTAGCGTAGCCTAATAGCTCACGGGCATTGTTACTCTGGTTAAGCACCCCGTGGTCGTTTTGAATGATTGCACGGAAGTCTTTCGTATTAAGTAAGCTCGTAACCAATATGTTGTTACGCTTCATGGCGCGTGCAAGCTCGGCGCTGCTTACACTGGCGTGTTTGCCGTTCTTTTGCTCTATCAAATAATCACTGATTTCAAATGGCTTGCCAATTAAACGATAATTGACGCCGGTTCCATTTGAGCTTAACACTGCTTGGCACAGGTCACCTTCGGCACGCGTGTATTCATAAATAATAAAGCTAGATAAACGAGGCAAATACCAGCGTTCAAAGCTGTCACGGGTTGCCGGTACCACGCGGCTAGGATATTCACCGTAAAACACGGGAATAAGTCGCTGAAGCGTGGTTTTACCCGACGCATTGGTACCACAAATATTGGTGTGTCCATCAAGCTTTAGCTCGACCACGCCTGGTAAATGCGTGTCGATAAGAATAATACGTTTTAAGCCTGCCATAGTGTTCCTGTATCAATAACTCTGCCGCGTGAACGCTCACACAGCACAAAACTGTACCTGCTTTGATAGGGTAAACGTTGCGTACCTGAAAGAAAGCGAGCACATGCGCACGATGTAGCCCGTCAGTGTATTATGAATTCACGAATTTGCACAGATGCGAGGTGATTTGTTGGTTATAAAGCGCACTATGGCATCAAGTTTTTCTTCTGTTTTTATCTTTCGATATTTATCTTTGTCTTTTTGAAAACTCGAACTTTAAAACTTTTTCTAGATAGTTTGATCGTTAAGCTTGCTGGTTGACCAATTTTAAAACATTTTATTAACCAATAAAAACATTTGGTAAAAATCGTGTCTGCGAACAATAAAAACGAAAACGTTCTACAAGAAACTCTAATAGTACTTTTTTACTTCTTTTTAATTGCACTGGTGATAACAGCGGTATCGGCCTGTGGAAGTAGCAGTCAGAGTAATTCTCCTTCTCAACCTGTCGTTGTACCTGACTCTCAAGGTGGTGGAGAAACCCTGCCGGAAGAACATGAAGACTTTACCTTTGTGTCTGAAGTTATACTCAGTGCCACGGGCGCCGCAAGCGCGAGCGAAACCTATGCATCAATAGAAAGCGTGTTTGGAGAAGGCAGCATAGAAGCCCCCGACGTATTCGCTGGCGATCATACTTCTACGCCCCATATTTTAGAGGAAACCGATAGCGTTATAGGCCCCCACTTTGTGTTTCTAGCCCACCGAGATGACGACTTCAACAAAGGTGTTCAATCTGACCGTCAGCGCAACGAAATAAAAACTTATGATAAAAGCGATGACGAAGTACTCGGGTTTGAAGGGGAAACCATGCAGTTTGAATGGTATTTCCATGTCGACAGCGATATGTCTTTAACGAGTAAGTTCAGCCACTTTTTCCAGCTTAAAGCGCGCAACGACACTGAAGACAACAGTAACGGTAACGACGATCAGCCCGTTATTACCCTTTCTGCTGTCGAAAAAGACAGCTCCGGAAAAGAACTACAAGTAAGACACAGTGTAGGGTTTAACTCTGACGGTTCTCGCACCAGCGATGTCTATTTAGTTCGAGCAAACTGGAGCGATATCGCCGATGAATGGGTTAGGGTATTTGTGCAAGCAACCTTTGCCGAAGAGGGTGACTTTGTCATGCAGATAACCCGCGTTCGTGACGACGCGACTATCGTAGATATCAACGAAACAGATATCGATATGTGGCGAGGTGTATCTGACGAGGACTTTATCCGCCCTAAGTGGGGTATCTATCGCTCAACCGCTGAAATAGATAAATTGCGCCAGCAGGAAGAACGAGTGAAGTTTGCTGACTTCGTTATTAGAAAAGGTACGCTTTAATTTGCAATTGAAGCTACTCAATCGATGTTTTCACTTTAAGGGATACTGGGAGTAGTCGAAAAACGTTTTTGCAGATTCTTTTAAAAAAGGCGGTAAGCAATACTCAGGTTTACTTACCGCGCTCATTTAGCTTTGACAGTGTGTTTTTAAACTATCACGTTGGAAAGCGCTATTATGCGCCTTCCAACCACTACTTTACCTATTTAACAGCTAGTACATTCACCGACTCTGGCGCGGGGTACATCATGCTAAAAGTCGGCGCAACGTCACCCGAGGCCGAATTTAAAATGTTATCGAAGCGAAGGATCATACCGTTTGATTTTTCCGCTACGTAAACATGGCCGTTGCTGAGCATTAAATCTACTGGATTACCCAACATCGAACTAGGACCTGAAATATTAACCAATACATCGGTTAAGCCATCTGCATTGCCAGCACCAGCAATGACATAAAGTTTGCCGTCTGTTGCATCTGCAGCGCTACCAACGTCAGAAATAACAAGGCTATCGCTTTGGCTATCGTAATCTATACCATGGATGTTCGTTGGCGCCTCAAATGCAGCACCTTCGCTCGCTGGTACGATTAACCTATCTTCACCTGTAATTACGGTCTCACCGCTTTGCAGTTTGCGCATTACTTCTTCAAAAACTGCGACAGTACCGTTGGTTAATGCTAAATACGCGCTGTCAGTTGAAGGATCGTAATCCACATCCCAGGGGCGTCCACCATCAGCGGCTTCCAGTGTCAATAAAGGCGCGACATTACCCGATGCACATGGCGAAAATACTCTTACAGCAGGCGTGCTTTCATTGACATCAGCAACAAATACCACACCGGCTTCAGAAGCAATGTCTAGCCCTTTCGGAGCAACCAGCCCGGTTTCGCTACCCACGATCATGTGGTCGTAACTATTGCTGTACGTCATCCCGTCGCGCATAGTTTTCAAGCGATTTATTACTAGTAAGCCACCCGTTGAGGTATCCACATCATCAAAGGTGATAACACTATCCCCCGTTGCCGTAAACGCGGCGCTTTCAATGCTCATACCTGCATCAAAAGAACTCAACTCGCTGGATAATACTGCGCTGTATTGAGCCACCTGCCCTGTTGTTTCGCTTTCAGTTGAAGGGTTACTTGATACCGAAAGTCCCAAAATAGGCATAGTTGTTATGCCGTCGTCCGAAGCGTCTTTCATTTCGTCTAATTCTGTAAACTCTGCTAAAGACTCCGGCTTCACCGACGGCGTTGATAACGTAGGTGTAATATCGCCGCTCTCTCCGTTGAAGATATTTGAGAAAACCAGAATGGCGTCGTTTGATTTTTCCGCCACGCGTAGGTCAGACCCGGTGAGGATAATGTCTACTGGATTGCCAAGCTGGGTCGATGCTCCGCCTATTACTCTGGTTGGTACAACCGCCCCATCTGCTGAAGAGACATTTTCAATCACAAATATTTGACCGTCGTCGGCCACAGAAGCATCGCCCACATCTGACACCACTATACGGTTAGATTTAGGCTCGTACACAATGCCGTGTAAATTAATTGAAATTTGGTTTCCATCAGCATCCGAAGGAACAACTGAACGCATCACAGTAGGGACAAAATTTGTGCTTGCCACATTGTCGTACACCGCTAGTGTGCCATCGGTAAGTGCAACGAATAACCTATCGCTTTGCTCGTCGTAGGCCAAATCCCATGGTTTTGCAGATACCATTATCTCAGCAATAGGCGCAACGTCCCCTGCCGCTTGACTACCAAACACACTTATTTTTTGCCCGTTAAAGTCTGCCACCATTACTAGGCCAGCACTTTCAGCAAATGCTATACCTTTAGGGTTGACTAATCCGGTAGCTGTACCCGTTATTTCGTGCCCTTTATTCGTCGTGTAATCTGTTTGTGCATCAAAATTACACTGCGTTCTTAAAAGCGGTAAGTCACTGTCGCCCGCTTGAATAAGAGAACCTTTATTAGTGAAGACAATGCCTTCATTAGCGCCAGTGGTTACCGTACTAAGCGCGCTGGCGTTTTGGTCGACAGCCGTTACGGTATTGCGATTATCATCACCATTATTGGCAACAAGAAAAGTTGCAGCAGCAAAGCCAGGCGCGCCGTCTTGCCCTGGCGCTCCATCTTGACCTGGTGCGCCATCGACACCATCTGCGCCATTCAATCCGTCGGTTCCATCGTCGCCATCACAGGCGCTTAAAGCAAAAAGCATAGCCGTTGCTAATAATGACAATTTCATTTTTTGCTGCGAAGTTTTGTTGAATTCCATCTTCATCTCCATACTTGTTGTTTTTGAAGAGACGTTGTCAACCGCGAATCTGTGCGATAGATACTGCTCACGTCCTGTTCAACAAGCCAAACGAGTCACATTTGATATTGGATGCAACAAAAACAAAAAACCTCAACGCATTGCTGCTGTTGAGGTTTTTGGTCGTTTTAGAACTATAGCGAATTAACGAGGTGGGAAGCCGCCGCCTCCGCCGAAGCCGCCCCCGCCAAATCCACCTGGGCCGCCCGGACCACCAGGACCTCCAAAGCCGCCACCACCCGGTGGCATCATGCCTTTCATCTGGCGCATCATTTTCTTCATACCACCGCCAGACATCTTCTTCATCATTTTCTGCATTTGGGTAAACTGTTTAAGCAAACGGTTTACGTCTTGAATTTGGGTTCCAGAGCCTGCTGCAATACGACGTTTGCGTGAACCTTTGATCATATCAGGGCGTGCACGTTCTGCTGGCGTCATTGAATTGATGATGGCTTCCATTTGATTGAACTGCTTGTCGTTCGCCTGATCTTTAATTTTATCAGACATACCACCCATGCCAGGCAGCTTATCAAGCATACCCATCATGCCGCCCATGTTTTTCATTTGCTCGAGCTGATCTTTAAAGTCTTGCAGATCGAAGCCTTTACCTTTCTGTACCTTTTTGGCCAGCTTTTCGGCTTTTGACTTATCAACTTTACGCTCAACCTCTTCGATAAGGCTAAGTACGTCACCCATGCCCAAGATACGAGACGCAACTCGCTCAGGGTGGAAAGGCTCTAGTGCATCAACCTTTTCGCCCATACCAATAAATTTGATAGGCTTACCGGTAATGTGACGAACCGATAGCGCAGCACCACCTCTAGCGTCACCGTCCGCCTTGGTAAGGATAACACCGGTAAGGGGGAGCGCATCGTTAAACGCTTTTGCCGTATTCGCAGCGTCTTGCCCCGTCATGGCATCCACTACAAACAGGGTCTCAATAGGCTTAACGGCAGCGTGAAGCTCTTTAATTTCATCCATCATGTCGTTGTCGACGTGCAAACGACCTGCTGTATCCACTAGCAGTACATCAAAGAAGTTCTTCTTCGCTTCTACTATGGCATCGTTAACGATATCAATGGGCTTTTGTAAAATCGTAGATGGATGGAAAGCAACATTCACTTCACCAGCAAGGGTTTCAAGCTGCTTGATAGCGGCGGGACGGTATACGTCGGCACTCACTACCATTACTTTCTTTTTCTCGCGCTCGGTTAAGTATTTGGCAAGCTTACCTACAGACGTAGTTTTACCCGCACCTTGTAGGCCAGCCATTAGCACAACAGCTGGAGGTTGGGTCGCCAGGTTCAGCTTTTCGTTCGCCTCCCCCATCACAGACTCAAGCTCAGACTGAACGATTTTAATGAATACTTGGCCAGGCTTTAAGCTCTTGGTTACTTCGGTACCAACAGCACGCTCTTTTACTTGTGCAACAAACGACTTTACTACTGGAAGCGCGACGTCGGCTTCAAGTAGCGCCATACGCACTTCGCGTAGCGTTTCTTTAATATTGTCTTCAGTAAGACGCCCTTTACCGCTGACATTTCGTAATGTCTGGCCTAAGCGTTCTGATAAATTCTCAAACATAGTATGAAACTTCTTTTGATTTCAGACGTAATGCCCGCATTGTAACGTAAAAGCGAAGCGTAACGTACCCACAATTGCTGTTAAATTTTTAAAGTTTTGCGCTGATATCTATTGTTTTTTGTTGTCATTCTCAGGCTCTGATGCACAGTAAATGTTAAAAAGCCAAAAATTCATGCGCTCTTAATACCCACACTAAAAGTGGGTGTGAAACAAACAAAATCAAGGAGATGGTTGAATTTACTTGCAAGTTGCAGTATCAATACCGACTCAATCGGTGAAGACATCACCTACCTATTACAGGACGCATCATGAACACCCTTTTCGCCATTTCTGCTGCTTTACTCTACGCGTTGGCTGCGGCAGTGCTTATTGGCAAATTCGTACATCAAGACGGCCCGAATAAACGATTAGGCCTATCTATCGCTAGTCTAGGGACAATCGCACATATCGCATTTCTTACCAGCGCTATCATGGTTGCGCCAGGACAGGATATGAGTGTAACTAATGTTCTTTCTCTGGTGTCGTGGATAATCACTATTTCCATGCTAATTTTCGCCCGCGCCATTCCGAATTTAATTTTACTTCCCGTTGTATTCGGTTTCGCTAGTCTGACAGTACTTGCCTCACAATTTATTCCCGTGTCGTACATCATGCATATTGAACTGCAGCCAGGCTTGGTGATTCATATTAGCCTATCCTTATTTGCATACTGTACCTTGGTCATTGCATTTTTGTATGCACTTCAAATGTCTTACATCACCTACAGGCTTAAACAGAAAGGTGCGGCGCTGCTTCATTCGTCACTGCCTCCTCTAATGTTAGTGGAGAATATCTTGTTTAAGCTGTTGCTTGCGGGCACCTGTCTACTAACGGTTTCGCTGATTAGCGGGTTTGTTTTCTTAGAAGACATGTTTAACAAAACCTACGCACATAAAACAGTGCTTTCCGCTGCTGCGCTTGTGGTTTTTCTTATTCTTCTGATAGGCCAGAAGCTAAGAGGTTGGCGAGGACGACAGGTTATTGTGATGACGGTATTAGGCGTTACGCTGTTATCTCTTGCCTATTTTGGTAGCAAGTTGGTGCGCGAGTTTCTTCTTTAAAAAAAGCTATCTATAGCCGCCTAGTCTATCAACCACATTGCTAGGCGCTTCTCGCTTTACGCTAAACTTTGTGAGTATTTAGGGTAATATCAACAATTTCCCCTTGAAACTCATCCCTCAAATCAATACATTTGAAGCCTTAGTTTGTACAGGAACCCCTTAATTGGACGACATATCAACGAGTACGCTGTTTATCGCGCTCGGCGTACTCATATTACTATCTGCGTATTTCTCTAGTTCAGAAACAGGCATGATGTCGATAAACCGCTATCGACTCAAGCACTTGCAGGGAGAAGGCAACCGCTCGGCTATGCGTGTTGCTAAGCTTCTGGAGCGACCAGACCGCCTTATCGGCCTCATCCTCATCGGTAACAACCTTGTTAACATTGCGGCTTCTTCGCTTGCCACCATACTTTGTATTCGCCTATTTGGTGACTACTGGGGGCTGTTCGCCGCAACCTTTGGCCTAACACTAGTTCTGCTGATTTTTGCAGAAGTCACACCGAAAACGCTGGCGGCACTTTATCCAGAAAAAATAGCCTTCCCTAGTTCTATTATCCTTCTTCCATTACTCACGCTACTTTACCCTTTTGTAGCCGCTATCAACGGTATTACCAATGGTATTCTTGCGCTGCTCAAAATTAGCCCAGCAAATGGCAATGACGATTCATTAAGTAGAGAAGAGTTGAGAACCGTTGTATTTGAAGCGGGCGCCATGATCCCTAAACGTCACCAGGACATGTTGGTGAGTATTCTGGATTTAGAAAGCGTCACTGCCGAAGATATCATGGTGCCTCGCGCTGAAATTTTTGCCATCGATATTAATGATGACTGGAAGAAAATTCAGAAAGCCTTGACCCATGCACAGCACACCCGGGTGTTGTTATACCGTGATAGTGTCGACGATGCCGTAGGTTTTGTTCACGTGCGTGATGCTCTGCGACTTTTATCAAAAGATCAGTTTACCAAGTCAAGTCTGCTTCGCGCTGTGCGGGAAATTTACTACACCCCCGAATCTACGCCTCTGCATACGCTTATGTATAAGTTTCAAGCAGAAAAAGAGCGCATTGCCCTAGTGGTAGACGAATATGGCGATATCATGGGTCTAGTGACGTTGGAAGATATTTTAGAAGAGATTATCGGTGACTTTACGACCAGCATGGTACCCGATCACAGTAAAGAAGCCCACGTACAGCAAGACGGTTCGGTACTGGTTGACGGCAGTGCTAACGTGCGTGAATTGAACCGAGAAATGGACTGGAAATTACCAACCGAAGGTCCTAAAACCCTTAACGGTCTATTGCTTGAGTATCTTGAAGATATTCCTGAAAACAAGGTCAGCGTTCGTTTAGCGGGCTATCCACTTGAAATAGTCGATATATCAGAAAGCATGATAAAAACCGTCAGAGTTATGCCGGAATATTATGTTGCACCTAAAGAGTCGAGCAGTGACCACTAGGCGGTGTGGCGCTTGTCGTATTATCGGCCCAATCAATTAGCCTTTTGCTTCGTCAGCTAGACGCTGCGCGCGATTTGCCAGCGCTCTCGCTTTCGCAGCAGCGACTTTATCTGATAATTCAGATAACTTGGCAATAATATCCTGCGTCTCCTCATCTTCACGTAAATCAGCCTCCGCCATATGCGATTGCAATGAACGCTTAAGGAGCTCAGGAATAGATTTGCTGTCCATTTCCCAACCCTTCAATAGAATAAACTTTGACACTCTCAAAAAGGCTATCGACCGGATAGGGATATACTTAACAATTATTTGTTCAATTTTTATTAATTCACGTGAGAATGATTGAACTGTGTTAAAGGCCTTGATAGTGCTTAACCAAGGTGCCCTTGTGCTCATGCAAAGAGTACTTAATTACCGCAATTGACGCTGTAGAAAACAAGCTGGTGGTATAAGACTGGCAGAGCTCATCCACCAGATAGCTAACAAGCGGCATGTGGCTAACGACAAGCAGCTTTTTAATGGGCTTTTTAGAATTTACGGCTGCGTGAAGCAGACCGTCAATATAGTCACTCACCAATCGCGGCGAGCCCTCAGGCACAATATCTTCATTACTTTCAACTTTACCCGCTTCAACGTCTAGCGACACCATGTCGAAGGTTTGTTTTGCTCTGCGATAAGGGCTTACAAGCGCTAAATCAACAATACCCTCTTTACAATACTGGTCTTTTAACCACAGAGCTGCCGACTTGACCTGTTCTCGGCCTACTGACGTGAGCTGTCTACTTTTGTCATCGAGTCGAGGTGCTTCTGCTTCACCGTGACGCATAATGAAAAGATAAATGTCGTCGTTGCTACTTTGACCTGACATAACATTGCGCATAGTATTAATGAAAGTACGCTAAAGATATCAGAGAGCTGAATCTACGCCTAGCGCTAAACCGTGAATAATGAGAATTCTCGACTATTATTTAAGGTTTTGTGAAGAT
Organism: Pseudomonadota bacterium; assembly: GCA_034190055.1. Lineage (GTDB taxonomy): Bacteria > Pseudomonadota > Gammaproteobacteria > Enterobacterales > Alteromonadaceae > Alteromonas. The sequence continues at coordinate 31,345 of JAXHTT010000012.1, read as the reverse complement.
TATCTTAATAGTTGCTCCAGCAGTAAGGTGCCTTTGACCATATATGAGAAAATGTGAATAACTCGATCAAATTAGAAAGCGCGCACCACATAACTTTGCCTAACGGCCTACGTGTGATGCTGTGTCATACGCCTGAGGCAAATGAGTCTTTTGTTTCTATGGCGGTACGGGCAGGACATTTCTACGACCCCAACGATTGTCAGGGATTAGCTCACCTTTTAGAACACATGCTTTTCATGGGGAGCCGGCACTTTCCCAAACCTAATGCAATAAATGGCTTTATTGAACAGCACGGGGGCAGCATAAACGCTTGGACTGGTACCGAATACGCCAACTACCACTTTAATTGTAGTAGTGACGCGATTGCGCAGACCTTACCTGCCTTTGCGGATATGCTTAGACAACCCTTATTCGAAGAAGAAGCGCTTACCAACGAAATAAAAAATATTCATGCCGAATTTGAGTTTAAGAAAAAAGATGACCTTCGTCGCCTTTACCAAATTCACAAGGAAACCTGTAATCCAAAGCACCCTTTCGCTAAGTTCTCAGTAGGTAACAGCGATACCTTTTCTCAACATGGATGCGCTGCGCTAAAGCAACAACTCAAAGCACTTCATCAAACTTATTATTGTGCAAAAAACATGTGCCTTTGTATTGCTGGCACTATGCCTTTACCTCAGCTTGAGGCATTAGTGCATCAATGTTTTGCCAGTATGCCGGCAGGACAGTTAGCGTCAGATGACTGGCCAGTACTTTACACCGAAAATGAATTGGGGATACAAATTAACATACATCCGCTACAGTCAGCAAAGCGGATGATAGTGACGTTTGCCCTACCCGCTTTACAAAATGACTATAAAACAAAGCCGTTAAACCATATTAGCCATTTAATTGGCGATGAGGGCGAAGGTAGTTTACTAGCCTACCTTAAAGAAAAGGACTGGGCGCTTAATCTTATTGCCGGTTCGGGTATTGAGGGAGACAAGTTTAAGGACTTTAATGTGAGTTTCCAGCTTACTCAAAACGGGCTGGAAAACAAAAACCGTGTATTGGAAGCGCTATTTAGCTATATCTCAGTAATCCGAGAGGCATCCCACGAAGATTGGCGCTTTCATGAAAAATCAAAGTTAAATACTCTAGCCCTTGAGTACGAAGAGAATATCAAGCCACTTAGCGTGGTAACAGAATACGCACAGCACCAGTTTATTTTTGGCCAAGACGAATTAGGTAAACTTCGCTCGACCATAGACAGCTATGACAAAAACGTTATTGAACACGCTTTATCCTATTTCACTCCAGACAACATTCGTCTGAAAGTTATTTCGAAAGACGTAAAAACCACACAAGTGTGCGCGTTCTACGAGGCGGAATACAGCGTAGAGAAAATTGATCCCGCACTTTTGCAAAAGCTTGCTTCACCAAAGGCTATTAGTGAATTACAGCTTCCCCCACCCAACCCTTATTTAGCAAACGAATACAGCCTAATATTGCCCGAGACTGGCTTCAATATTCCTAATAAGTTGGTGGATAACGGCGGTTATCGGTTTTGGTTTGCTCAAGACCAGCAGTTCCATAGCCCCAAAGGCGATATTTATATCTCTTTTGACGTAGCGGAATTTTCTGACTCTTTACTGGCTGTTGCTGCAAAACGTATATGGCTTGGCGCGTTAAATGATTACTTGCAGGCGAAATATTACAGAGCCGAAATAGCGGGCCTGCATTATCGTATATATGGACATCAGGCGGGATTTACACTTCACACCCGAGGCTTCACTAATCAACAAACTTTATTGGCCAATCAGCTCCTCGCTGCGGTGCTTGATTTCATACCTGATGAAAAAACCTTTGAGCATCACAAAGCGTTGCAAATTCAAAGCCTGCACAACTCGCTGTTAAATAAGCCCACTAACCGCTTGTTTTCCCGATTGAGCGTACTTATCCAGCGCAACACCCAAGCACCTGTGGAGCTGCTAGATGTAATAGACAGTATCACCTTTGAGCAAATGCATAACTGCAGAAAGCGTGCTTTTGAGCATTATTTCATTGAAGCATTTATGCACGGAAACTGGTCTAGCGAAGAGGCAAGAGTATTTTCAAAGGCGCTTCAAGAACAGTGTGTTAATGCTGGTGGCGGCCCGCTTTCACGGGCGGTATCTAAACTTCCTGTGGGGGGAACGCTTTACCATGAAGTGCTTTGTAAGCATGATGACGCAGCGGTAGTACTCTATCTACAAGCCCCCTCACCGAGCTTGACCGACACGGCGCTTTGTATGGTACTAGAGCAAATGCTAGCCGCGCCGTTTTTCAATTCTTTAAGAACAGAACAGCAACTAGGTTATATTGTAGGAACTGGCTACGTTCCGCACAATCAGCACCCTGGTATGGCCTTCTACATTCAAAGCCCCCAATGTAGCCCGAAAAATTTGTTAGATGCTATGACAGAATTTCTGTTTCAGCAGCTAAATGAAATTGAGTTCTATCGCTTCTATTGGCCGACAATTCAACAAAACTTAATAAAACAGCTAGAGGAACGAGACCTAACGTTGTCCATGAAATCTCAGCGACTATGGGTGAGTTTAGGTACACAAGACTTAGGGTTTAACAGAAACGTTAAACTAGCAGAGCGAGTGAAAGAGCTAAGTTTTGAAGAGATCCAAGATTTTGCGCAGCAACTTGCCAAGCGCGAACGCTGTGGAGAACTTGTCTTGTTTTCCAAAGGAAAGTTCGAAGCCATTCCAACTCAAGAGAAGCGTACAATAAACAGTATTTCCCACTTCAAACAAGAGATACCGTACTACTGACCACAATGCTACTGAGTATAGCGCCCAAGTGAAGGTTAGTTTAGCGCTCTGATAAGGGCTGGTTTAGCGCCTTAATTAAGCGGAAAGTCTGCCGCCTTTCTTTTATGAAAGACTTCAAATTTGTCTGTAATCCCCCCTCTTCTGTCAGCATTTTACAGAAAACAGATGCGAACCTGCGATTTAAACGTCAAGTTTTTGACTAACATGTCGATAAATAGACACCGGATTTATCTGAAGTTGCTTAATAAGTAACCCAACACCCCTGCTAACTCTAAAAAGTCCTTGTAGAGGCTCAGTTAATTCGGCATATTTATTATTCTGGTTGTTAGGGATGCTGCCAGTAAAAAATAAAAAAATAATAAATGGCGTATGCCAAAGGTGTATAGGTGCGCTCAACCCTAATCTATTCAATGCTGCTTTTCTCGTTGGCTTTGTCAGGATTTCTCTGTAATCCTGCGAAGGCGATAGAAGTTTCTGATCTTCATTTCACAGAATTAAATAAGCAACACGGCCTATCAGACACCGCAGTGCTAGACATTGTGGAAGACCATATGGGTTTTATTTGGCTCGCGACATCAAATGGTCTTAACCGTTATTCGGGTTATGACGTAAAGCAATACCACCCGTCAGATGTTGACCCCAACTCCTTACCTTCTGGTTATATTCAAACTTTGTTTGTCGACTCAGAAGGACAGCTGTGGGTAGGAACCCATTCAGGGCTAGCGCTTTATCAGCCAGAATCAGACAGTTTTAAAGTCTTCGATAGAAACAACTCTGTGATAAAGACAGACTTAATTACTGCAATTTCAGAAGCGAAAAATGGCGACATCCTTTTCGCTGATCGTAAATCCCTCTACCGTTTCTCCAAAAAAAGTTCCCAAATAATTGTATTATCGCAAGTTTTCAAAGAAGAAAGTTTTATAAAAGTGATTTTCGAAGAGGCTAATCGTATATGGGTGGGATCCAATAAATTCGGCGCGGCCTTGATAGACACTGAAACGCTGGAGGTGCACAACGCAAGCAAAGTCAATCCCTGGGGAGTTTCTTTAGATATACGCGCGCTGCATGATATCACGGTAATTAACGGCAATTATTGGTTAGCAACAAATAAGGGCCTTATCGTTTTAGCCTCTAATGGACGGATTTTAAAACGAATCCAAGGCGATGACTTGGGAGTCACAGAAGAAGTCAATTCCCTTTCACTTTCAGTTGTAGGCAAAGATATTTGGGTGGGCACTTATATCGGACTTTTTTTATTGTCAGATGCTGCTGAAAGCACCATTTCACCGGAATATAGTCCTAATTATCTACACTTAAATTCAGACGTATATAACTCTACAGGCATTCCATCTGCCATCGTGATGCGAGTAATTGAGGACCGTACGGGTGTGGTGTGGGCGGCAACCTTTCATCGCGGTGCTTTTAAGTATCACCCCGAGTATGCCAGCGTACATTTTCAACCGGTTTACAACTCCGACCGCCATAGTGAAGACAATTTTTCTACATTATGGGGTTTTGCAGAGAGCAGCGACAAGACACTTTACCTAATTTCTCAGCAAAAAGGGCTTGGCAAAATCTCTCGCGAAACGGGAAATGTATCGTTTTTCAAATTTTTCGAAGAGATGGATCCCGCCATACACTACTGGGATATCGAAATTGATGACCAAGATAATATCTGGGTTGCTTCGTCTACGGGCTTGCTAGTATTCCAAAAAACAGAAGATGGTTTGGCTTTAGTTCGCGAGTATTTCAAGGGGTCATTTATCGACTATATATTCAAGGGCGACTCCGCGATTTGGTTGCAAGTAGGTGTTGGACATGTCTACTCCATAAGCACCCCTCCTATTTCTGAAGAAGTTAAAAACGTAGAAATTATTAAGACAGCACCAACTGAAAAAACTAGAGATATCCTAGCGATATATGAGGATAACAATAATAACATTTGGTTTAGGGCTGGTGAAAAGCTAGTTATATACTCAGTTAATAAAGGCAAGGCCATTCAAGTGCTAGATTCGTCCAACGGCATTAACTCTGTGGTCTATGGCGTACACGAAACGTCGTCTGGCTTCTGGTTAACAACGCGCTCCGATGGCGTTATTCAATTAGATAAAAATAGTTTTTCTTTAGTCAATAAACAAAAGAGATACAATCAAAGTGGTTTTATTACTTCAACGACAGCGGTAGACAATAGCATCTGGTATTCTGATGCTAAAGGCGTACACAAAGTTCACCTACCCACATTAAGAGAGGCGGACAGCATTCCCAATGCTCAGTTGGAGTTTAACTCTCTTGGCGAAGGCGCAGTTATTGCTACCACTGACAAAACGATTTATTTTGGCGGCAATAAAGGTTTTGTTAAAATTTCGAAGCAGGCTGTTAGCACGAGTGACCAAGTTGAGCAGACTCTCCCTCCCCAACTTTACCAAGTGAGTGTGTTTGGCTCATTTGCAAAAGCTAGGCAAAAACAAATTGAAAACGACGAAACTTCGAATTACTTATCGCTAAAGGAAAATATCACTTACGAAGAACAGTTAGCGCTAAAGCATGATGAAACCCGCTTCAGTATTTCCTTTGGGCTGGTTAATCCGGTTTATCCAGACCAAGTGACTTATAGGTATAAGCTTAGCGGTTTTGAGAGTGACTGGGTCTATGTCGACAAAGAACGTACTGCTCAGTTTAATAATATTTCTTTCGGTAACTATACATTTTCAGTACAAGCGAAAGAGCCAGGTAAAGCTTGGTCTGACAGTAGAAGTTTAAAAATAACTATAGAACGCCCCCCTTGGCTTCATAGCGTTGCCCTCGTTTTTTATTGTTTAATCGCGTTAGCGATACTTGCCTTTATTGTTCGTCAGTACCAAATAAGAAAGGCAAATCAGCTTGCTATTAAGGAGTCGGAAGAGCGATTAAAACTAACACTCTGGAGTTCGGGCGATGAATTATGGGACTGGGATGTGTATCGAGGTCAGGTATACCGTGCAAACACTTGGGGGACCTTAGACTTTCCTCAAGACGATATTCGTACAACTGGTGCCTATGATGCCAATATTCACCCTAACGACATTATCCGAGTCAAATCTGCGCTCAGAGAGCACTTAGAGGGCAATAGTGATTTTTACGAATTGGCCTATCGTGCCAAGACGTTTAAAAATCAGTGGATTTGGATACTGGATCGCGGAAAAGTGGTAGAGCGGGACCATAACGATCAACCAGTGAGAATGACGGGCACGCTTAAGAACATTCACCATTTAAAAGAAGCGGAAGAACAGCTTAACCTGTTTAAGCGCTCTATAGAGAATATTTCCGAAGGGGTATTTATTACCAATACCCAATTCAAGTTTATCAGCGTTAATAATGCATACTGCAGCTATACCGGTGAAACTCGCGACCAAGCCCTTGCCAGCTATATGCATTTTCATTTATATCCAGATGCCTTTACTGAGGAAATCAAGAAAACCCTAAAATCTAAGGGCAACTGGTCGGGTGAAGTGGAGAGCGTGCGGGTAAACGGTGAACGCTACGAAATGGAACTTAATATTGATGCCGTGCACGATGAAGACGGCAAAATTAGTCATTTCGTGGGTGTTTTCAGCGATATTACGTCGCGTAAGAGTACTGAAAAAGAACTATTGAAGCTTGCTAATGTTGACCCGTTGACCGAATTGCCTAACCGTTCGTTCTTCCAAGCCAGTCATCAGAACTTAGTGCGTAAATCCAGCGCCCACTCTCTTCTGTGCTTGGATATGGATAACTTTAAAAAGATAAACGACTCGCTGGGCCACCAAACTGGCGATATTCTAATTAAGCAAATTGCTAAACGGCTACAGCGTATAACGGGCAAAAATGCCACCTGCTACCGATTGGGAGGCGATGAATTCAGTATATTGATGGAAGATAACGCCGATATTCATACAGTGACCCATTATGCACAAAGCTTGTTAGATACTCTGTCGCGCCCCTTTATTATCAATAAACAAGAGTTTGTTCTAGGGGCGAGTATTGGAATAGCCTTCTATCCAGACGACGGCGAATCGCCACAGGAAATGCTAAAAAACGCGGATACAGCCATGTATTTTGCTAAAAACAACGGCGGCAATAGCTATCAGTTTTTCAGTGGTGAAATGAATCAAAATGCGGTTAGGCAGCTGCAAATTGAAAACTTAATCCGCCAAGGCATTAAGGACGATCTGTTCACCGTTTACTATCAGCCTAAAGTGGATATTGCTTCGGGCAAGTTAGTCAGCATGGAAGCCCTAGTGCGTTTTGAACACCCGCAAAAAGGCATAGTAAGCCCGGGGCAATTTATCCCGTTAGCAGAGCAAACCGGTCAGATTATTGAAATTGGTGAGCAGGTACTTCGCAAAGCCTGTGCTGATACCAAACGCTGGGTAAATCAAGGGTTGTTTAGCGGTCGTGTAGCCGTGAATATATCAGCCAAGCAGTTCGAATTACCCGATTTAGATGACAGAATAAATAAAATATTAAGCGATGTAGGCCTATCACCGCTGCATCTAGAATGCGAAATTACCGAAGGCACGCTTATGGAAAGCCCTGAAAACGGCCTTCAAATGATGACGCGACTTCGCGAGCGGGGCATTCACTTAGCGCTAGACGATTTTGGTACAGGCTACTCATCACTCGCGTACTTAAAACGTTTCCCACTTAACACCTTAAAAATCGACAAAGCCTTTATCGATGATATTGCTAAAAGCAACGTGGACAGACATATGGCTGCGGCCATTATCAATATTGCCCACAACTTAGGTCTTAAAGTGGTAGCGGAAGGTGTAGAGGAAGAATCACAACTCGACATACTACGCCGCTACGATTGCGAAATGCTACAGGGCTTTCTATACAGCCGCCCATTAAATGCAGAACGTTTTGAAAAGCTGCTTACCGAAAATCAAAAGCTACATACACTATTAGGCAGTAGCCAGTACTAACGCTCAGTACTAATCCTTTCATTGCCCCTTCAACGTTCTTTCCAGAGGGGCACTTTTCACCCTTCTTGCATCCTTCAAGCGGCAAGCTAAGGCAAAATTCTTCCCTTACCACCTTCGTATATTAGACTTTAGTGCCATTATTATGGCGCTAGAATTCTCCCTTCTCTTTACGGACTTTAAAAAACTCATAACCCACTGATTTAAAAGGATTAATAAAATTTTCTACATATTGGCACGTAACTAGCAATAACTAGAGTGCCGGTAACAAATATAAAAAATCGGCTTTGTTTGTTCGTTCAAAAAAATCAGAGGAAATTAACATGTTAAAAGAGTACGCAGTTGCACTAGTACTTTCTACCGCTACCCCAGTTGCAGCCGACAAGCAAGAAGGCGCTAAACAGGCTCCTGAGTCGCAAAAAGAGACTACTACTCAGCTAGAGTATGTAAGACCTCAAACTGGTGGCGGTCATGGTGGTGGCGTAGGCTTCTAATTGAAGTTGAAACGATTTCCAAAAAAGAGAGTGGATACTCTCTTTTTTTATACCTGAAAAATGGACCTGCCGTTAGCGGATAACGTAATCGATAAGTCTAAGCAGCAATATAAAGATTATTGAACCCCACCGCATTGCGCCAGTGTAGGTGTCGAGAGATAGAAAACATAGGCAGCAAAACAGGGCCTAATATAAGGCCAGCAAGCGCCCACTTCTTCGCGTTCATTCCCCATTTAAACGCTTCTACATAAAAATACAGAGAAAAGATTACGCTTAATACTACGAGTGAAATCACACTGCCTCCAACGGTTTAATCTAACTTTGTAGAGTTATTAGCTCTGATCAATTAATAACGCTAAGTCACTGATAATTGACGCCAACATTTTGACACGTTCATTTTTTAATCACGCAGATTCTACTTAAAATAGAACAATAAACCAGCAAAAATAAATGTTAGGCATAAAAAAACCGGGCAACGCCCGGTTTTTAACATTTTATATACTTAACTATAAAACTTTTGATCGTTTTCCGCCATTTTCACTAACACGTCGGCAGGCGCAAACTTATCACCTACGGCGGTAGCATAATGGTTTAATCGAGCAACAAGGTGTTTAATACCAAGAGTGTCCATGTAGCGGAATGGGCCACCTAAGAACGGAGGGAATCCAATTCCGAAGATAGCACCAATGTCGCCATCTCGGGCATTGCGGATAACACCTTCGTCTAAACAGCGTGCAGCTTCGTTTAACATCATAAGCACGCAGCGTTCGGCAACTTCTTTTTCACTTAACTTGGCAGATGGTGATAGCCCAAGTAATTCGTAGATTGATTCATCCACTTCTTTACCTGGCTTCTTACCCTCGTAAGAATAAAATCCTTTTTGGTTCTTCTTACCTTTTCTGCCATCTGCTAGTACTTTATCAAACGCGCTTGGCGCAGTGAAACGCTCGCCAAATGCCTCTACAAGGAATGGAATGATCTTAGTACCTACATCAATGCCCACTTCATCAAGCAGTTTCACAGGGCCCACTGGGAAGCCAAACTTAACCAAAGACTTGTCGATGTGCTCAATTGGTTCACCATCCAGAATCAAGTTTGCCGCTTCGTTCATGTAAGGTGCCAAAATACGATTCACATAGAAACCCGCGCCGTCTTTAACAACAACGGGCGTTTTGCCTTGCTTCTTCGCAAACTCTACCGTAGATGAAATGACTTGGTCCGACGTTTTGTCGTGTGCGATAACTTCAGCTAACGGCATTTTGTCTACAGGCGAAAAGTAATGAAGACCAATCACGTTTTCAGGGCGTGCCGCTTTTGCTGCAATTTGTGTAATTGGAATAGACGAAGTATTCGACGCGAAGATCGTGCTTTCTTTGCAGTTTTCTTCGATATCCGCCACCATATTTTGCTTAAGTTCTAAGTCTTCAAATACCGCTTCAACCACGATATCCGCGTCTTGGTAGCCGCTGTAATCCAGTGTACCGGTAAGAAGCGCTAACTGCTTCTGCATTTCGCTGTTACGCATGAAACGCTTCTTCACTTTTTTATTTAGAATGTCGTAGCTGTATTTCATTGCGTTTGCAATGCCATCGGCACGTACGTCTTTAATGCGCACAGGCACGCCGGCTTTAGTCGAGGTTACATAAGCGATACCACCGCCCATCAAACCACCGCCAAGCACGCCTACTTTCTTCATCTTTTCAGGCTTAACACCTTCAACGCCGTTTTCTTTCTTCATTTCAGTTGTCGCAAAGAAAATCTGACGAAGTTGGAAAGATTCAGGCGTCATCACTAGCTTACCAAAGGCTTCTGCTTCGGCTCTAAGCCCCGCTTTCATGCCTTCGTTCATGCCTGTTTCAATAACGTCGATAATGTAACCCGGCGCAGGATAGTTGCCTTTGGTTTTAGCAAACGTTGCCTCACGGGCTTTTTTGAACATCATGTTACGGCCTGGGCCCGTTTTTTCTAACATTTTGTCCATAGCGCTTTTTTGCGGCGCGTCACGCTCTGGCTTGCGTTTTAGGGCAAACTGCTCTGCCACTTTCAAAAGTACGCTATGCGGAACAACTTCATCAACAATGCCGTATTTTTTAGCTTGCTTGGCCCGTGCAGGTGAGCCAGTTAGCATCATTTTCATTGCTTGCTGGATACCAATAAGACGTGGAAGACGCTGAGTACCGCCACTGCCTGGCAATAGTCCAAGCTGTACTTCAGGTAGACCTAACTGAGTACTAGATGAATCGGTACATACGCGATAGTGACACGCAAGCGCAAGCTCCAAACCACCACCTAACGCTGGGCCGTGAATCGCTGCAACGAAGGTAGCCTTCATGTTCTCAATTCTATCGAAAATAGCTTGTCCACCCGCTGCTATAGTCGTTGCATCCTCAGCAGTTTTACACGCTGCTAGCATAGTAATATCAGCGCCAGCGACGAATGAGCTGGGCTTACCACTTGTTAACACAACACCTTTAATACTGCTGTCACGCTCAATGTCGTCGAGCATGGCTGATATTTCATCGCCAAACTCAGCTTTAAGCGTATTCATACTTTCGCCAGGTACGTCCATGCTAAGAATGGCAACGCCATTGTCTTGCTTAGTTAGCGTAAATGCGCCTGATGCTGGCTGAACTTCATTTGTCATTTCTTGTTCCTGACTCATATTATTCTGTCTCCACAATCATTGCCGCACCTAGACCGCCTGCAGCACATGCTGTTAATAGACCTGTACCACCTCCACGTCGATTCAGCTCGTTTAGCATTTGCGTAATCATACGCGTACCGGTTGCCGCAAACGGGTGACCATAAGCAATTGAGCTTCCCATTACGTTGAATTTATCCATGTCGATTTCGCCTGTGGCTTTGTCGCGGCCTAGTTTTTCTCTTGCAAACTTATCACTTGCAAACATCTTAACGTTAGCAAGCGTCTGCGCTGCGAAAGCTTCGTGCATTTCAATTAGTGTTAGGTCATTTAGCGTCATGCCCGCGCGGTCTAGCGCGATAGGTGTCGCGTATGACGGCCCCATTAACATGTCTTCCCATACGTCGATTGCAGAGAAGGCATAGCTCTTAATGTAGCCTAGCGGCGTATAACCTAATTCTTTGGCTCGGCTTTCTGTCATCATAATGACCGCAGAGGCACCGTCTGTTAGCGGTGTAGCATTTGCAGCAGTTACTGAGCCGTATTTCTTATCAAATACTGGACGAAGTTTCGCGTAGCCTTCAAGCTTTGAATCGAAACGAACGTTGTTATCGCGCTCAAGCGCGCCCTTGTACGGTTCTGCATAGGCAGTCATGACTTCGCTAGACAGTTTACCTGCTTCCCAGCTTTCAGCGGCTAGGCTATGCGAGCGATGCGCTAGTTTATCCTGCTCATCGCGAGAGATTTGATGTGTTTTTGCCATTTGCTCTGCTGTTTGCCCCATCGACAAACCGGTAGAATACTCAGCAACCGCAGGAGGAACAGGCGCTAAATCTTTTAAGCTTAAGCGCTTAAAGATATTTAGCTTTTGACCCAGAGTTTTAGTTTTCTGCAAATCTACCAAAGCACGTGCAAGGTTCTTAGACACACCGATAGGTGACACTGATGTTGAGTCTGCACCACCTGCGATACCCACCTGAACCGTACCAGCCATCATGCTTTCAGCGATGTTGACCGTAGACTGAAAACTTGTGGCACAAGCGCGAGATACGCTGTAAGCATCAGTGTGAACATTCATGCCTGTACCAAGCACGATTTCGCGGGCAATGTTTGGCGCCTCAGGCATTTGTACTACCTGACCGTAAACAACCTGGTCAACCCACTCTTTTTGAACACCATGGCGAACGAGAAGTTCGTTTACGACCATTTTACCTAAATCAACAGCCGGTACGCCGTGGAAGTATGTAGCCATTTTCGCAAACGGAGTACGCAACCCCGCGACAATGGCGATGCGATCACCCTCTCGGGTAGTAACTGATTGTTTTGTTGCCATAATGCACCTAAATTGTTGACCAACTTCGTGATTAGCTTGTTGCTACGAAGTGGTCTGACCTGTAATAAACCCGATTTTTACAAACAATGAACAAAATAGCAAATAATGCTAGGTAAAGGACAATATAAATAAAACGATAGTTTTCCCTAGTTGCTTAAGTCACCTTTAAAATTCTGAGACGGCGGTAAAATAAACAGCGGCGTCCCAATTAACTTTTTCAATGCCCTACTACATATCGCATTTTTATTGCTATTTAACGACTTGAAGAAAGATAGAATGAACCATATATGGAAATTAAAGTCTGTTTTGTGTCATTGTGGCTACGGTAAAGAGTGGCTACGGTAAAGTGTGACTATCTAAAGGTTTATTAATTCACTTTTTACTAAGGCGATCACTTTTTAATAGATTAGTTAACCCCATTGTCCAACTGACACTTCCTGATAACGAGAACTCAAACGGAAATTTTGCATTATGGCAGCAGCGCAATTTCAACAGTTACACGCTTATTTAGACCAGCAGATCATTGGTCAGAGTGCGTTAACCAAGAGCCTTCTAATCGCTCTTTTGGCCGATGGCCACCTTTTAGTAGAAGGACCTCCAGGACTTGCAAAAACACGCGCAATTAATGCGTTAGCTAATGGTATTGACGGTGATTTCCATCGTGTGCAGTTCACGCCAGACCTTTTACCGGCCGACTTAACCGGGACAGACATTTATCGCCCCGAAACCGGCGAATTTGTTTTTCAAAAAGGGCCACTTTTTCATAACCTTGTTTTAGCTGACGAAATCAACCGTGCACCAGCAAAGGTGCAGTCAGCTCTGCTTGAGGCCATGGCGGAACGTCAGATAACCGTAGGCAGTAAAACTTACCCGCTTCCTCCGCTATTTTTAGTTATGGCAACGCAAAACCCGCTAGAGCAGGAAGGAACGTACCCGCTTCCAGAAGCGCAGCTTGACCGTTTCTTAATGCACGTGGACATAGATTATCCAGGTGCAGAGACTGAATTAGAAATACTGCGTTTAACTCGAGGCGAAGCGCTTTCAGAGCCGCCTATTACCCCCCCAACGCTAACTCAAGATGATATTTTCACATCTCGTAAAGAAGCCTTGTCCTTATACATGGCGCCAGAGTTAGAGCAATACTTGGTACAATTAATAATGGCTACCCGTCAACCAGCGAGTTTTGATGCAGAATTAGGCCAGTGGATAGCGATGGGAACAAGTCCTCGCGCCACCATTAGCTTAGACCGCTGTGCACGCGCCCACGCTTGGCTTAGCGGTAGAGATTTCGTCGGCCCTGACGACATCCAAGCCGTCGTTCATAACGTACTCCGCCATCGTATTATCTTGTCTTATCAAGCTGAGGCAGAAGGTATAACGGTTAACGATGTACTCGATAAGATTGTAGCTACCGTCGCAGTTCCTTAAGCTATGATGAATGTGCAAGCGCAGCTGAAGAAGCTGCAATGTAACGGTGTCTCCCTGTCTAGCGCAGAGTTACTTCGCTACCAGCAGTTGGCCAAGCTATTTAGCTTGGCGCCAAAACGCATGCCACAGGCTAAACTTGCTGGGAGTTATTTAACCAAGCACAAAGGCCGAGGTATGGAGTTTGACGAGGCTCGTCACTACCAACCCGGTGACGATATTCGCGCTATTGATTGGCGCGTTACCGCGCGTACGGGTAAAACCCACACCAAAGTATATCGGGAAGAGCGGGAGCGGCCGGTTTTTCTTTTTTGTGATTATCTGCCCTCAATGGCCTTTGGTACGCAACTGCTTACCAAAGGCGTTCAGGCAGCCCATGTATCTTCATTGATTAGCTGGTCTGCTGCGGCTCGCGGCGATAAGGTTGGCGCATTAGTATTTAACCAACAACAGCACAAAGAAATTAAACCCCTTACTCGGAAAAAAGCCGTACTTCACGTTTGTCATGAGCTCATGGCATTACATGAACAAAGCACACCGTTTAAAGCTGACAAAGCAAAAGACGAACAAGCTTTTGCTGATGCTTGTGCGCGCGCAAGACGTTTAGCTAGGCCAGGAAGCTTAGTTTATCTGGTATCAGATTTTCAGCATTTAAGCGCCCAGGCTATTCAACATTTAAGTCACTTGACGCGCCATTGTGAAGTAAGGGCTATTGTGATCCATGACCCGATAGAACATGCCTTGCCACAAACCAGTTCACTGCAAACCGTTAGTGTTTCAGATGGTCACAATCAACAGCGCTGGGTATTAGGTGACAATACCGAACAGCAGCAATATTTAAAATGGCGAAATGAACACAACAACGCAATTTACGATACGTTGCGCAAAACTAACATCGCCAGATTCAGTGTGAGTGCCGGCCTTCCGTTAGACGAACAGCTTCAAAGTATGCAACAAGAACAACGGTTGGAGCTTAATTAATGCAAAGCAATAGCCTTTCAACTCATTTTTTATCAAATCTTTTACCTAAGTCTGTACAGTCAATGCCACCCGCAAATCAAATGCCTGCAGCGCCTCAGCAGCAAGACCCCCTCGCCCAGCTGCGCGATATACACGTGCCTAATGATGTCAGTATTTGGCCATTAGATTGGGGTTGGTGGGTACTTATCGCTGTGGTTCTATTGGTGTTATTTGGTCTCTATAAAGCTACTTCTGCTCACGTACGGCATAATAAGCCTCGTAAACAAGCGTTAGCATTGCTTGAATCAATTTCAGCACAACAAAGTAATTGGCCGGTAGCCCTAAACTCTATTTTGAAGCGCACCGCTATAAGCTATTTCTCTACTGAGCAGGTTGCTGGGCTATACGGCAAACAATGGCAAGCGTTCTTAATATCTGCTCTAAAAAGTCGTGATAACAAACTTGAAGGTGACTTAGCATTATTGATAAGTAATGTTTACCAAGCTAACCCTAACCCAAATGACTTTGAAACCTGCAAAGGGGCGGTAAAAAATTGGCTTTCGAAAGCGAAGCTCCCGAGAAATAAGCGGGCGGTGAACGGTCTTTCCTCTGAAAATGTAAAGGAGCCGCATCATGCTTAATTTTGCTTGGTGGTGGGTTTTCTTTGTGCTCCCTTTACCAATTTTGGTTCGCCTACTGTCTAAAAAAGCCCAAGACATGCCTATGGCCGCGCTGCGGGTTCCCAGCTTGCGACCTGGCGATGTATCGGAACAAACCCAATTAAAACAAAGTAAATTACCGCTGGTAGTCAGTAGCTTGATATGGCTGCTGCTGGTAACAGCTGCCGCACGGCCTCAATGGCTAGGTGAGCCTGTGAGCATACCTAATGAAGGCCGAGAAATGATGTTAGCGGTGGATTTATCTGGCAGTATGAAGATAGATGACATGCAGCTAAATGGTAGACAAGTCAATCGTTTGACCATGACCAAGTCGGTCGTGTATGACTTTATTCAGCGCCGCGTAGGCGACAGGATTGGGTTGATTTTATTTGCCGATACCGCTTACGTTCAAGCGCCGCTTACCTATGACAGAGACACCGTTTCAACACTTCTCAGTGAAGCTGTTATTGGATTAGTTGGTGAGCAAACGGCTATAGGTGACGCCATAGGTTTAGCAGTGAAGCGCTTTGACGAACGAGAAGAATCTAATAATGTGTTGATTCTACTCACCGATGGACAAAACACCGCAGGAAATATTACACCAGAGCAAGCTAAAGAATTGGCTATAAGTAAAGGTGTGAAGGTTTACACTATTGGCGTGGGCGCCGACAAAATGCTGATCCAAAGCTTTTTCGGCAGCCGACAGATAAACCCGTCGCAAGAACTTGATGAAGGCATGTTAACTGATATTGCTACCGCCACCGGCGGCCAATACTTTAGGGCTAGAAATGCCCAAGAACTTCAGGCGATTTATCAACAGCTTGATGCGCTTGAACCTATCGAAGGTGAGACCCGCAAAATGCGCCCACTGAGCGCGCTATTTTATTTCCCCCTAGCGGCTGCGATTTTATTGTCAGCGCTGTGGGCTTTTATCACTATTTCTATGTCTTTATATCGTTGGTTCGTACAAAAGCGAAATAACACGTCAACGCAACAGTTAAATTCGGGAAAAGCAGCACAAGTAACCAAAAAAAATAAGGAGACGAAATAATGAATTTCGACTTCTTAAATCAATTTCACTTTTTACGCCCCGAATGGTTTATGGCACTTGTACCCCTAATGTTGCTTGTAGTTTTAATTATAAAAACCACGGCAAAACAATCTGGGTGGCAATCGGTGATCCCTTCGCACCTTTATCAACATATGGTGATAGGAAAGACCGAGATGGGCGTAAAGCCGCCTATGTGGATGCTGGCTTTTGTATGGGTTGTGAGTGTTATAGCTCTCGCCGGCCCAACGTGGGAGCGCCTCCCCCAGCCGGTATATCAGCTAAAAATGGGGCACGTTATAGTAATAGATATGTCGCTCTCGATGCGTGCGACCGACATGACGCCAGACAGACTGACAAGGGCTAAATACAAAGCCATAGACTTAGTCAACGCTATCGGCGAGGGTGAAATGGGCTTGGTTGCTTATGCCGGCGATGCGTTTGTTATAAGCCCACTCACTGAAGATGCTGGGAATATTACTACGCTAATACCCAGCCTTTCCCCCGAGATCATGCCCGTACCCGGAAGCGACCCATTGCTAGGGATTGAAAGTGCTGCTGAACTGCTAACAAATGCGGGTTATAACTCAGGCATGATCTACTGGATTACTGACGGTATAGAGTTAGAGCAACAACAAGAACTTCAAGAATATGTAGCATCTGTTCCTTTTACGGTAAATGCACTTACCGTTGGCACAAGTGAAGGCGCGCCTATTAGGCAGCAAAGCGGTGAACTATTAAAAGACTTCACCGGCAGCATCGTTATACCCAAGCTAAATGAAAGCGCGGTGAAAGGCGTAGTAAAAACTAGCGGCGGTCGCTTTGAGTCCTTTACTTCTAACGACAATGATATTGATGCTCTAGCCGCGGTATCGCTGCTAGATAAAGGCAGCAGTGAAGAAGACGAGGAAGAGAGTAATTTGCAGGGAGATCAGTGGAAAGAAGTTGGTCCTTACTTATTGCTGCTACTTCTGCCATTTGCGGCCTTCGCGTTTAAACGCGGATTAGTATTTATCGTATTGGTTGGCCTGCTAAGCCCTTCAATAGTTAAAAACGCCCACGCAGCACAAAGTATAGGTACATCTCAGGGTGCTCAGTCTATTCCAAGCTCGAAAATGGTGGAAGAGTCTACGCCAGCAACGGTGAATAAACCTGAACCGCTTGCATGGTGGCAAAAGCCATTTATGAATGATAATCAGGAAGCTTTGAATAAATACCAAAGAGGTAAATACAAAGACGCCGTTAGCCAGTTCAATAGCGAAGCGTGGAAGGCATCATCCCTTTTTAAGTCAGGTGACTATGAAGGTGCTTTAAATGCTTACAAAAATATTCCAGGTGCTGAAAGCCTTTACAATCAGGGCAATGCGTTGGCCAAACTCGGAAAGCTTGAAGAAGCGATAGAGAAGTACGAGCAGGCTTTAGACGAAGCACCTGAGTTCGAGGACGCGAAAATCAATAAAAAAGTTGTTGAGGATTTACTGAAACAGCAGCAACAACAAGATCAGCAGCAGAATCAGAGCGAAAATAGTAGCGATAACCAACAAGACAACGCTCAAGATAATGGCCAAGATAGCGCTAATAACGACCAGCAGCAGTCAGGAGATCAGAATAATCAGGATGGTTCAAGCGATCAAAATGGCCAGCAAAATGAAAGTGAGAGCCAACAGTCTGACCAAACCCAGCAGCCTTCTGGTGATGAACAACAACATGGTGGGGATAATTCTCAACAGCCTGACCAGTCAGAAATGAATAGTGAGAACGAGCCATCAGACACACAGCAACAAAACGCAGAGTCGGAACAGCGTGATAATACACAGCAAGCCAATGCGCAAGCGCAAAAAGACGAGCAAGAAGCACAGCGTGAAGCTCAAGCAATGCAAGGTCAAGAATCGGAGCTTACCGATGCTGAAAAAGAAGAACTACAGCGAATGGAAGGATTAATGCGTCGTGTGCCAGACGATCCGGCATTCTTATTAAAACGAAAAATGCAATTAGAAGCACAAAAACGTCAGCGTCAACGTATGCCATCGAATCGGAGTGATTGGTAGATGAGAGCTTTATTACAATCTACGGGAATAATTTTTTTACTAACGCAACTCATTAGCGCGGCTGCCTATGCCGATGTAAATTCAGTGGAAGCAACCATTGACCGAAATCCGGTTATGCTTGATGAAGCTATTCGTTTAACTATTACTGCCGATGGAAGCGCCGATAGAGACGCATTTGACAGCTCCCCCCTATTAAAAGACTTTGTAGTGGGCAGGACATCGGTAAGTAGCCAAACCTCTATCGTCAATTTCGACACCAAACGCACTACGGTTTGGACCACCACGTTATTCCCTCGAAAAGAAGGTACGTTCACTATTCCTTCGTTAACTATTGAAGGGAAATCAACAAAGCCTATTCAAGTTGAAGTTATTCCTGTTCAAGAACAAAGCAACGTGGCCCGAGACTATTTTGTTACTACAGATATCGACTTAAACGAGGCCTATTTAAACCAACAACTGCTGTACACCGTTAAACTTTTTCTCTCTAGCAATATTGAGCGGGGCAGCCTGCAAGCGCCAGAAATGCAGAATGCGGAAATTACTCAGCTAGGTGAAGATAAACAGTATACCGATATAGTAAACGGCAGACGGTATCAGATTATTGAGCGTCAATTTGCTGTTGTCCCTCAAGCTTCAGGAGAGTTCACGCTAAAGGGCCCCATCTTTACCGGTGAAGTTATGGCGGCTAATACTAACCAGCGTTTTGGCTTCTTTAATCGTACCCAGCAAATTAATCGTGTTGGTCCTGACATTACCGTAAACATTAAGCCTATCCCTCAGGGAATTGACTATCCTTGGTTGCCTTCTGAAATGGTTCGAGTTGACGAAGAGTGGCCGCAAGGTGATAACTTTGTCGCAGGTGAACCGGTAACACGCATAGTTACGCTAACCGCATTGGGCGTAGTAGAAGAACAGCTTCCTGATATTCCTGAGTTTTATCCGCCGAACTTTAAGTTATATCCAGACCAATCAAATACAACGACGGTTGAAAAAGACCAGAGCTTAATTTCACAGCGCCAAACGTCTTTGGCAATTATTCCAACACAGCCTGGCGACTTTGTTTTACCTGAAATTACTATTCCTTGGTTTAACACGCTTACCCAAAAGACTGAGTATGCCACAATTCCAGCTCGCTCAATTACGGTAGCACCGGCAACTGGCAGCAATAACCCAAGCAACGCCCCACCTACAAGCGATACGACCGTAGACGATACTCAAAGTGATTTACCGTCAGCAGCGGTTAAGCCCGACCTGAATTCGGGTAAAGAAGGCAAACCGTCTGATAGCACTGCTGATGACGCTAGTATTAGCGAAAGAACACAGCTTGATTGGGTTGTGAGCGTTGTACTACTTGCACTTTTGCTGGTCGCGCTTATCGGGTGGTTACTCACCTATAGAAAGCTCAAACAGACTCAGTTGGCTGGGCTTACTGACAGTACTAAACCGCGCTTCAATGTTACAGCGGCACTAGATGAGAAAGCCCAATATCAAAGGCTGATGGCAGTGATAAAAGCAAAAGATACTAGCTCAGTACCAATTGCTCTTAAACAATGGATAAACGCACTAACTGCCGGTAAAGCACAGCTTTCAGAGTTTGATGGACTTAACACCGCTATAAATGAGCTTTACGCACTGCGCTTTTCAGCTAGTCAAACTGGTAACGGTGCTCAATCGGAACAAGTATCTAAGACATTAGAAAAGCTTACCGATGAAATAAAGCATGCTCGCAGCAAATGGCAACAAACAGGTGCAAAAAATAGCCACACGCTATCTAACTTGTATCCTGCTTCATAAAACGCATTTCATTTGCTAATACACGGAAACCTGCGTAATTAAAGCCCTTGCATAGAGCTAAATGAGAGCCGCAAGGGTTTTGATAGCATTATCTCTAGTTAATATTCAGCACAAGTCTTGGTATGTAATGCCTTTTAAAGGCTTAAAAATCCGAAATGCTTGTAGCCTATAAAAATAATCAATTAAACGCGACGGGGAATACAATGAAGAAAATACTATTAAAGCTGACGCCAATTGCGTTGGCAGTTACCACATTAACTGCTTGCTCCCCAGCAAGTGAAACCACGCAAACAGCGCCAGAGCCAATTAAAAAAGAACAGCCTGCAGGTCAATCTGAGTCCGAGCGCTTGACTGCTTTTTTCGAACGTACTTTTGAAGAAGACCTCAAGCGCTCTCCCCTATTCCAAAGCTATCTCGGAAAAAAGTGGGATTACGATAAGTGGGACGACATCAGTGATGAAGAAGCCGATGCCCGTGTAGCTATCGCCAAAAACCGTCTAGAGAAGCTTAATAGTTTCGACACCAGCAAATTAAGCGAGCAAGAAAAGTTAAGCTTGCGCCTGTATAAACTTGGCATTGAACGTGACTTGGCTAACGACGAATTTAGACACCACCGCTACATTGTGCATCAGTTCCGCGCTGCGCATACCCAAGTGCCAAGCTTTCTTATTAATATTCACAGCGTAAAAAGTATAGAAGATGCGCAAGCATACATCGGTCGCTTAGACAATGTACGCACCTACTTTGACCAAGTTATCGAACAGATGAAGGTGCGAGAAAAAGCTGGCGTATTCCCGCCTGCGTGGGCTTATGACCAAATGATTGATGCGTCAAAAAACGTGATTACCGGCGCACCGTTCGATTCTAGCGAGACACCTTCAACTATTTGGGAAGATTTTCAAAATAAGGTAAACAACTTAGATATTACGGACGCTGAAAAAACGACGCTATTAGGCGAGGCAAAAGCTGCCTTAGTCACGTCGGTCATGCCATCTTACGAAAAGTTTATTCAAGAACTAGCCCACCAGCGTGAAGTAACCCCTGAAGGCGATGGTGTATGGCGCTTGCCTAACGGCGATAAGTGGTATCAAAATCGCCTTAACTGGTTTACTACTACTGACCTAACTGCTGAAGAAGTCCATCAAATTGGCCTAGATAATGTAGAGCGCATACACAATGCCATGCGCGACATTATGAAACAGGTAAAATTTGAGGGTACGCTGCAAGAGTTTTTTGTTTTCATGCGTGAAGACGAACAATTCTATTTACCTTCAACAGATGAAGGCAGACAGCAATACCTTGATATGGCCAAAACCGCCATAGACGACATGCGAGAAGCTATTCCTGAATACTTTGGTATTCTCCCAGAAGCGCCAATGATTGTTAAACGCGTCGAAGCATTCCGCGAACAGTCTGCGGGTAAAGCATTTTATCAAAGTCCAGCGCAAGACGGCAGCCGCCCAGGTATTTACTATGCAAACATGTACGATATGAAAGCGATGCCGACGTATCAGCTAGAGGCGCTGGCCTATCACGAAGGCATTCCTGGTCACCACATGCAACGTGCCATTGCGCAAGAGCTTGAAGGTGTACCACAATTCCAAAAGTTCTTGAGCTTTACTGCGTACACAGAAGGCTGGGGTCTGTATACCGAGGAACTCGCAAAAGACATGGGCTTTTATGAAGACCCGTATTCTGATTTCGGTCGCCTAGCCATGGAACTATGGCGAGCTTGCAGGCTTGTAGTTGATACGGGTATTCACGCGAAGAAGTGGACCCGTGAAGAGGCTGTAGATTACCTCATCGAAAATACGCCAAACCCCGAATATGACGCGCAAAAAGCCATTGAACGCTATATTGCCATGCCAGGACAAGCCACTGCCTATATGATTGGCAAACTAAAAATCATGGAGCTTAGAGCGCATGCTCAAACTGAACTTGGTGATAAGTTTGATTGGAAAGGCTTCCACGATGAGGTGTTAAAATATGGTCCAGTTCCCCTTTCTATATTAGAAGAAAATATCAACACTTGGATTGCTACTCAAAAAAGTGCTTAGTGTTCCTTAACTGGTGCTCTGATCACTGGAATTAAAATAAAAACGCGCCTTTCGGATAACGAAATGGCGCGTTTTTTGTGCCATAGTGAAAATTCTTTAAGTTTTTGGATTTTTTTATGTTTGGGCGAAATAAATCCGGCAGTGGTCAGGTCTTATCGGATATGAAAGCAAAACACCAAAGATATGAAGCACTGGTAAAGGCATTCCACGCCGACATTTACCGCTATGCATTTTGGCTTATTAAAGACCAGAGCATTGCTGAAGATGTTGTACAGGAAACGTTTCTACGTGCGTGGCGATCGTTAGACGCCCTGAATGATGAAAAGGCGGCAAAGTCATGGTTAATTACCATTCTTCGCCGTGAGAATGCCCGCAGGTTTGAACGCAAGCAATTCGACACGGTGGATATTGACGATTGCCATATTCAAGACGATACCCAGCATGCCGACGGTGACCTTAAAGACAGGGAGCTTCAGCGGCTGATAGGTGGGTTGAGTGTGGAATACCGCGAACCCTTAATCCTTCAATTGATTTTCGGGTTTAGTGGTGAAGAGATTGCCAACCAATTAGGGCTCAATAAAAACACAGTAATGACGCGTTTATTTAGAGCGAGAAACCAGCTGAAAGAGGCATTAGAGAAACAAAGTGAAAAGAGAGGTCGTGTAAATGGATGAGTTAGAATTTAGGCGTCGAATCTACGCCGATCCGGAAACGACTGACAGTGATGTTGTAGAAGCGGCAAAAGCAGATGAAAGCAAACGCAGTTTCTGGAATGAACAAAAGCAGTTAGATAAGCAGTTAAAACAAGCCCTGAAAGTTGATGTACCAGAAGATCTAGCGAGCAAGCTCATTTGGCAACAATCGACTGACGAGTTCAATCGCTATAAACGCAGAAGTCGTTGGTATTTGGCGATGGCCGCATCCGTTGCTTTCACTGTAGGCATTGGACTTACCATGTGGTACCACCAACCGCTTAGTATTGGTGGTCAAGCGCTAGCGCATATGCAGTACGCCGAAATGGAAACTGCACATTCGCTACTTCCAGCTGATTTGAATATGGTAAATGCAAAATTGGCAAGCTTTGGCGGTAGTTTTAGTGAGATGCTTGATGGTGTTGAAGTGGTGAACTATTGTCACTTAAGTACTGTGAGAAGCCTGCACCTTATCGTTGATACGCCACAAGGGAAAATGTCGGTATTTGTTGTTCCTGAGCGCGGTGATGTCACTGTACCTAATAAATTTTCCGACGAACAGTACCACGGCGAAAGCATAAAAATGAGACACGCCAACGTTATGATTGTTGGCGACAAAGGTGCTGACTTAAGTGAAATGAAAAAAGCCGTCTCTGAAAGGATTCAATTTTCGGCCTAGAAAAAAGCCTACTCCCCGTTCCAAAAAAGTGCTGACTTTACGCACTTCCCTTCGTCGGCCCACTGTGGCCGATTTTTTTGCCTAAATTTAAGGTGAAAACATGCGCAATTAAACTTATACTTTAGAATTAAAACAACCGTTTTAATTATCAGCAAATAATTCAGCTTATCCGCAGTATAGAGGTAGCAAATTCAATGGCCGCTTGGTGTCGTTTTACAAGGGGGAAGTTTTGTCTACTTTTCATCATTTTCTTCAGTCACTCACTTCATGCACAGTTAGACAACAGTTCTGAGAAGTTGAGGCTTCAAAAGTTAGATGCTTATAGTCGGTTAGCAGCAGTAACTATTTATAACTGGAACAATCAATCTGATATTGATAATGACCAGATAAAAGCAAAAATCGAAGACTTACAAATTCAATCTGATGATAGTAGTGAAGGCATAATCTTTAGACATTTATTGGCTACGGGGACAGCTAACGAAACGGATGTCCCTCGCGTGCCAATATATGTCAAGTCACCGTTATTGGAGAGCCACTGGGACGAGCTAAAATCGCTAAATCCAGATTTGTACGCTGCTGCTAGGGCATATTATGTCTATGCCAGAGCAGTTAACGATTTTGACCGATCTTCACTGCGAATCAAAGTTACTGTACCTGCGCTGAGAAACTTAAAACGTGAACTCCT
This sequence comes from Pseudomonadota bacterium, assembly GCA_034190055.1. Classification (GTDB taxonomy): domain Bacteria; phylum Pseudomonadota; class Gammaproteobacteria; order Enterobacterales; family Alteromonadaceae; genus Alteromonas. The sequence continues at coordinate 7,089 of JAXHTT010000012.1, read as the reverse complement.
GGAAACGGGTAGCAAATCAGCAACTGCGATAGCTAGCATATGGCTGTCAATGGAGCTCACGCTAGCCAATCCCATTCAGGCAATCAATGAATTAGAGTATGCACTCCCCCACTTGCCCCCCCGCTCTTCTAGGCTTACTTTGGAAAATGCATTAGATAGCTCTACTGCCCATGAATGGCTTCGCATCGCTTTTACTGAGCTATCGGTACCAAGTCGAGCCTTCACTCATTCAATGAAGATAATCGAGCAAAGCAAGTTGAATGATGTATTCGTTACATGGGCTTACTTTACTTCGGTTGACTCTCTTCTTCTTCAAAGTAAATATGAAGATGCGCTTCTTATCTCGGATAGGGCCCTTGAGTTCGTAAAAACTAGAAATTCCGAACTTGAAATGTTTCTAACCCTCTATCAACGACTACGAGTACTCATGATGGGTTTTCGGCGAACTCATGATAGCGAAATATTGTCCGTCATAAACAAGATAGATACACTAGATATAGATAAAACTAAAATTAATCCAGAAGAGCTTGTTTATCTTTATCAGTCTTATAAAGCCATTGTTAAAAATAATGAAAAACAGCTCTCTTTGTCAGTTAATAAATTCGAGGATGTGGTTCTAAAGAAGCTAACGGCAGCCGAGTTTAAGAAAGAATATCTGCTGCGAAAAGAACTCGAACTTATAAGAATTTACGATACTGCAGGCAATTACGAAAAAGCCTATGAGCATTCAAAAGCATATAATCAACTTCTTTTCGAGAAGAACACAGAGCAATTTCAGTTTTCTTCGTCTAATTTTTCAAACAGTATCGCTAAGGATATCGAGCTAGCCCATTATCGACAAAAAGAAATTAATGCCCTGCGAGATGAAAAAGAAGGACTATCCACCGATAAAGAGGCAATGAAAACCACCATTTTTGCGCTCATTGTTACTATTCTTCTTATACTTGCTTTGTGGCTTTGGGTTTCAAAGAGACAAAGTGATTTACTCGCAGAACGAGACTCACTTACCGGAGCCCTCACCCGCCGCGCGATGTTGAATAGCCTTAAGAAGTCACTTAAAGGCGACAATACATCATGCATAGCGCTGCTTGATGTTGATAACTTTAAAAAAATTAACGATAGATATGGTCACACAGTAGGCGACGAAGTGTTAACTACGCTCACCCGAATCATCCAAAATAGAATTAGAAAATCAGATAAGCTTTGCCGATACGGTGGTGAAGAATTTTTGATCTACTTTTCTGACTCCGATGAACAATCGGCCAAGCGCATACTCGATGAGTTAAATGTTGCGCTTTCTCACCAAAAAAACTGGGCGCATACCAATAAGAAGTTTTCAGTTAGCTTTTCTTCGGGACTGCTAAATGTCGGGGGTGAAACCAATTTAGATACTATTATTAAAGCCTGTGATGAGCTCCTTTATAAAGCAAAAAGGTCTGGGCGCGCGCGAGTAGAATCTTTCGCGTATTAAAAATTTTGCCAAACTTTATTTACCTCTAGCCGTATAGAAAACAAGCAAGGTCGCTGACTGACGTAGAGACTCTAGGTCATAGGTGTTAGCATGAAATAAAAAACATAGGGAATTTATATGGCTACTGGCACGATAATCTCGTTGGGTTTGTATTTTGTTGTAATGTTGGGAATAGGCCTTTTCGCCTATCGGCAAACAGACACCAACGTAGAAGGCTATATGCTTGGAGGCCGCCAATTAGGCCCCGCTGTAACCGCACTTTCAGCAGGCGCATCAGATATGAGTGGCTGGATGCTCATGGGTTTACCCGGCGCTATGTATGTTTCAGGCTTATCTGCAGGCTGGATTGCTGTCGGATTAGTTCTAGGTGCGCTCGCAAATTATATGTTGGTCGCTCCGCGCCTTCGCGTTTATACCGAAGTGGCTAGCAACTCCATTACCCTACCCGACTATTTCGAGAACCGTTTTGCCGATAACTCTCGCCTACTAAGAGTAATCGCGTCTGTGGTCATCGTTGTTTTCTTTACCCTTTACACATCATCTGGCGTAGTGGCTGGCGGAAAGCTATTTGAAACATCGTTTGGTTTAACTTACGAGACAGGTTTGTATGTTACCGCTGGTGTTGTCGTTGCCTACACCCTCGTGGGTGGATTTATGGCAGTAAGCATGACCGATTTCGTTCAAGGCTGCATAATGTTCGTATCACTTATAATGGTTCCTGCTGTGGTCATCAGCGAACTAGGCGGCATTGGGGCTTCAATTGACGCGCTAGATACCATTAACCCTGCGCTATTTGATGCATTTATGGATGCCTCAACTAATGAAGCACTTAGCGTAATCGGTATTGTTTCATTAATGTCATGGGGTTTAGGCTACTTTGGCCAGCCACACATCATCGTTCGTTTCATGGCTATCCGTTCGGTAAAAGATATTCCTACTGCTAGAAACATCGGCATGAGCTGGATGATTGTTTCTATCATCGGCGCGCTAATGACGGGTTTATTTGGGTTGGCTTATATCACCGGTAACGGCAATGACATTGACCCGGAAACGGTATTTATCTACCTCTCTCAGATTTTATTCCACCCGCTTATTGGGGGCTTCTTATTAGCTGCGATCCTAGCTGCTATCATGAGTACCATTTCATCTCAGCTACTCGTTACGTCTAGTTCACTTACCAGCGACTTTTACCAAGCCTTCCTTCGCCGAGATGCGTCAGATGGTGAGTTGGTAATAGCGGGGCGCGTAAGCGTTGTTGCTGTTGCGTTAGTGGCTATTTACCTGGCTTACGATAGAGACAGCACTATATTGACTTTAGTAAGTAATGCGTGGGCTGGCTTTGGTGCAGCATTTGGTCCGCTGGTGCTGTTTAGCTTATTTAAACGTGAGATGACCCGTCGCGCGGCATTGGGGGGCATGATCGTTGGTGCTGTGACTGTACTACTGTGGATTTATCTTCCGATAGAAATTGGTGGTCAAAAGCTTGGAGCTTGGATGTACGAAATTGTACCCGGGTTCATTTTATCGAGCTTAACCATAATGATTTTGAGTAAATCAGGTACACCAAGAGAAGGCGTGCTAGACACATTCGATGCATTCCAGACTAAGCTGAATGAAAAGTAGTTCAAAATAAATCGTCAATAAAAGTAAAAGTAAGGCCCTGTTTAGTTTTCTAGGCAGGGCCTTATCTTTTTCTAGCCCATCAAAATAGGGCCTTATGCTTCAATTGCATGACAGTTTTATTTAATGAAATAAGATTGCTATTTTAAATAGCAAAATCGCATACTACTTTTGAAATTAAATATGTTATCGTTCTATGCAGAAAAATAACCCGCATATAACTTTTTTATATATAACATAAATTCGGACTTCAAAATGACTGCTAGTATCCCGTCTGTAACGCATTTGAAACAACTCGAAGCCGAGAGTATTCAAATTTTCCGTGAGGTAGCTGCTGAGTTTGAAAACCCAGTAATGCTTTACTCTGTAGGAAAAGACTCTTCAGTGCTGCTTCACCTTGCCCGTAAAGCGTTCGCGCCAGGCAAAATTCCTTTTCCACTTCTACACGTAGACACCACGTGGAAGTTTGGCGAAATGATCAAATTCCGCGACGAGCAAGCAGAGAAACACGGTTTTGATTTGCTTGTGCACATTAATGAAGAAGGTGTTGAAGCTGGCGTTGGCCCATTTAGCCACGGTTCAGCAAAACATACTGACATCATGAAGACTCAAGCGCTTAAGCAAGCTTTAAACAAATATAAGTTTGACGCAGCGTTTGGTGGTGCACGACGCGATGAAGAAAAATCTCGTGCTAAAGAGCGCGTTTACTCTTTCCGCGACAGCAACCACCGCTGGGACCCTAAGAACCAGCGCCCAGAGCTTTGGAATATCTATAACTCACAAGTTAACAAAGGCGAAAGCATTCGTGTTTTCCCAATGTCTAACTGGACTGAGCTAGATATCTGGCAATACATCTACTTAGAAAACATTGATATTCCACAACTGTACCTTTCTAAGCCTCGCCCTGTGGTAGAGCGTGATGGCGTGCTCATTATGGTTGATGACGACCGTATGCCGCTTGAGGAAGGTGAAGTACCAGAGATGCGCTCTGTGCGTTTCCGTACCCTAGGCTGTTATCCATTGACCGGCGCCGTAGAGTCAGAAGCCGCAACCTTACCTGAAGTTATTCAGGAAATGCTGCTGACCAAAACGTCTGAGCGTCAAGGTCGTGTGATTGACCACGACAGCGCAGGCTCTATGGAGAAGAAGAAAATGGAAGGGTACTTCTAATGGCCACAGACAACGTTGTTTGGCATAAACACGAAGTCAACAAAACCACCCGTTCTGAAAAGCTAGGCCAAACGCCTCGCGTATTTTGGCTTACTGGTTTAAGTGGTTCTGGTAAATCAACATTAGCCAACTTGCTTGAGAAGAAGCTTCACGAGCAAAACAAGCACACCTATCTGCTAGATGGCGACAACGTACGTCACGGCTTATGCGGCGACTTGGGTTTTAGCGACAAAGATCGCGTTGAAAATATTCGCCGCATCAGTGAAGTTGCGAAGCTATTCGTTGACGCTGGTACCCTTGTACTCACCGCTTTTATCTCTCCGTTTAAGGCTGACCGCGATTACTGCCGTAGCCTAATGGAAGACGGTGAATTTGTGGAAGTGTTTGTTGATACACCACTTGAGGTGTGTGAAAAGCGCGACCCCAAAGGCTTGTACAAAAAGGCCCGCAGTGGCGAAATCAAGGACTTTACAGGTATCGATTCAGCCTATGAAGCACCTGAATCACCGGAAGTACACTTAACCTATCAGGATGAACCGGCAGAGCAGACCGCTGAGCGTTTATATGCTTTGCTACAAGAAAAGGGATTGGTGTAATGACACAGCCTTTAAATAATCTCGCACAAAAAGTGCTAACTATTGCCAAAGAAGCTGGCGATAAAATTATGGCGATTTACGAAAAAGATTTCGCTATTTATGAGAAGCAAGATACCAGCCCACTAACCGAAGCTGACCTTGCCGCCCATAACGTTATTGTAAAGGCCCTTGAAGCGGAATCTGACCTGCCTATTCTTTCTGAAGAGTCAGCTGATATTTCGTGGGATGAACGTAAAACATGGTCGTCATACTGGCTGGTTGATCCGCTAGACGGCACCAAAGAGTTTATTAAGAAAAACGGCGAATTTACGGTAAACATTGCACTTATCGAAAATGGCAAACCGACTATGGGTGTGGTTTATGCACCTGCGCTAAATAAGAGCTATGTTGGTATTGTAGGTGAAGGTGCATGGACCGAAGTAGATGGTGAATTCACTGCCATTTCTGCGCGTAAGCACGATGGTGCACAAGTGTGGAAAGTGGTGGGCAGTCGTTCTCACCAAAGTCCTGAAATTCAAAATTTATTGGCACAGCTTGAAGGTGAAACCGAGCTTGTGGCGATGGGCAGCTCACTAAAACTTTGCTTAGTGGCAGAGGGCGAAGCACATCTTTACCCTCGTTTGGGCCCGACATCTGAATGGGATACAGGCGCTGCACATGCAGTTGCACTGGCTGCTGGGGCAAATGTAACTGTTCTAGACCCAGAAAATCCACTAGATGACAACGCCGACGCTCTTACCTATAACCAAAAAGAGTCTGTGTTAAACCCCTTTTTCCTTGTGAGCGCATAACATGAACAACGAAAACGAATTATTAAGACAGGACGTTCTGTCTTACCTTGAGCAACACGAAAAGAAAGACATGCTACGTTTCCTTACCTGCGGTAGCGTAGACGATGGTAAGAGTACCCTTATTGGTCGCTTACTTCACGATTCAAAAATGATTTATGAAGACCAACTTGCTGCCATTACAAAAGACAGCAAAAAAGTAGGTACTACGGGAGAGAAAGTTGACCTTGCCCTTCTTGTAGACGGTCTTCAGTCTGAGCGTGAACAAGGTATTACCATTGATGTAGCTTACCGCTACTTCTCTACCGACAAGCGTAAATTTATTATCGCTGATACCCCAGGGCACGAGCAGTACACCCGCAACATGGTAACAGGCGCATCTACTTGTGACCTTGCTATTATTCTTGTTGATGCTCGTGGCGGCGTTAAGGTGCAAACCAAGCGTCACTCATTCCTTGTATCTCTTCTAGGTATCAAACACGTTATTGTTGCAATCAACAAAATGGACCTAATGGACTATTCAGAAGAGGTCTATAATCAGATTCAGGAAGATTACCTGAAGTTTGCTGAGCAGCTTGATATTCCTGATATTCAGTTTGTTCCTATTTCAGCATTGGAAGGCGACAACGTTGTAGGTGTCAGTGAAAAAACACCTTGGTTTAACGGCACACCACTAATGGAAATGCTAGAAAATATTGAAATTGGTGAAGATGACAATCATGAAGATTTCCGCTTCCCAGTACAATATGTTAATCGCCCTAACCTAGATTTCCGTGGCTTTGCCGGTACGGTAGTATCAGGTCAGGTTGCGCCAGGTGATGAAGTGACTGCGCTTCCGTCAGGCAAGAAGTCAAAAGTTAAGCAAGTGGTTACATTTGAAGGCGACCAAGAACGCGCTTACGTACCTCAAGCGGTTACGCTAACTCTTGAAGATGAAATTGATATCTCTCGTGGCGACATGATTGTTAAATCAGACAACTTGCCACTACTTAACACCCAGTTCAAAACACATTTAGTGTGGATGTCTGAAGAACCGTTAATGCCAAACAAGCAATACTTGTTTAAGTTCGCGACTAAGTCAACGCCAGGAGTAGTTGCGCATATCGATAATCAAATTGATGTGAACACGCTGGAAGAGACAGATGCCATGCACCTAAATCTTAACGAAATTGGTGTGGTTGACGTTAAGTTTACTCAGCCTGTTGCTTGCGACCCGTACAAGCGCAACCGCCCTACAGGTTCATTCATTGTTATCGACCGTTTAACCAATGGTACGGTAGGTGCAGGTATGATCATCGATGAAATTGCCGGTGATGCACAACATACTTCGCCTAACTTCTCTGAGTTTGAACTTGCCATGTTTTCTAATTTCCGCATGAGTCCGCCTATGTTATACGTCAAAAATCGGAATGAAGCATTCCTGTTATGGTTTACTCCTTTGTCG
>JAXHTT010000119.1:0-11813 GCA_034190055.1 Pseudomonadota bacterium | reverse complement strand
GGCCTTTGCGCTCAACGCTTCTTTACCGTTTGAGTCAACAACTGATGCAGCAGATACATAGGGCTGTGCCACGGCACTTTCTAGTAACGTTTCTAGTGCTAGACGCTCAGCTTGAGGGGAAAGAGGAACCTGTTGAGCGACAGCCTTCTTATATACCAACGCACTTTTTTCAGCCTGCAGCGTTACCGCCTCAGACGTGTTTGATTGTAGCTCACGTAATTCAGCGACGGACAATGCAGTAAATGCTAAAAACAAAAGGGTTACAATACCCAAATTAGTTTGGCTAGATAGCTTCATTACTAGCAGTTATCTCCTTCAACTGAAAAATTGATTTTCGCTATAGCGGTCGCGCAGCCTCTCTGTGCGCTTAGACTTTAATCACACAGCATTTTTTATAATTGTAGCTTACTCAAGGGATGAGTGCGAATTATACAATGTAACCATAAATGTACAGTAAAACAAAATGTTAAGCGAGTAGTAATAAAGCTTTTAGCTAGTCTATACGTTTTACTTGCTATCTAGCCACCACACTTTATTAGGAGCTTCACCAGCACGCTTTACAGGCACTATTTCACCAAAGATAGGAATGCTGGTAGGAACACCTTTTTCACCAGCAAGGCCAGTAATTTTCAATAAGGGTTCGTTCCAGTTATGCAGTGCTAAATCAAAGGTGCTGTTGTGTACTGGCATCATAACACTGGCTTGAACATCTATATGCGCCTGCAAACTCTCTTCAGGCAGCATGTGTATGTCTGACCACAATTCGTTATATGCACCCGTTTCAATCATCGACAAATCAAAAGGACCATACTTATTACCGATGGCTTTAAATCCGTCAAAATAGCCCGAGTCGCCGCTGTAAAAAATGCTTGTAGTTGAAGATTTGATAACCCAGCTAGCCCAAAGGGTTTCATCTCTATCAAATAATCCTCGCCCTGAGAAATGCTGAGAGGGTGTGGCCACTATTTCAATGTCGCTCACTTTAGTACTTTGCCACCAATTTAGTTCAACAATTTTATTTGCATCTACACCCCAGTTACGTAAATGATTGCCAACTTTTAGAGGTGTAATAAACATGTCGACCTTGTTTTTTAGTATTTCAATACTGCCCTTATCTAAATGGTCGTAATGATCGTGACTGATAATTACTGCATCTAAATTCGGTAAATTTTCAAGTGATATAGGGGATTGGTGAAAGCGCTTGGGCCCCAACCACTGAACAGGTGACGCCCGTTCACTAAATACGGGATCAATTAATATAAAACTCTCAGCAAGCTTCAAAAGGGTAGTAGAGTGCCCCAGCTTTATCACGCTATCTTCTGTTACCGCATCAAGCATTTCTGAGGTTAGCGTTGATACAGGAATATCAAATGTTGGCGTTGCAGCATTTCTATTGTCTTGAAAATACGCTTTGGTCACTTTCCACATGTCTCGCCACGTCGTTTTATATTCAATATGAGTATTAGTAAATTTTTCAGGTTGTGACGCGCTCGCAGCAAGGCTGTTAGAAAAGCCACAGAAAGATGTCATAAATAAAACTCCAACAAGAAAGTGTGTGCGAATAGTAACGGGCATGTGCTCACCTTAAATTAAAAGTATACTGCACAGTGTAGTTTACTCATGATAAACTAATTTAGTTAAAAGTAAACTGGTGGGTGTAGTTTTATTGTCTGAAATCTGGTTTGTACTAACTGGCTTAATTATGGAGCACAATTACTCTGAAACACTGGACGCTAATCTGGGATAAGTCGTGCGTATGCTTTAGCACGCTCAGGTGAATTAAATCCACCCGTTAGCACGTATCCAATGGTGTTGAATTTACTATCCAGCAGCCTTGCACTGACACCTTTATTGCCTTGTTCTTCAATTACCCAACGATTACGACCACTAGGAGTATGAGTGGGTAGTACCATGCTTATAGGATGACAGCTGGTTTTTACAACAATGGGCATAATGGGGTAGGACAAATGCGCGGGTTGCTTCTCGTCCATTTTCTCGTTGGCTAAGTTTGACGCCAGTAACTTAACTTGATTCAGTAATGGCGCGACATAGGGCAGCACTACGCCAGCCCGCTCGGGCTTATTATCAGTAATTATATGAGCGTCTGCATCGTCATGCTGTGTTGAAACTTGCGCACAGTCTCCCACTGCAAACACATCTGGCGCCGATGTTTCTAGGTTACTATTGGTTAAAATGCCACGCTGACACGAAATGTCAGCGCGTAACGCCAACGCAATATTGGGCTTTACACCAATTGCTGACAGCACAAGGTCACTTTTAAGTCGCTTGCCGTTAGCAAGCAACACTTCTACGCCCTGCCCATCATTTTCAACACGCGATACTGTAGTGCCAAAGTGAAACGCTGCACCTGCCTCTGCTAATGCATGAGTGAGTGAAGTAGAAGCTTCGTTGGGCAGCAGCGCGCAGAGCGCGCTGGGTTGAGGGTCGACAATACTCACATGAACACCTGCTTGCAGCAGGTTATCAGCAAATTCACAGCCAATTAAGCCAGCCCCCATGATCGTAATGTGGCGAGCATGCGCGGCGTCGGTAATGAACTGTCCATAATCAGTGAGGTTATTCACAACGCGAATCTTGTGACTTGCATTACCCTCAATAGCTGGCGTCATTGCCGATGAACCTGTAGCTAGAACTAACTTGTCATAAGGTTGCTCTCCGCCACCTTGAAGTAACACGTATTTAGCGTGCGTGTCGATATGTTCTACCAACGTATGAGTAAACAGTCTAACGCGATATTGGCGTGAAAAATCCGAAGCCGAACTTTGCGTAAGCTTTGCGACACTTTTTTGTTGCGCATAAGCATTAGATAGCTGAGGCTTGCTGTAAACCGCGCCATCATCTGCACAGATAACAACAATGGGCGTATGTATGTCGTGTTGACGGTACGATTTCACAAAGTTAACGCCCGCCATGCCCGAACCTACAACCACAATAGGAGCATCGCTTGCGTCGTTGTGCTGAGTTCCTTGGCTGGCCAACGGTTTTGTGCTTGCAGGGCCTTCACTGTTAAAGAGTGGGAGCGATGCCTTTTGAGTGTTCATGTGCTCAACACCGCTCACTTCAGCCACTTGTCTCATTTGAAAATCGCGTTTACTAATGCCACAGTCAGGGCAACGCCAATTGTCGGGAATGTCTTCCCATTTGGTACCTGGACGTAAGCCTTCTTCAGGGCAGCCTTGCTCCTCATCATATAGCCAACCACAAGCCTGACATTCCCATATTCTATACTGCGACATAGCTTCTACCTCACCGAGTCTTTTGTTTTATAGCCACTAAAGACAATTTTTTATGCAAAACAGTCGTTACACTGAAAGAAGTGCATCAAGCTCTTCATTAAAGGCGTGTAAAGCCCATTCATTCTTACCGTATTGAATGTAGGGCAGGGCGCCGCTTTCTAACGACGATTGGATAGACTCACCCAAAGCCCAATCCTCGTTAAGCGTGGTATTGGTGATGTCGTGGTTTTTCTGCCAATGACGAAGCTGATTAATATCGTTAAGATCGGCGCTCTTGGGGATTAAGGTCGTAATAGTAATTTCGGTTTCTCCCGCGCTCAGTGGACGAAAGTTAATAAATTCCACGTGTTCCTTTTGTATAAGCAGCGCCGTATTCGGCAGCAACATGAACAGCGTGTGGCTATAGTCGTGCAGCGATAAATCGTCTGTTGCCTGTGCTTTTTCAGACGACAGGTTCTTTGTGGGCATAACTACCCGGTAATGCATATCAACCTTGTCAATTACCGCAACATTGTTATAAAAAAACGGTGCAATGGTCTCTTTGTGTGCAAATGCAAAGTGATAAGTCTCAAGCCCGCCCTCAGAAAAGAGTTTCCAATTACCCTTCCATACCTTAGTAAAGCGCTTGAAATGCGTTAGTTCATCTGCTTTAAGCCACTCAAGGTGCGCATTCATACCTGCCAAGTGTCCCGTTAAATGGGCTTTGATATCTTCATTTTCAGCAGCGCTTGGGCATACCCATATAAAGCCGTACATTTCAATGCTAGGCAGTGCAATTAAACCATTGTCTGCCTTATTGGTATTTGGAAAGCAGTGCTGGTGACCAGGAATGTTGTTAAGAGCGCCATCAGTGGTATACGACCATGCGTGGTAAGGGCATACAAACTGCTTACTGCACCCAGAGCCTTCAACTAATTTCGCACCTCGATGTCGGCAGGCGTTTCTAAATACATGCACGAGGTTGTTCGAATCACGGCTGACAATTAACGAGCCCATAGTTGTCTTAACTTCTTTATAACTGTCGACCTCACCTACTTCAGAGGCATGAGTCACAATGGTAGGTAGAGAATTGAACACCTTTTTGAGTTCATCGTTAAATCGCGATTGGCTAGTGTATCTGTTGGTGTCTGAACGCACCTCAATATCACCCAGTGACGTGGTTTTGTTAGCGACGTTTTGTTTCGCATTTTTAATCAACAACTTTTCGATATCGGTGTTCATGATGTGACTCCTAAACGGGAAGCATATGTTTTGATAAATCAAACGCGGTATACGTATTTAAATTTACTTACCGGGTGGTAGGTTTTTTACAAAATACCTACCAGGTGGTAAGCTGTCAATATGCTATCTACACTTTTTGCTTTGGAATGATGAAGTGAAATTAAAAACGAAAGATAAGTTATTGAGTACTGCCACAGTTCTTTTTTCGAAAAATGGTTTCTATGGCACAAGCATTAACGATGTCGCGGCACAGGTAAGCGTTAGCAAACAGGGCTTGCTGCACCATTTTCCATCGAAAGAAAAACTTTACGCAGCAGTGTTAGCTCAGGCGGCTCATCACCTCGTAGAATTGGTACAAGAAATAAAAGCGGAATCAGATGATGCACAAGTACAGCTATTTGCGCTTTTTTCGAAGATGACATGCGCTGATGAAGAGCGATTAAGAGTGATCATTTTGCTGATGCGGGAACTGCTTGATAATCGTGAACGCGCTGAACAGGCACATAAGTGGTTTTTACGCCCGTTTCTTGATGATGTTGTAGCTATAGTAACGAGCGGGCAGCAACACGGGTATTTTAAAGGGCAGTCACCGCTGGCTTTTGTGTATCACTTGTTGGGTGCAACACAATACTACGTTGTTTCCCGTCCTACGCTCGATAAGCTTTACACGCGCGAAGAACGCGAGCAGCATGAACAGCAGCACATAGCGATGTTAAAAGGGATCATCTTTGATACATAACAACTCGGTATTAGGCGTTGATTATTGACTATTGGCAGTATCGCGAATAATACCGCGTATCCACTGAGTTAAGGGGTCGCTAGACAAGCGCTGGTGCCAAATACTAGTTACCTCAAATTGAGGAGGGAGAGGAGCGACCTCTATCATTTGAAGGCGTGAGTCGGGAAGCAGGGCGCGTGGAATAAACCCGCATAGGTCTGTACTGTGAATAGCAGCTATTGCCGCAGAAAAAGTCGGAAAGGTCATCATAACATTGCGAGGGTGACCTTGTGACTCAAACCAATGCTGTATCGCTCCACTAAAATCACCTCTTGAGGGTGATACAACCACCTGTGGAATGTTGGCAATACTTTCAATGCTCATTGACGATGAAACGCTATTGTTTTTTGACGAAGCTACACAGGTGTATTGTTCATTATAAAGTGTTTCACATGGATAGCGGCTCGGCGCAAATGCGGGGTTAGTGAGAGCAACATCTACATCACCGTCTTTTAAATCTGCAGCGAGCGAATCTAGCTCTAGTTTTTTTACAGCAATTTTTAAAAAGGGTGCTTCTTTTCTAATGACACTAAGTACCTTGGGAAGCAGCGAAACTTGTTCAAAGTCGGTACAGCTTAGTGTAAATGTGGCTTTTGTCGATGCGGGTAAAAACGTGTCGGGTTTAAGCAAGCCGTCTACCGCTTCAATGGCCGCAATTAATTTTGGCTGAAGTGCAACAGTAAACGCCGTGGGCTGCACACCACTGCCACTTCTAATAAATAACCCATCGTTGAATGCAGCACGCAGCTTTTTTAAATGTTCACTCACCGCTTGCTGAGACATGTCTAATTGCTCGGCCACTTTCGACAAATTTTTTTCTTCAATTAAAGCAAGCAATATCTTCAGTTGTTTGATTTCTATAGATTTACTTGGTTTAACTTGTATCAATTGCATGGGTTACTTGATCTTAATGTATCACCTTGGGCCTTATCATTCACTCATCAAAGCGATATTGAGGAATGAAACATGTTTTCTGTAGATTATGTCTTACCCCAAGGTACATTAGAATACGATCACACTTATCGCTCTACCACACGCACTGAGAAAACCACCCATAACAGAGCTGGTACACAACGACTATACAAATACGTCAGCTGAGCACCGTATGCTTGCAGAAACAAAAGGCAAGACACAGCTCCGATCACGCAGTTATAAGCTGGTGAACTTATGGCTGCCTGTTCACAGTGTTGTTAAATCATCGCCTCTTGCAATGGTTGATTTGGCAACAGTGCGGCAAAGTGACTTTCACCGTTTAAAACTTATTTATCCCGACCGAGTAGGTGAATTGGCGGCAATTAGCTATAGCCCAAAACACCGCTGGTATTACCGATCTGATATGGCTCCTGGTGAAGGCTTGTTATTCAAGGTCTTTGACTCGACGCTTCCAGAAGGCATGTTTGGAGTTCCTCATTCTACTGTCGAAGTTGTAAATAATCAGCGCGCCGAGTCACTGCCACCTCGGACAAGTATTGAGCTCAGAGCGTTTATATTTTCAGGAGACAATAATGAGTAATTCACTAATATCGACTAACCCCCTTGATGGACAAGAAATTGGGCGCGTAGAAATAGCAAGTAAACGCGCGGTCGAGGACACGGTAAGCAAAGCGCGCATAGCACAACAGTCTTGGCGTAAGTAAACCGCTCAGCAAAGAGCGAGCATTATCAAAGAAGCCTTCAGTGCCCTTGAAAGTAAAGCTGAAGAGCTAATCTTATTGATGGCAAGCAACAGGGGGCTGAATTTTTGCTGGGAAGTGATGATTATCATCCTCCTTTTATTCAGCCAACAGTTCCAACTTAGGTTTAGGCGCTGTTGTATTTGAAAAATCCCGTGCCGATGGTTCGATTCCGCCTCGAGGCACCATTTATTCCAATACTTCCAAGATTTTTTGATACTTCAATTAATTTCTTTCTGGTCACTATCTGGACGTTATCACGTCTAACTATTTCCAACTGTAGCTAGTACAAGTTGTTATGAGCTTAATTTTTCCTGTCTTCTTCTGGTCTGAAGGGTACTGTTAACTTAACTATCCTGAAAGCGGAATAAATTTCAAAACATACTCTGCTCTTCCCCTGAGAAACTAGACATCTTTTATTTTGAAGTTTAAGTAAGATAGAAGGTGTTATGTGAAATAAATGTCCCCAAGAGTTTAAAGACGAAGCTATTCGTCAGGTTATTGATAATGGCTATTCAATTAAGGGCGTTGCCAATCGGTTAGGTATTACTGATAAGTCCCTTTATAACTGAGTAACAGGCCATGAAAACGCCTACGAAGTTGGTGGGGGGCGACCTTGGGCTAAGTAGCATGCCTAGTTATACGGAACAAACGGCACTGTTCTATAACAATATTTATTTCCCGAAAGTTGCGAAGACTCTTGAACAACAAGGTTTTGTCTTTACTGATAACGAATAACTCTGCTTTCATTTTCAAATTAAGTCAGCAATGCAACTTATGTTGCTAATTGGCTAACTGACTGTCAGAATTGATATATTTCACTACCTAATACGCAAAAGAAATGAGTGCTCCATTCCACCAAAGGGGGAATTCTTTACCTTCCTCTTTACTAATAACTTCCATAAGTTCAAAATAACACTCTCTTTATAGGTTCCCTCAAATAACACATACTGTTCCAGATGGTTATGCACTTTATAGTCAATGAAAGCATCAGTATCCCATTGCTTAACAAAATCAACCTATGAAAATGAAACCGAAGAATGTAGGTCGACACTGCCAAAATAATGTGAAAACTTAGAATTATCAGCCTGTATAGTTTTTGTATTTATACTCTAGCGGTAAGCCTCCATAAACTGGGATTTTAACCATCTAAGGGCCGGATCTTTATCATACGCGCTATGCCAGCCTAGGTATAGCTTGAATCCTTTTGCTTCAAAAGGTAATTCAAACTCATTTAAATCATCAGAGTAATATTGCACCAACTTTGAGGGAAGTGTACAAACAAAATCTGAGCCTTTTAACAATTCATTGACAATATTGAACTGAGTAACTGATATCGAAATATGTCGAGATTTTCCCATCTTTTGAAGCTGTTCATCCATAAAGCCAAAAAAGCTCCCTCCTGAAGTTGAGACAAGGATGTGTTTCAGTTGGCAATATTCATCCAGAGATAAGGTGCCGGTTCCTCTTGGATGGTTTTTTCTCTGTGCTAAAACGAATTTTTCTTCTAAAAGTAAAGCGGCTTTAGCATCTAAAGGAATTCCTCTTTCGGATGCAATGACCAGATCTAATTCGCCTCTTTCCATCATTTCACTTGCTTGCCTCACGTCAGTATGGAAAGCAATTTGAACCCTGTCTCCGAGCTCGATAAATAGCTTAGGCATTAAAATCTTACTGATGATTGTTAGGGGATAATCCGCGATAGCAACATTAAAAATGCGTTTGTCCATTTGGGGATCAAATTCCTGACCATGTGATACAAGTTCTCCCAAACCATGCAAAAGATGTTTCAATGATGTGCGAATCTCCTTGGCTTTTGAGGTCGGAAGCATTCCTCTACCATTGCTGGCAGGAACTAACAGCTGATCGTCAAAAATGAGTCTTAACTTAGATAACTGAGTTGAAACTGAAGATTGGCTCAGATTTAACCTACGAGCTGCCCTAGTTACACTGTTCTCATCTAACAGAACATTTAATGAAATGAGTAGGTTTAAATCCACTTTTCGTAAACTGTCTATCGAGCCACCTATCGTCACCATCAATACCCCTAATCCAAAGAATCAATTTTAAAGATACCTTGTCGATTGCTAAGATTCAAATCTACGCTAGAACCAGAGTACAGGAATATTTAAGCTATGTTAGAAGTTAAGTTGTTAGATACAAATCAGCCGATTAAAATTGTTGAAAGTGATATCCCTAGAGCGAAAAAAAATGGTGTTGTAATCAAGCTTGAAGCCACACCATTACTGAGTTACACCCGTAATTACCTTGAAGGTAAACTGCCTTATATGTATCCACCGATGCCATTTACCCCGGGTACAAATGCCGTTGGTGTAATACATGAAGTGGGTGAAGGTGTACTGGGTCTGGAAGTTGGGCAAAGAGTTATAGTCGATTGTAACTGGGAAAAAGATGAGGCTGTGATTGAACCTGAGCGTGCACTGATTGGATTAACGGGTATCAGCATGGGTAGCGGACCAATGCTAGAAGAATATCCTAATGGAACATGGCGTCAATATGGAGACTTCCCTGCTTCTGTTGTTTTCCCAATTAATAATACGGACGAGATAGATTCAGCAACGCTTGCTTCCATTGCAAAATTGGTTGTTCCATTTGGCGGGCTACGCAGAATGGCGCTCAAAGCTGGTGAAACCGTCATCGTAAATGGTGCAAGTGGTTACTTTGGCTCTGCTGCTGTAATGCTGTCACTAGCGATGGGAGCAAACGTCATTTTAACCGGACGTAGCGAAGCCAAACTTAATAAAGTGGTTTCTGGTCTAAATGTACCCAAGGAGCGTGTTAGAGTTGTGGCTCAAACTGGTGATGTTGAGGCTGATGTTGCAGCACTTCGTCAGGCATTTTCTAACCCAGCTCACAAAGCGTTATGTATGGTAGGACAATCTACCGATTCTCACAGTACCTCTGTAAGCCTGAACTCGTTGCAGGTTGGCGGTCAGCTAATCTTGATGGGAAGCACTTTGGCAGAGTTATCTATTGACTACAACCAGTTACTTCTGAATAACTGGGAAATCAAAGGTAACTTCATGTACAGCAAAGAAGACTACCTTACATTGATATCACTCGTTCAATCAGGGTTGATCGATTTGTCTGAGATCCCTGTAAAAACATTCTCAATTGATGAAATTGAACAAGGCGTCGATGAAGCAGGACAGCTGCAGGGTTTAAACAGTGTAGTATTAACGCTTAATCGCTAAAGCCACGCTTCATTGTATAAAAACAAGGCATATAACCTATAGAACTCCCTGACAGCTGAAATTCAAGTTGTTGTGACTCAGAAAATGCAAAGCAGCTTTGTGAGAAGGGAGTTGATGTTTCAAAAGAGTCGAGTCCCTGTGCTTTGGATAGCTTTGATGACATTTAAATATGCACGCCTGAAAATTGATCTAATGAGAGAGCTAAGGTTGACGTGGTCAAGCAAATTCACACAACCCAGTTAAGCAGCTTTTCCTAAGTTAGCCATATCAGCCTCATAGTGATTTGGACTTTTGTAATCCAGGTATGAGTGTATTCTTTGGCTGTTATAAAACATAGTGATGTATTGCAGGATATCCTGCTGAGCTGCATGGCGACTCTGGTAGTGCCGCCATTGCACTCGCTCTTGTTTAATGTGCCGAAGAAGCTCTCTACAACGGCGTTGTCCCAGCAATCACCTTTTCTACTCATGCTGCCTGTTATCTTGTGCCGCGTCAGAAGCTGTCTAAATTGTCGGCTTGGGCATTCATCCGTGAAGCCATACTTCAGCCCACCACCTTGCGCGAGAACAGATCTATGACAATGGCTAGATACAGCCAGCCTTCTTGCGACCAGATATAGGTAATATCCGAGACATACGCTTGGTCGGTTTTTTCTGCAGCAAAGTCGCGTGACAGCACGTTATCGAATACAGGTTTCTGGTGATCGCTGTCAGTCGTTACTTTGTATTTTTTACGCCTTCTGACGCTCACGTTGGCTTCGTTCATCAAGCTACGCGTCCGTTGTGTTCCAACCGGATAGCCCAGCGAATGCAGTGCGCGTTTCATACGCCTTACGCCATAAGTAAATTCACTGGCATCAGCTATTTTCTGTACCCAATCAATTAGCTCATCATGTTGTGGGTCTGGTTCAAGTTTCTCGTTTCGACGCATGGCACTGTAGTAATTACGGCGGCTGACTCCCAGAACCCTGCACATCAGGCTCAACTGGCACACCTAAAGGCGCCGAACTCACCCAATCTGCATATGCATCAGCATGTGGTGATACTGCAAGATGGCTTAACGTAAATCAAAGCGATAGACTCTTTTCCTACCTACCTCTTGCTCATATTGCCGAGCGTGTTGTTACCGAAGGTATGATGATTTATGCTCCAGGTGCAGTGACTTATTTCTCCGAATCACTTGAAACTTTCAATGATGACCTGAAAGCGGCAAAGCCAACTGTTTTTTTCTCAGTTCCTCGCCTATGGGCAAGGATGAATTTAAAACGACAACAGGCAAGTACATCATTCCTTCCCCTATTGAGGCGATAATGTGCAATCACGATATTATAGAACTAGCGTGTGTGATGGGATGCAAAAGGCCTCAACCTTTCGCTGCAGTTGTACTTAGCGATAGTGCATTATTATTAGATAAAGACGCGATTAGCCGAGAGCTTGAGCGGTTTCTTCAAAATACAAATGAAAGCCTGGAAAACCATCAAAAGCTAAGCCATATTCTTGTGGCTAGTGAGCCATGGGCAGTTGAAAATAATATGCTTACGCCGACGATGAAAATTAGACGCTTTGAAATTGAAGCAAGATTTAAAGAAGCTGCTTCAGCACTTAATAATCAACAAAAAGTGTTGTGGTGTGAATAACCAGTCGCAATACTGGCACGTATTTAAACGACG
>JAXHTT010000118.1:0-11823 GCA_034190055.1 Pseudomonadota bacterium | reverse complement strand
ATGAACAAGGAGTCTATAGACTCCTTGCTTGAATCGCAGAAGATTGCCTTAAGTTCTATTTACGCTTCTTCTTAAGCGCCAATTTTTGCTTTTTCTCTTGTTCTTTCAGCACTTCGTTTATAAAGCTCTTTCTGCCAAATTCACGGGTAATAGTGCACTTATTTAAATCAAAACCGCGAGCAGGGCAGTATTCTCTGCCGTACAAGATAATCTGTAGATGCAGGTCGTTCCATCTTTCTCTAGGGAACAGGCGTTTTGCATCGCGTTCTGTTTGCTCTACGCTTTTTCCGTTCGACAAACCCCAGCGGTACATTAAACGGTGAATATGTGTATCTACCGGGAAAGCAGGGATGCCAAAGCCTTGAGACATAACCACCGCGGCTGTTTTGTGGCCAACAGCAGGCATGGCCTCCAGCGCTTCAAAGTCTGCTGGAACTTCACCATTGTGTTGCTTAATGATCATATCAGACAAATGCCAAATGCCCTTCGACTTCATAGGCGATAATCCACAAGGGCGGATAATGTCTTGTATTTCTTCAATACTCATCAACACCATGTCGTAGGGGTTATCTGCGCGAGCGAACAGCTTTGGCGTAATTTGATTAACGCGCTCATCGGTACATTGGGCCGATAATAGAACCGCAATGAGTAACGTATATGGGTCTTTGTGATCTAAAAAGATAGGAATTTCTGGATAAAGGTCATCCAAAATTCGCATTATTTCTTTTACTTTTTCCTGCTTAGAAAGCGGCTTTGCCGGCTTAACTACATCATTCATTTCTATATACTTTTTTAATATGGTCGCTAAACAAGGTGTAAATTTTTTAAGTTAAAACGTTTGCACCATCTGCCGAAGTTTCACTTACTCCGTCAAGCTACGCTAACAATTACGGTATGATTTAACTCTCTGCAGTGACGCGCACGCGCTCAGCTTTCACCGCAGGCGATGTTTGCTTAGCGGCTAACTTGGCATCTATGCTGTTTTTAATAGCAATGAGAAGTCCCATGCCCAAAAATGCACCCGGCGGTAATATCGCAAGTAGAAATGGGTTTTCTGTGTTGAACAGTGTAATAGTCCAGTTCGCAGCAATGGGGCCAAATAGCCTATCTGCACCCGCTAATAACGTACCCGCACCCAATATTTCTCGCATGCCGCCTAGTACAACCAACACAGCGGTAAACCCTAAGCCCATCATGAACCCATCGTATGCGGACGCAAGGGGCCCGTTTTTCGAAGCAAAGGCTTCGGCGCGACCTATAATGGCGCAGTTAGTTACAATCAGTGGAATGAAAATACCTAATGCTAAATAAAGGTCGTAGGTGTAAGCATTCATTAATAGTTGAACAATGGTTACAAATGCTGCAATGATCATAACGAAAACAGGGATGCGGATCTCGTTTCTTACCACATTTCGAACGAGTGAGACGGTAACGTTACTGCCAATTAAAACCAACATGGTAGCAAGGCCAAGACCTAAACCATTAATAAAGGTAGCAGTAACGGCTAGTAGGGGGCACAATCCTAACAGCTGTACTAGCGCAGGGTTGTTCTTCCAAAGTCCTTGCAAGGACAGGTCGCGAAAGTCAGTCACGTTATAACTCCTCTACACTATGAGGTTGGGTTTCATCCACGTTAACGTCATCTATTGTTTCAACCGAATCTGTTGTTGCACAGGTGTTGGGAGCGGAGAATAACGCGCTTTGGTTAGCCTGAGCGTAAAGTAAAGCTTCACGTACGGCTGTGACTACCGCTCTTGGCGTTATAGTAGCACCTGTGAATTGGTCAAATTCGCCGCCATCTTTTTTGACTTGCCATGGAGCTAAATTATCCGGTGAGAAAGACTTGCCGCTGAAGCTTGTTATCCAATTGCTTACTGCTAGCTCTATTTTATCACCAAGCCCAGGGGTTTCTTTATGTTCGATAACGCGTACGCCAAGTACTCTCATATTGGTTGTTTTTATTTCAGGCGTATCCATTTCGGGAGAACTCCCGTCGAGCCCTGCCATATCGGTTAGCGGTAGTGCAGAAGTGTTGAGGTTTTCACTCTCATTGCTACGGGAGTCATTTTGCATACTCTTTTGTTTACCGTTGGCAATATGTGGCTCTACTTTTACACCGACAACAATATCTATATCACCGCTGTAACCATCCGGGGCAGTGGCTTCCAACACAAGCGCGCTAGGTTGGCCGTTTAGCGTGGCCCGGTATATCTTATGGGCTTTTTTTATGCCCAGTTCGGGAGCATCCACTTCTGTGCAGTTAGCGTACAGAGCATTGTCGTGGAATTCACTGGGCACAACTTCATTAAGTACGCTTAGAAGCTTTTGCTGCTTTTGTTGCTCAATTTTGTCTTGGGTGCCGAAAAAGGTTAACGCTATTAACGCAGTGGTGACAACGGCAAACGCACCTAACATAAGGCCGTTTTTGGCCAAGCTTTCTTTCATCATTACTGCTTACCTCGGCCTTTGCCCACATTTTTACCGTAAACACGAGGGCGGGTGTAATAGTCAATAAGCGGTACCGCCATATTCATAATGATCACCGCAAACGCCACTGCATCGGGGTAACCACCAAATGTGCGTATTATAACTACCCAAAAACCAATCGCAGCGCCAAATATAATTCGGCCTTTTGGGGTTGTTGACGCGGAAACCGGATCGGTTGCGATAAAGAAAGCGCCTACCATTACTGCCCCATTAAACAGGTGGAATAGCGGTGAAGCATAGTAATCGGCGTTAACTAAATGAAGCAGTGATGCACAAATAAATACGCTCAGCAGCATGCCACCTGGGATGTGCCAGCTAATAACACGGGTTTTCCATAGGTAAAGACCGCCAAGTAAATAGGCAAGGCTCACCATACCCCATCCTGCACCAGCGGCATCAAATACGCCGCCATCAAAAATCGGTTTAGCTAAAGACTCTGAGTAAGTCACGCCTTGTGTTAGATCGGTTCTCAATGTGTCTAACGGCGTCGCCATGGTTACACCATCGGCAATAGTTTTAAGCTGAGTAACATCGTAGCCGCTGGTGGTGAAGCCTGTAAATATCAGTGATAGCGAATCAAGGAAGCTTGGCGTAACCCCGGCATGGGTTACAGGGGGGAGCCATAGACTCATGGCTGCCGGGAATGAAATAAGCAGAACCACGTACGCTATCATTGCCGGGTTGAAAATATTGAAGCCAAGACCACCATAAACTTGTTTAGCAACCGCAATCGCAAAAAATACCCCAATGACCGTCATCCACCACGGCAGAGTAGGTGGAATACTAATAGCGATTAACAAGCCGGTTAAAACCGCGCTGTAATCAGTAAGCGTGCGTTCGATAGGGCGCTTTCTTAAAAATAAAATAACTCCTTCAATAACCAGTGCACTTACTACTGCAATAACCGCTTGAATAAGCATGCCCCAACCAAAAAAAATAGATTGGGCTATCATGCCCGGGATCATGGCGTAAATGACCATGCGCATGACCTGTCCGGTATCGCGTTTAACCCGTTGATGTGGTGAACTCGATAAACTTAACTTCATTCTGATTCTTTCTCTTGTTCAGCTGCCGCTTTTTTCGCTTTTGCTTTTGCAATAGCTGCTGCTATACGTGCTTTCTTTTCATCTTGAGCAGTAGGATGAGAAGTTGTTTGTGCGCTTGTTGCTTGTTCAGCAGTATCTTGTGAGGCTGCTATATCGCCATTACCGCTTTGAGCAAGTTTCTTTGCTTTGGCCTTTGCCACGGCGGCAGCAATGCGAGCCTTTTTCTGCTCCGCTTCGCTTAAGTTACTAGATGAATCTAGGGCGTTATTATTCTGTTCACCTTTGCCTTGGCTGCTGACGTTTTGAGGGGGCTCATCTTTTGGCGAGCTAACGTCTTGGTTCTCTGTGTCAGCTTCACCAACAGGACTAGATGCTTGTGCTTTTTGTGACGCGGCCTTTTTGGCTTTAGCTTTAGCAACGGCAGCAGCTATCCTAGCCTTTTTTTCATCCTTAGC
This sequence comes from Pseudomonadota bacterium, assembly GCA_034190055.1. Lineage (GTDB taxonomy): Bacteria > Pseudomonadota > Gammaproteobacteria > Enterobacterales > Alteromonadaceae > Alteromonas. The sequence continues at coordinate 7,835 of JAXHTT010000118.1, read as the reverse complement.
ATCCGTTTCACCTAGCGGCTCTCTAGACTGGTTGTCTTGCTGCTCGTTTAATTGAGTGGGCGTAGACTGCTCAGATTGGCCGCTTGCGTTATTTTTAGCGGCTTTTTGCGCTTTTGCTTTAGCAACGGCCGCTGCGATTCGCGCTTTTTTCTGTTCCTCAACTGATAGGTCTGAGTTAGTTTCAGTCTTTGAAGGCTCAGTATTTGCAGGTTCAGTATTTAAAAGCTCAGCAGTTTTTTCGTCTCGAGAACCCGCTTGTTTTTCTGTTGACGCATCTGAATGCTGGCCAGCTTGGGCTGCTTTCTTGGCTTTCGCTCTGGCGATAGCAGCAGCAACTTTGGCCTTTTTATCACCTTCTGGCGAAGGTGCCTGAGCCGCTGGCTCAGTGGCGTTTTCAGCTTGCTCTGAACCTTGAGCTCGGGCAGCTTTCTTCGCTTTCGCTCTGGCAATTGCCGCGGCTACCTGAGCTTTTTTATCGTCTGCCGCTGGGTTAGGCTCGTCAGCGTTTACTGGTGTATTTTCGTCCTTAGCCTTGGCCTGCATTGCCGCTTTTTTCGCTTTCGCCCGTGCAAGCGCCGCCGCTACTTTATCCTTTGCTTCAGTTGCGGTAGCGTCAGCCAAGTTATTTGCATTATCTGTAGCAGCATTTTGTTCTTTGGCTTTATTTGCGGCTAACCGCGCCTCTTTTGCTTTTCTATGCTTTGCTTCTCGCTCCAATTTTTCACGCTCTAAACGCTCTTTGCGCGCTTCAAATCGCTGCTTGGCCTTTTCAGCTTTATTCTTTTCATCACGCTGAGTGCGTATTTCAGACTTAGCCTGGCGATAGTAATGCACCAGTGGTATCTCGCTGGGGCAAACGTAAGCGCATGCGCCACACTCTATACAGTCGAAAAGGTCGTATTCTTCGGCTTTGTCGTATTCTTTTGCTTTAGCGTGCCAAAACATTTGTTGTGGGAGCAGTGATGCGGGGCAAGCATCGGCGCACGCGCTACAGCGAATGCACGGGCGTTCTGCATTATCATCAACAAGCTCTTTTTTAGCCGGGACTAATAAACAGTTTGTGGTTTTTACCACAGGAATAGTTGCGTCTGATAAGGTGAAGCCCATCATAGGGCCGCCCATAATGACTTTGGGCGCTTTCTGTTTTTTCGGGTTGTAACTTGCTTCTTCTAACAAATGAGAAACAGGTGTACCTAATAGCGCTCTGAAGTTGCTAGGGGACTTAACTGCTTCACCGGTTACAGTAACAATACGCTCTATAAGCGGCTTACCATGCAAAATAGCGTCTGCAATAGCATAGCAGGTTCCTACGTTAAACATCATCACGCCTACATCGGCAGGCAAACCATTTCTTGGCACTTCTCGGCCAGTAACAACCTGAATTAGCTGCTTTTCACCGCCAGCAGGATATTTAGTTTCAACGCTAACCACGCGGTAGTCTTTCTTATCCTGACAGGCAATGTTGAGTGCCTCAAACGCTTCGGGTTTGTTGTCTTCAACCGCAACTACAATGGCCTTCGGTTCGATAAGGTGAGTCAGAATGTCTAATCCCTGGCGTATTTGCCATGCGTGCTCACGCATCAATCGATCATCAGATGTGATATAGGGTTCACACTCAATCCCGTTTAGGATAAGAAATTCTACAGGCTTAGACGTTGAGGTTTTAATATGTGTAGGAAAACCTGCGCCGCCCATTCCTGAAATACCAGCTTGGCAGATGGCTTCTATAAGCTTGTTCTTGTCTATATCACTATAATTTGCTAGCGGAGATAGGTCGCACCATGTGTCTTTACCGTCAGGACGTATTGAAATACACATTTCTGTTAGGCCGCTAGGGTGCGCTACAACATGTGGTGCAATCGCAACAACCTCGCCCGAGGTTGGCGCATGAACTGGCACGGAAAAAGGCGATGAACTTTGCGAAAGAATTTGGCCTTTCAATACAGTATCGCCAACTTCTACGCAGCAGATACCGTCTGAGCCAATGTGCTGCCTTAAAGGAACAATCAATAATTCGGGTAACGACGGTTTCTTTATTACTGATGTATTAGATAAGGATTTCTTATCGTCGGGATGTACGCCACCTGGAAATGAGTACATCTTTCCCGCTTCAAGGGTTTCTATAATTGAATCAAAACTTGGATACATCACAATTACGACACCATTTTGATGGGGATATCACCTTTAGGCGATGATTCAAAATCCCACTTCCATGTAGAAGTTGTTTGAGCAATTGGCACCATGTCGATACAGTCGACAGGGCAGGGATCTACACATAGGTCACACCCTGTACATTCATCAGTAATAACAGTATGCATGTGTTTGGCGGCACCTAAAATGGCGTCGACAGGGCAGGCCTGAATACATTTGGTACAGCCGATACATTCGTCTTCGCGTATAAACGCGACTTTTTTAACGTCTTCTTCGCCATGAGCTGCATCAAGGGGTTTAGGTTCAACTCCCATCAAGTCTGCGAGTTTTTTAATCGTTGCCTCGCCACCAGGTGGGCACTTATTAATATCATCACCTTCAGCAATTGCCTCAGCATATGGCTTACAGCCAGGATATCCGCATTGGCCACACTGAGTTTGCGGTAGTACGGCATCTATTTGCTCAACAAGCGGATCGCCTTCTACTTTAAAGCGAATGCTCGCATAGCCCAGAACTAAGCCAAAAATAAGCGCAAGGGCGCCAATGGCAACAACGGCGAATATAATTGCGGTAGATATCGTCATTACACTTTCACCAGTCCACTAAAGCCCATAAATGCTAGGGACATGAGGCCAGCTGTAATCATAGCAATAGAGGCCCCCTTAAAAGAAACAGGTACATCAGCAGCAGCTAAACGCTCACGCATGGCCGCAAATAACACCAGTACAAGAGAGAACCCCACCGCTGCGCCGAAACCATAAATTAGACTCTGCATGAAATTATGCTGTTCGGTAAGATTTAGTAGCGCTACACCAAGCACGGCACAGTTGGTTGTGATAAGAGGAAGGAATATACCTAACAACCTATATAAGGTAGGGCTTGTTTTGTGCACGACCATTTCTGTGAACTGAACCACCACCGCGATAACAAGAATAAAGGCTAGCGTTCTCAGGTAACCGATGCCCAGTGGAGCAAGTAAATAGGTTTCAACTAGGTAGCTCGACGCAGAGGCAAGGGTGAGAACAAATGTGGTGGCCATAGACATGCCCATGGCGGTTTCTAGTTTTCCAGATACACCCATAAACGGACATAGGCCGAGAAACTTAACCAACACAAAGTTGTTAACCAGTACTGTACCAATCAATAGCAGTAAAAATTCAGTCATGAATAAAGCAATTCCTTTGAGGAATCTTGACGGACAACGCCCGCGAATTAAAAAGAAAAACAGATTAGGTCTATTATCCCTTTTTAGAACGGGTTTAACAACTTGATTGAATTAGGGTTATTTAATGTCTAAACGCGTTGTTTTAGGAATTAAAATAGATTGGGGTGTGTGAGACGATTTAGAAGCCAACTAAGTGGCTCCCCCTCCCCGACTCGAACGGGGGACCTGCGGATTAACAGTCCGTCGCTCTAACCAACTGAGCTAAGGGGGAATCGACACCTAAGTTGTTTGCTGAAGTTGGCTCCCCCTCCCCGACTCGAACGGGGGACCTGCGGATTAACAGTCCGTCGCTCTAACCAACTGAGCTAAGGGGGACCTGTGCTTCAACGGAGGCGAATATTAAAGACGTACTTAGGAACTGTCAACAACATAAATGAAATATTTGTGCTGACTGCGCAAAAAATAGCTTTTTACGGCTTTTGTGTTCATTTTGTCGTCAATGCTGAGAAAGTGATGGTTAATAACTGCACATTATTACCTCTTTGTTTATAAACAAGTGTGGTTTTAGTTCCTAAAGAAATGGTTTTTTCTTTTTTCTTATATATCCCAGTAAAGTTAAAGGCTATAACTAAAAAGAATAAAAAATCGCTTCCATACTGTTATTATGTACAGCATTTAATAAATCTGTAACCTGTACCTGAGGATTAAAAGGTTAGTCACCACTTACGTGATGAGAAATTAATCGAGCACAAAATCCCGCCGAATATGGTCTGGCGGTAGTTATCCACTAAATCTGTGGATAACTATGTTGATAGCTTAGATTCGTCTACTGTTTTTGCGAGATCAAGTATCACTTGATCTAAGTGAACATTGTATTAAATATTGCAATAGTCTTTACTATACAGTGTCTTAGGTGTGTTTTTGTGATCGTTTTTCTCGATCTAAATAGATCGGTTGAGCAAAAAGTAGCTTGTGTGTTAATTCAACGAATGACTAAATGCTATCCAACTAAATCGGTGGCAACCTTTGTCGGTTTACGATTTGTTAACATTTTTGTTGGTCTTTCAACCGTTAAGCTATGGAAACCAAAAGTATATGTAATTCGCTAGTAGCTATATTAAAAGTGAAATGAATTAGAAATTAAACTGTCATGGATTCATCGACACATTAGTTGCACAAAATTACTGACAAAGTACTGCTTTTGTCGAATACCGACCAAATTCGTAAAGTGCATGTGCTTTTATTAAAAACACAGTATTTCTTCTCTCCCTCTTATGCTTTGCCATGTTTATCGAAACAGCATGGCTAAATAGCGTTTACTCTTTTACACTAGCGCGCAGTTAATGAGGTGATTTTAGTCAGCCGGAGCTCTAGTGATAAAAAGCAACGCTAAACAACGTACTTCCGACTTGTTGGAAGGAGACATAGGCACAACGTTAAAGCGTATGACTATTCCTATGATATTGGGGATGGTAATGATGATGAGCTTTGGGCTGATCGATACCTTTTTCGTGAGCTTGTTGGGCACCGACCCTTTGGCCGCTATTAGTTTTACCTTTCCCGTTACTTTTACTGTAATCAGCCTGAATATTGGTTTAGGTATAGGTACGTCGGCAATTATAGGGAAATTACAGGGTAGCAAGGAGGTAACCAAGTCCCGACACTATGCTACAGGCTCGCTGATGCTGTCTGTTTTGCTTGTTGGAATGTTGGCAATAATTGGCTTTCTTACCATCGAGCCAGTTTTTAAACTGCTAAATGCTTCTGAGAATCTGATGCCTTATATTTCTGATTATATGGGGCTATGGTATTTTTCGAGTATTTTCCTTGCTATGCCGATGGTAGGAAACAGCGTTTTGAGAGCCTGTGGTGATACGCGTACACCTAGTATCGTTATGGCTACGGGTGGTGGGCTGAACGCTTTGCTCGACCCTCTCTTTATTTTCGGTTTTGGTCCTATCCCTGCAATGGGAATAAAAGGTGCTGCTCTAGCTACTTTTATCGCGTGGATTGTTGGCGCTTTGTGGATACTTTATATCTTGGCTGTTCGCCGAAAACTTATGTTGCCTCGGCTTCTGACACTCGCCGAGTTGCGTGATAGCAGCCGTGAAATTCTCAAGATAGGACTGCCTGCGGCTGGTGCAAACATGCTTACCCCTGTCGCTGGTGGTGTAATGACAGCTGTCGTTGCTGGTTACGGTGCTGAAGCGGTTGCAGCTTGGGGAGTAGGTAATAGAATGGAGTCCATTGCTAGTATTGTCGTGCTAGCACTTTCTATGACGCTGCCTCCTTTTATAAGTCAAAACGTAGGAGCAGGACAGATAGAGCGGGTAAAAAAAGCATATTCGCTTACGCTGAAGTTTGTTCTGATTTGGCAGTTCGGCATTTTTCTTGTCATGTGGGCACTGTCTAGCTGGATAGCCGTCGCTTTTGCTAATGAAGTCGAAGTCAGTATATTAATACAGCTGTTTTTGATGATAGTGCCGTTAGGCTACGGTATGCAGGGAATTATCATTTTGACTAACTCATCGTTAAACGCTATGCACCGCCCCATGACGGCATTGATATTAAGTGTCATCCGCTTATTTGTTTTCTTCGTACCAATCAGCGTTGCGGGTAGTTTTTTCTTCGATCTAAAAGGACTATTTGCCGGAACCGTCATTGCCAATATCGCAATGGCATGCGTTTCACTTGTTGTTTTCAAGCGAGCGTTAGCTCAGCTTGAAACAGACTCGGTAAATTCTTAATGCGGCGAATGCCAATCCCGGTTAGCGCGATTTTTTAACGGATGTGTCCGCAAGCGATATTTAAGCAGTAAGCTAAAGGAAAGGTTAAGTTAATGAGCAGAGGTTTTGAGCTTCATTCTAAATACAAACCAGCTGGTGACCAGCCTAAGGCCATCGAAGCCTTGGTAGATGGCCTGGAGAGTGGCTTGGCCGGCCAGACACTGCTGGGTGTTACAGGGTCGGGTAAAACCTTTACTATGGCTAACGTCATTAAAGAAGTGCAGCGACCCACGCTTATACTGGCACACAATAAAACACTAGCGGCTCAACTTTACGGTGAAATGAAAGAGTTTTTCCCCAATAACGCCGTAGAGTACTTTGTTTCATATTACGATTACTACCAGCCAGAAGCCTATGTTCCTAGTACCGATACCTTTATCGAAAAAGACGCGTCGATAAATGATCACATTGAACAAATGCGTTTATCTGCTACTAAGGCACTAATGGAGCGCCGCGACGTTGTCATTGTGGCCAGTGTTTCGGCTATTTACGGCTTGGGTGATCCTGAGTCTTATATGAAAATGCTGTTGCACCTTCGCCAAGGCGACACCATGGATCAACGTGATATTTTACGTCGCCTTGCTGAACTGCAATATAAGCGCAACGATTTGGCCTTTGAGCGCGGTACCTTCCGCGTGCGAGGCGATGTTATCGATATTTTCCCAGCCGATTCTGAAAAGCAAGCCGTACGGGTTGAGCTGTTTGACGATGAAATAGATAAAATCAGTTTATTCGACCCGTTAACGGGCGCGGTAGATAAGTCTGTGATTCGCGCGACGGTTTTCCCAAAAACCCATTATGTAACACCACGAGAGAAAATTCTGAATGCCATTGAGCAGATCAAGGATGAGTTGGGCGATCGTAAAAAGCAACTCCAAGAGTCAAATAAGCTTATTGAAGAGCAACGCATTTCACAGCGTACCCAGTTTGATATCGAAATGATGATGGAGCTTGGATATTGTTCGGGTATTGAAAACTACTCCCGCTACTTGTCGGGACGAGCGCCGGGCGAGCCACCTCCAACCTTATTAGATTACTTCCCAGCAGACGGCCTGATGTTTATCGACGAGTCTCACGTTACCGTTTCCCAAGTAGGGGCTATGTATCGTGGTGATCGCTCTAGAAAAGAAACCCTAGTTGAATTTGGTTTTAGGTTGCCATCTGCGTTAGACAATCGCCCATTAAAGTTTGAAGAATTTGAGCAAATTTGCCCTCAAACTATTTATGTTTCTGCTACGCCGGGCGACTACGAACTTAAGAAAACCGACGGCGAGATAGTTGAGCAGGTCGTGCGCCCAACGGGTCTGCTAGACCCTGTTATTGAAGTACGCCCTGTAGCGACTCAGGTTGATGATGTGCTCTCTGAAATTCAAAAGCGGGTAGAGCTCGATGAACGTGTGCTTATTACTACGTTAACAAAGCGAATGGCTGAAGATTTAAGCGAGTACTTAAACGAGCACGGCGTGAAAGTGCGTTATCTGCATTCGGATATTGATACTGTTGAGCGTATTGAAATTATTCGCGACTTGCGGCTAGGTAAATTTGATGTACTGGTTGGCATAAACCTATTACGTGAAGGCCTAGATATGCCTGAAGTATCACTGGTAGCTATTTTAGATGCCGACAAAGAAGGCTTTTTGCGCGCAGAGCGTTCGCTTATTCAGACCATAGGTCGTGCTGCACGTCACGTAAATGGTAGAGCTATCTTGTATGCAGATAGTATTACTAAGTCG
>JAXHTT010000117.1:0-11978 GCA_034190055.1 Pseudomonadota bacterium | reverse complement strand
CCTTTAAGGTCTGGAAGGGTTGTTATAGACGATGACGTTGATAGGCAGGGTGTGGAAGCGTTGTAAGGCGTTAAGCTAACCTGTACTAATTGCCCGAGAGGCTTAACCATACAACGCCCAAGAAGCTTTAGGCTTTTGGAAGTGTTGTAGACAAGCTAAAGTAAGTAGAGTGAAAAGACAGTTACTCACTGATTGAATTAATATTATCTTTCCCAAATTGTTACCAGTTTTTTCCTGGCAGCCATAGCGATACGGTACCACCTGATCCCATTCCGAACTCAGAAGTGAAACGTATTAGCGCCGATGGTAGTGTGGGGCTTCCCCATGTGAGAGTAGGACACTGCCAGGTCCCATTAAAAGAAACCCGCCTTACGGCGGGTTTTTTGCTTTCTGCATCATTATTTGTGTGTTGTCAGTATTTGTAGACATTCTTATTCGATAAAAGCCTTAATAGATCTGACTTACTTTTAGCAATGTGTAGGTTTTTTGGTAAACTCTGTCGAGTATTTTTCTAGTCGAAGTAAATAGGACGAACCAATGGCCGTATTCGGTACAGTATTCATGCCACAAATGGCACTTGCTACCTTTGTCAACGATAAGTGGACTGACACCGAATTTGTCAGTGCAGACAGTATTTCACTTCACCCTGGTGCGCATGTGCTCCACTATTCAAGCACTTGTTTTGAAGGCTTAAAGGCATTTAAACACGAAGACGGTAGCATCAATATTTTTAGAATGGACAAGAACATTGAGCGTTTTGCTCAAAGTAGCCGTCTTTTAAATTTGCCTGAAATAGATAAGACGCAAGTTGAAAAGATGATTATCGATATTGTTGCGAAATACGCTTCTGAAGTACCAGAGCCTCCAGGTTCAATGTACATTCGTCCTACACATATCGGGACAGAAGCATCTATCGGCAAAGCCGCTGCGCCTTCAGCAGACTCAATGCTATACGTATTATTGTCTCCGGTCGGGGATTACTTTGCAGGAGGAGCCAAACCCCTTCGTTTATTGTTAGATGAAACTGGAATGCGTTGCGCTCCACATATGGGAATGGTGAAAAGCGGCGGTAATTATGCCAGTGCATTACCACCTATCCTTAAAGCCCGCGCAGAAGTTCAGGCTGATCAAATCCTGTTTTGCCCCAATGGTGATGTACAAGAAACGGGGGCTGCTAACTTCCTGCTTATTGACGGTGACGAGATCATTACTAAGGGGCTCGACTCAAGCTTCTTACACGGTGTAACCCGCGCAACCGTTCTTCAAATTGCTAAAGATCACGGCATGAAAGTAAGTGAGCGCGATATTACAGTTGAAGAGCTATTAGAACGCTCTGCAAAACCAAATACAGAAGCTGCGCTTTCTGGTACTGCGGCTGTACTAACACCAGTAGGTACGTTTATCCATAATGATAAAGAGTATCAGGTGGGAAGCGGTGAAGCTGGCCCTGTGACAATGAAGCTTAGGCAAGCGTTGAATGATATTCAATGGGGTAAAGCTGAAGATACTCACAACTGGTTAGTCAAAGTGCCAAACTAGTTTAATACAAGTCCGCATAGCTCATTACTCACTCAGCGAGTAATTTTTTAAGCGGATTGGTATAAACAGACACACATAAAAAAGCCTGCATAAGCAGGCTTTTTTTATCAACGCGGCTTTTGCTTACTTAGCTTGGCCTTGTTTGGCAACTGCATCCATCATCGCTTTAATAGCATCAGCGTCACCTAGGTACTCTTTTGAGATGGGCTTAAGGTTTTCATCTAGCTCGTATACTAGCGGCACACCTGTAGGGATGTTAAGACCCAATACTTCTTCGTCTGACATACCATCTAAGTACTTAACAAGAGCACGAAGGCTGTTACCGTGGGCAGCAATAATTACGCGCTTACCAGCCTGGATGTCTGGGCGAATAACGTCGTGCCAATATGGTAGTACACGTTCGATAGTTAGTTTCAGGCTCTCACCACGTGGCAGAATATCAGCATCAACGTTATTATAGCGCGGGTCGTGCCCCGGGAAATGCTCACTGTCGTCTTCAACTGCTGGAGGTGGAATATCAAAGCTACGACGCCAGATTTTTACTTGCTCTTCGCCGTGCTTAGCAGCAGTTTCCGCTTTGTCTAGACCGGTTAGAGCACCGTAGTGACGCTCGTTCAGACGCCAGTGACGCTCAACTGGAAGGTAGTGTTGACCCATCTCTTCAAGGGCAATATTAAGGGTTTTGATTGCGCGAAGAAGTACAGACGTATAAGCCTGATCAAATGTAAATCCAGCATCTTTAAGTAGCTGACCTGCGGTCTTTGCTTGTGCTACACCAGTGTCGGTCAAGTCAACGTCGTGCCAGCCCGTGAAACGGTTTTCCAAGTTCCACTGACTTTCTCCATGACGAATAAGTACCAATTTATACATAGTTGGGTTACCTGCGGCGTTAAAGTGAAATAGTCTGAGATAATTCCAGAAGTTGGACGTTCAGACGTATATTTAAAAACTGCTGTTATCATCCTTGATTGGCGCTTAAAAATCCAGTTTAAGCGGGTATAAAATCGCAGGTAAGACGTGTCTTTGCCGTTCAGATAAGAGATCTATTAAATAAAACGTGTCAGGTCTGGATGGGCAACTTTTATCCATTCTTTCATTGAGGGTTCTTCAATAAAGCTGAAATCTTCGAAATCGAATCCAGGCGCGACCGTACAACCTACAAGTGAGTAATCACCCATAGTCGCAGCAGCTTGAAAATTGCCTGCTTCAACTACCTCAACATAATCGTTGCTGCCACCACCTATACGGCGTTCCCACAACTGCTGTTTTTGAATTTGGAATAGCTGTAAAGGAGCACCTTCATAGTGATTCCATACTTCATCATGTAAAACGCGATGAAAGCGACTGACTTGGCCCTTAAGTAAAAGAAAATAGATATGGGTGAGTGCTGGACGGCTGGCACCATGGACATAGGATGTAGTCTTATTTTCTGAACGAAAAACCTGACGATAAAAACCTCCCTCGGGATGAGGTTCAAGGTTGTACTTCTTAATAAGCGGATGGGTCATGATAACTTCGTATTCTTGTTATTGCTTTTTTACTGGTGCTCGTCCTTCAATGACTTTCTGAGCATGTATTAAGGCATTAGGCGTTTAGCGTGGTAATAAGCATACCGCTTGCAAGATTATAAGAAAATAAGAATGTTGCATAATTGTAAATGAGTGAGGTGCATAACATTTCATTCGTAATAACTCTCTCCTTGTTGGCCAAGGCCAAGAGCTTCTATTTGAACATAAAGGCCAATTATTCTAACTGATTGCTTTTCGCTGATAGGGAACACTTTTTTACTCACCTCTTTAGAAGCATATGTTTAATCGAAAAGAGGCGATACGAATAACTAATAATAGGTGAACTTTTTTTCATGTTTATGCCGTACAAACTTGAAAATAACGCGACGGATTAAATACGTCGCTCGTTTCTTGCATTGGCAAAAATTGAAACGTAGACAAAATTCATGAACAGGCAAAGAAGGATGAGAGCGTATGACATATAAGTCTTTTTCGCAGCTTGAAGTAAACGGTAAAAACTTCAAGGCGGTTAATTTTGACAGTATAGGTAATCAGTATGCGCTCGACCGGCTACCTTTTTGTATCAAAATTCTTCTCGAGAACCTAATCCGACATGAAGATGAAGAGTTCGTTTCTAGTAGTGACATTGAGCAAGTGGCTAAGTGGGACACTGACAACCACGCTGATCACGAAGTATCATTTGTTCCGGCACGAGTTATTCTTCAAGACTTTACCGGCGTTCCTGCCATAGTCGATTTAGCTGCAATGCGAGATGCAGTTAATCGCTTGGGAGGCGATGCACAAGCAATTAACCCCTTAAACCCGGTAGAGCTGGTCATTGACCACTCCGTAATGGTTGATCATTTCGCTGAAGAGAATGCATTAGAAAAGAATACCGATATAGAGATTGAGCGCAATAAAGAGCGTTATCAATTTCTAAAGTGGGGGCAGTCTAGCTTTGATAACTTTAAAGTTGTTCCACCAGGTCGCGGTATTGTGCACCAAGTTAATTTAGAGTATCTGGCTCGCTGTGCTTTTACCAAAGAGCAAGATGGTGAGACCTTGGTTTATCCAGACACCCTTGTGGGTACCGATTCTCACACCACAATGATTAATGGCCTTGGCGTACTTGGCTGGGGTGTGGGTGGTATTGAAGCGGAAGCGGCAATGCTAGGTCAACCCGTTACTATGCTACTGCCGAAAGTAGTAGGCTTTAGATTGTCAGGGAAATTACCTGCTGGCGTCACTGCTACTGACATGGTGCTTACCATCACACAGCAATTGCGTGAGCACGGCGTTGTTGGCAAATTTGTCGAGTTTTACGGTCCAGGTCTTAAACACTTAACCACAGCAGATCGCGCAACAATTGCAAACATGGCACCAGAATATGGTGCAACGTGCGGTATCTTTCCAATAGACGATGTGGCGTTAGATTATTTGAGACTTACAGGTCGAGATGAAGACCAAATAGCACTTGTCGAACAGTACGCTAAATTTAGTCACCTATGGCATGACGACCATTCAAAAGATGCACAGTACCATGAAACACTTGAACTCGATTTGGGCGAAGTGGTGCCATCACTTGCTGGGCCGAAACGCCCACAAGATCGCATTGCCCTAGACAAGGCAGCAGAAGCATTCAATGAATGGCATCGTTCGCAAATTGATGTGAAAGTACTAGATGAAGAAACCGATTTAATTGCCGAGGCTGGGCTGGGTACCAGTGATGATGTTGATGAAGACCATGACTCTTTTGTTGAGTTCAGAGGTAACAAGTTCAACTTAGAAGATGGCGCAATCGTGATTGCTGCCATTACAAGCTGTACCAATACATCAAACCCGTCAGTACTGGTTGGCGCGGGCCTGCTGGCTAAGAAAGCCGCGGAAAAAGGCTTAACTCGTAAGCCGTGGGTTAAAACGTCATTAGCACCCGGCTCACAGGTTGTTACTCAGTATTTAGAAGACGCTGGTCTTATGGACCCGTTAGAATCTCTTGGGTTTAACTTGGTGGGCTATGGCTGTACCACCTGTATCGGCAACTCCGGTCCACTACCTGATGCCATTACAGATGCCATTCGAAAAGCCAAACTAACAGTGACGTCTGTATTGTCTGGAAACCGGAATTTTGAAGGACGAATTCACCCTGATGTAGCGGCAAACTATCTTGCGTCACCGCCTTTAGTAGTCGCATATGCGCTAGCAGGGAACATGAATGTAGATATCACCAAGGAGCCACTGGGTCAGGCAAGTGATGGTTCACCTGTTTACCTAAGAGACATCTGGCCTACTGAAGACGAAATTCAGCAATATATTGCTGAAAACGTAACGGGTGACCTATTTAAAGAAAAATATGCGGATGTGTTTAAAGGCGCCGGCGAATGGAATGAACTGGAAGTGAGTAAAACATCAGTTTATGACTGGCCTGAGTCGACTTACATTAAGCATCCACCTTTCTTTGAAGTGATGGGTAAAGAGCCTGAAGCCTTAACGGCAATCGAAAATGCTCGATGCCTAGTGAAAGTTGGTGACTCAATTACGACAGACCATATTTCACCAGCAGGGGCCATCGCAAATGATAGCCCGGCAGGAGAGTACTTGCAGGCACAAGGCGTTGAGCCAAAAGACTTCAACTCTTATGGCTCTCGTCGCGGTAACCATGAGGTGATGATGAGAGGGACGTTTGCGAACGTTCGTCTTGAAAACCAACTGGCGCCGGGTACACGAGGCAGTGCGACAACCCACTACCCGAGCGGCGACAGCATGTCTATCTTCCACGCTGCTATGCGTTATAAAGATGACGGTGTACCAGCAGTTGTCATTGGTGGTAAGGAGTACGGCACTGGCTCAAGTCGAGACTGGGCAGCTAAAGGGCCCTCTCTTATGGGCGTGAAGGCTGTGCTTGCGGAAAGCTATGAGCGTATTCACCGCTCTAACCTAATAGGAATGGGTATCCTGCCACTTCAATTTAAGTCAGGTGACAGCGCGAGTTCTTTGGAGCTTAAAGGAAACGAGTCGTTCTCTATCGATGCAGTTGAACGCGGGCAGACCGAGGTTGAAGTAAAAGCCGTGTCGGATGAAGGGGAAACGACTTCATTCATGATGGATATCAGAATTGATACATCTAACGAGTTTACTTACTTCGAAAACGGCGGAATTCTTCACTACGTTATTCGAGAGTATTTAAAACGATAAGCGTTTATAAGATTAAGGCTGCGATTAGTTCGCAGCCTTTTTATCTATGGCACCCGGCAGGGGTATTTACTCTCCGCCAATAATTTGGACTTGTGCTATATCAGTATCGCCTTTTAATACTTTGAAAATAGCATCTTGTACAAGGGTTCGCATACCATCTTTGGCCGCTTGTGATTTCATTTCTGAAACGCTGGCTTCTTTATATACCATTGAGCGAAGCTCTGGTGTCATCCCCAGTAATTCGTGCACACCTGTTCTGCCTTTATAACCTGTGTTTCCACATTCTTCGCAACCTTTGGCTCTGTATAGTTCAAGTGGGGCCTGAATGTTCAGTTCTGACAGGTGCTCTTGGCCATATTGACGTTCAATAAACGCCATGTCTTTCTCGCCTGCTACATACTTCTCTTTACAGTTCCCACACAAGGTTCTTATAAGACGCTGGGCTAATATTCCCACGCATGCGTCTGAGAAGTTGACCGGATCAAGGCCTAAGTCAAGTAAACGGGTGATGGTCTCTGGCGCTGAGTTAGTATGCAGCGTTGAAAGTACTAAGTGGCCAGTTAATGACGCTTCAATACCCGCGTGAGCGGTTTCCTTATCACGCATCTCACCAATAAGAATGATATCTGGGTCTGCCCGCAAGAATGCCCGAAGTGCTGCCGCAAAGTTAAAGCCAATTTTAGGGCTTACCTGAACCTGTTGCAGACCAGGTTGAGTTATTTCTACCGGGTCTTCAGCCGTCCAAATTTTCTTTTCAGGCGTATTCAAATATCCCAAGATAGCGTGAAGTGTAGTGGTTTTACCGGAACCTGTGGGGCCTACAACCAGTAAAATTCCGTGAGGCTTTTTAATCATTTCTTCCAACCTTGTACGGTTGGTGGGGGCCAGGTTCATCTTGTCGATAGGCATCGCACCGCCTGATGCCAAAATACGCATTACTACACCTTCACCGGCAACGGTGGGAATAGTAGCCACACGCACTTCTACGAGTTTACCGTTCATTCTAAATGCGAGCTTGCCATCCTGCGGTACACGCTTCTCTGCAATATTAAGATTCGACATTATCTTAATACGCGCAATCACCGCGTTATGATGCGAGTGAGGTACCTGGTTCATATCGCGGCATACGCCATCCACGCGCATGCGAACACGAGTAGGCGCATTCTTTTCAGGGTCTATATGAATATCTGAGGCGTTTAAACGTTTAGCATCGTGCAGTATACGACTTACCAAGCGGACAACTGCTGGCGCATCGTCTGAAAGCTCATCAATCTGGTCTTCATTGTCGTCGCTGGATGAGCCAATTTCATCGAGGATGTCGCTCATTTCACCAGGGCCGCCGCCACCGCTATTCTCCCCTAAATATTGAAGAATAAGGTTAGGTAAACTTACCGCGATTTCGTAGCTGTCTATGCCCATAGCGCTTTCAATTTCCATTAAGAGCGCGGCATTGTTTGGCTCAGCCATTAGCACAATGGGTTTATCGTGTGCATCGGCGATAACTGCAACATAGTTTCGCTTGAGGTAAGAAACGTTTAGACGACTTTCGTTTTCGAACCTGTGATATTTCTCCGGCAGGTAAGAAATGAACGGCACTTGATAGTGGATTGAAAGAGAGTTACCAATTTCATCTTCCGATATGCGATGTTCAGATATCAACCGTTGAACTAAGGCTCGTATATCTGGCGTTGTCGCTTGTATATCGGCGAGGGTGGCCTCTTCTAGCAAGCTTTTGTGAACTAACAGGTCAAACGGGTTATTGGTGCCGCCTAATTCGAATCTGAATTTATCACCAAGAATTAGCGCTAATGCATTCCCACGCTTGAGGTCCTCTTCGGTAAACCCGCCGCTTTCCTTATTAATGATCTGAATTACACCCATTAACACCCCAGCGTTCATTATTGGTACGCAAAGAATGTTTTGAGTTCTAAAGTCATTGTCTTTATCGAATTTATCGGCAAAGCGAAGACGAGGGTGAATGCTTTGAAGTAGGGTAGGATTGTACGGGTCGTCAATGACAACAGGCTTTTGTGAAAGCGCAACGTAGCCAGCAATAGACATGGGGCTAATCGGTACTTTTATCTCTAGGGTTTCTTTACCTGTTTTAAATCTGGCGACTAAGTCTTGGTGTTGACGACGGCGTTGAAAAATACTCATGCGTGTGGCGTCAAACAAGCCAAGTATCATAGGTTCTAATAGGCTGTAGGCATCTAACAACGTAGAGTGGTTATTTAAGATGCGTTTTATTTGTGCAAATGTTTGCTGGTTATTTACTACTTCCATATTCTCACTACTAATAATGTTGGCGCCTAGTCCTTTACGCTTTTGACGCTATAAGCATGTTATACGCTAGGGTATCAAGATATACTGTTACCATAAAAGCAACAATACTACTTCTAGCCAGTTACATACACTGTTATAGCGTAAAAATATGTGTATAAAAAGCAAACTGCCTCTTGCATTGCCCTCTGCTTTCTGTATAATTCGCGCCCACTGCCCAATTAGGGTATGAAGTTTTTAGCCGCAACCTCACTGCTTTTAGGGTGGTTGCCGAAGTAACGGATTCATCATTACTGATTAGCCTGTTGCTGGCGTGCTAGAAAAAAGAACAGGGTTCCGATAGGGAACCATCGGTTTACGCACATCTTTTCTTTCCGGAATAAATGGAAGAGAAAAGGTGAATTTTTTTGTTCTTTCGATTGGAGCTTAATCGATGCCAAATCAAAGAATTCGCATTCGTTTGAAAGCGTTTGATCACAAGTTGATCGATCAGTCTACGGCTGAAATCGTTGAAACTGCGAAACGCACTGGTGCTCAGGTAAGTGGTCCTATTCCTCTACCTACTCGCAAAGAACGCTATACAGTTCTGATTTCTCCGCACGTTAACAAAGACGCGCGTGATCAATATGAAATCCGTACTCACAAGCGTTTGGTAGACATCATCGAGCCAACTGATAAAACAGTTGACGCGTTGATGCGTTTGGACTTGGCTGCTGGCGTTGATGTTCAAATCAGCCTGGGCTAATAAGAGAGGGTTATAACAATGGCGATTGGTCTAGTCGGTCGTAAAGTGGGTATGACTCGCATCTTCACTGAAGATGGTACGTCTATCCCTGTGACTGTTATTGAAGCGACCCCAAACCGCGTTACTCAGCTTCGTACTGAGGAAACTGACGGTTATCGCGCTCTTCAGGTTACTGCTGGAACTAAGAAAGCTAACCGCATCAACAAAGCTGAAGCAGGTCACTTTGCTAAAGCTGGTGTTGAAGCTGGACGCACTCTAGTAGAATTCCGCCTAGAAGAAAACGAAGGTGCCGATATTGAAGTAGGCAGTGAAATCACTGTTGAAATCTTTAACGACACTAAAAAGATTGATGTAACTGGTACATCAAA
Organism: Pseudomonadota bacterium; assembly: GCA_034190055.1. GTDB lineage: Bacteria > Pseudomonadota > Gammaproteobacteria > Enterobacterales > Alteromonadaceae > Alteromonas. The sequence continues at coordinate 2,346 of JAXHTT010000117.1, read as the reverse complement.
AGGTAAAGGTTTCCAAGGTGCAATCAAACGCTGGAACTTTAGTTCACAGCGTATGACACACGGTAACTCTTTGTCACACCGCGCACCTGGTTCAATTGGTCAAAACCAATCACCAGGTAAAGTATTCAAAGGCAAGAAAATGGCTGGTCAGCTTGGTAACAAGCAAGTGACTACTCAGTCTTTGGAAGTTGTACGTGTTGACGTAGAGAACGGCCTTATCCTAGTTAAAGGTGCCGTACCTGGCGCAACTGGCAACGATGTAATCGTAAAGCCAGCTGTTAAAGCGTAACGTCTGGGGAGTGAACTGATGGAATTAACATTGAAAGACGCGCAAAGCGCTCTTGAAGTATCCGAAGCGACCTTTGGACGTGAATTCAACGAAGCCCTGGTACACCAGGTAGTTGTAGCTTACGGTGCAGGCGCTCGTCAGGGTACAAAAGCGCAGAAAACTCGCGCTGAAGTTCGTGGTGGCGGTAAGAAGCCATGGCGTCAAAAAGGTACTGGCCGTGCTCGTGCTGGTACAATCCGTAGCCCAATTTGGGTTGGCGGTGGCCGTGCTTTCGCAGCAAAGCCTCGTGACTTTGACCAAAAAGTTAACAAGAAAATGTATCGCGGTGCGATTAAGAGCATCCTGTCTGAACTAATCCGTCAAGACCGTTTGGTTGTTGTAGAGAAGTTCGGTGTTGACGCACCTAAGACTAAAGCTCTTATTTCTGCACTTAACGAATATGAACTAAATGACGTTCTAATCGTTACTCCTGAAGTTGATGAGAACTTGTTCCTAGCGGCACGCAACTTGTACAAAGTTGACGTACGTGACGTAGCAGGCATCGACCCAGTGAGCTTGATTGCATTTGAAAAAGTGCTAATGACTGCTGATGCGGTTAAACAACTTGAGGAGGCGTTAGCATGAAAGAAGAACGTCTACTGAAGGTGCTAGTAGCACCTCACGTTTCAGAAAAGTCTACAATGGCTGCTGAAGCGAACAACACAGTTGTATTTAAAGTAGCTAAAGACGCGAACAAAGCTGAAATCAAAGCTGCAGTTGAAAAACTGTTTGAAGTTGAAGTTGAAGGTGTTCGTACTGTGAACGTTAAAGGTAAAACTAAGCGTCACGGCATGTCTTTCGGTAAGCGCAGCGACTGGAAAAAGGCCTACGTGGTTCTTAAAGAAGGTCAGGACATCGACTTTGTCGGTGGTGCTGAGTAAGAAGGGGATTAGAAATGCCATTATTGAAAGCTAAGCCAACTTCTGCCGGTCGTCGTCACGTTGTTCAGGTCGTAAATCCTGACCTGCACAAAGGTGCACCGTACGCACCTTTGCTTGAAAAGAACAGCAAATCTGGCGGTCGTAACAACAATGGTCGTATTACCACTCGTCACATTGGTGGTGGTCACAAGCATCACTACCGTGTAATCGACTTTAAACGCAACAAAGACGGCATTCCAGCCAAAGTTGAGCGTTTAGAATACGATCCAAACCGTTCTGCAAACATTGCACTAGTATTGTACGCAGACGGTGAACGTCGTTACATTCTGGCTCCAAAGGGTATGAAAGCAGGTAATGAAATCCAGTCAGGTTCGGGCGCTCCGATCAAGTCTGGTAACACACTACCAATGCGTAACATCCCAGTAGGTACTGTTGTACACGCAATTGAAATGAAGCCTGGCAAGGGTGCACAAATCGCACGTTCTGCTGGTGCTTACGCTCAGATCCTAGCACGTGACGGAAACTACGTTACCCTACGTCTACGCTCTGGCGAAATGCGTAAAGTTCTTTCTGATTGCCGCGCCACCATTGGTGAAGTTGGTAATGCAGAACACATGCTTCGTTCACTAGGTAAAGCTGGTGCTACACGCTGGCGTGGTATTCGTCCTACCGTTCGTGGTGTTGCCATGAACCCGGTTGATCACCCACACGGTGGTGGTGAAGGTCGTACATCAGGCGGTCGTCACCCAGTAACTCCTTGGGGTGTTCCTACCAAAGGTAAGAAAACCCGAAGCAACAAGCGTACTGATAAACTTATCGTACGTCGTCGAAACAAGTAATAGCGAGGATTCACCATGCCACGTTCTCTCAAGAAAGGTCCTTTTATTGACCTTCACTTGCTGAAGAAGGTAGAGGCTGCAGTGGAAAAGAACGAACGTAAACCAATCAAAACTTGGTCTCGTCGTTCTATGATCATCCCAGATATGATTGGGTTGACCATTGCGGTCCATAACGGTCGCCAACATGTACCTGTCATTATTAGTGACGAAATGGTCGGCCACAAGTTGGGCGAATTTGCGCCAACGCGTACTTACCGCGGCCATGTCGCGGATAAGAAAGCTAAACGTTAAGGGGTAG
>JAXHTT010000116.1:0-12037 GCA_034190055.1 Pseudomonadota bacterium | reverse complement strand
AAGAAGTGCGCGCTTGGACTTTCCCAGAAGGTTCGACTGCACCACAAGCAGCGGGTAAAATTCACACCGACTTCGAGAAAGGCTTTATTCGCGCCGAAATAGTAAGCTACGATCACTTTGGTGAGTTTAACGGCGAGCAAGGTGCCAAAGATGCAGGTAAATGGCGTTTAGAAGGTAAAGACTACATCGTTAAAGATGGTGACGTTATCCACTTCCGCTTTAACGTGTAATTTCTATCGTAAAAACTAGCACAGTTTACTAAAGCCACCGCAAGGTGGCTTTTTTGTTTCCCGTAAACAATTGTTAAGCATACATAGGGCTGATATAACTATTAAAAAACTAACGACGTTAACAATGATTTTTAAAAAGTTCAGCAACTCTTACCTATACTCAATATCGCAAAGCAAATCACAGCGATATTCGCAGCTAAAAAAACGACAATCCCTGTTTAAAACCTCGGCTAGAATATTATGCTTACTGGGCTTTGCTAGTTTTTCCATTGCCAGTGAAACTCAAATTAAAGCGGTAAACACGCAATCTAACATCAGCGGCGGTGAAATAGCGCCAGCGTTGGTGAGTAATGCCGATAGTTGGTTTCAGGTACCCCAAGCCAATACGGTGACTTTTAAAACCGCACATGGCGACGTGGTTATTGCGCTTCACCCTACCCTTGCACCAAAACATGTGGCCAGGTTTAAAAGTTTAATAGACGCAGGTTTTTACAACGAGCAAGCGTTTTATCGTGTTGTAGACGGCTTTGTCGCACAGGCAGGTAGTAACGATACTCACGACTCATCTCGGTTTGCAGCGAATCTGCTTACGCCAATCAACGCTGAATTTACCCAGCCTCTTAATAGCAATGTAAACGTGGTTGAATCTAGGGATATGTTTGCACCTCACACGGGCTTCTTAGACGGATTCCCTGTAGGCGTTGATAAAAACCGAAAGGAAATGTGGGGGCTTCACTGCCCTGGCGTTGTGGCGTTTGCTCGTAATAGCGAGAAAGATACCGCCAGCACCGAGTTTTATATTGTAATTGGTCAAGCACCACGACACTTAGATAGAAACATGTCGGTGATTGGCCGCGTGGTGAAGGGTATGGAGCTACTTCAAAAATTGCCTAGAGGCAATATGGACACAGGCGGTGTTTTAGATAACATAACCCTAGAAAGCATCATAAAGCAGGCTTTTGTACATAATAGCAACTCAGCGCCTTACTTTTTACAAACGCCAAATCATGAAGAATACAAAAAGCGGGCTAATACGGGAAGAAACCTAGATAACCCATTTTTTCATGACAATACCTATGGCCCGCGCCCTATTGACGCGTGCTATTACCAAACAAAAGTCAGTGACAACGCTTGGTAAATGAGTGATTTACCCCTTGCAAGTTGTTCAAATTCACGGCTTTTTGAGCGTATTTCACCCTAATGCGCACACTTAATGAGCATTTAAAAAAAGTTAGTAAAAAAGGGGTTGACGGTTGCCAGTCATATACGCATAATACGCGCCACTTCCTGAGAGGGAAGAGAATAGCAAGGCTACGTAGCTCAGTTGGTTAGAGCACATCACTCATAATGATGGGGTCGCAAGTTCGAATCTCGCCGTAGCCACCAATTCTCACATATCTCTTTTAGGAAAGTCTAGCTGCGCGGAAGTGGTGGAATTGGTAGACACGCTGGATTTAGGTTCCAGTGCTTCACGGCGTGAGAGTTCAAGTCTCTCCTTCCGCACCACGACTGGGGTATAGCCAAGTTGGTAAGGCAGCGGGTTTTGATCCCGCCATTCATAGGTTCGAGTCCTGTTACCCCAGCCATTCTTTTTGAATGACTATTATAGCTAGCGTCTACGCGGAAGTGGTGGAATTGGTAGACACGCTGGATTTAGGTTCCAGTGCTTCACGGCGTGAGAGTTCAAGTCTCTCCTTCCGCACCATTTGGGGTATAGCCAAGTTGGTAAGGCAGCGGGTTTTGATCCCGCCATTCATAGGTTCGAGTCCTGTTACCCCAGCCAAATTCTTGAGAAGCCGCTCATCGAGCGGCTTTTTATTGAAGATAAAAGTTCAGGCTACGTAGCTCAGTTGGTTAGAGCACATCACTCATAATGATGGGGTCGCAAGTTCGAATCTCGCCGTAGCCACCAACTTTTACATTCCTTAATTGGAAGTCTACATTGCGGAAGTGGTGGAATTGGTAGACACGCTGGATTTAGGTTCCAGTGCTTCACAGCGTGAGAGTTCAAGTCTCTCCTTCCGCACCAAAATTGGGGTATAGCCAAGTTGGTAAGGCAGCGGGTTTTGATCCCGCCATTCATAGGTTCGAGTCCTGTTACCCCAGCCATATTTTTGAAGAAGCCGCTCTTTCGAGCGGCTTTTTTGTTTGTACTCTCGTTTTGTTCAGCAAATGTCTTCTTCTCCCCCATGAATGAATAAATTTGCTATATGCGAGCATAAAACGTCATAGTTTCAGTACGTTTTCATTGTCCAATCATTTAATTGTCGTGCTAGTATTGGTTTTTTATCGATATAGCTCGGCTTATTCCAAGGTTTAGCAAATATAAGTTTGCTTAAGCCGAAGCGTTTGTTCTGACAACGCACCTGTCATGTTCAGTTCATTTCTACAGTCCGAGTAACTATTAAAACAATAACGAAGGAAAGTGCGTGATAAACGAATTCGTTTCATTAGTTAACAATATTCTTTGGGGAGACGGCCAAGTACTCATTATCATGCTTTTGGCATGTGGTATTTGGTTTACCGTAAAACTAGGCGGTGTACAGCTTAGGCACTTCGGCCATATGTTCAGCTTGCTAAAAGGCAGTAACACCTCTAGTAAAGACGGGATCAGTTCCTTCCAAGCTTTATGTACCAGCTTGTCTGCCCGAGTAGGTACAGGTAACTTAGCTGGCGTAGCAGTTGCTATATCACTAGGTGGTGCTGGCGCTATCTTTTGGATGTGGATGATTGCTCTTCTCGGTATGGCCACCGGCTTTGCCGAAAGTGTTTTGGGCCAGCTTTACAAAGTACGTGACGAGAATGGCGAATTTCGTGGCGGCCCTGCGTACTACATCAAGCAGGGGCTCAATAAAACCTGGTTAGCTGTCGCTTTCTCGCTTTGTTTGTTCTTTGGCTACGGGTTTGTTTTCAGTGCCGTTCAAGCCAACACTATCACCGATGCATTAAATAATGCGTATGCTTTCCCCACTGAGTATGTGGGCCTAGCCATTATTGCTCTGGCAGCTTTAATCGTAGTGGGGGGGCTTAAAAGCATTGCCCGCTTTGCCGAGTTCGTGGTGCCATTTATGGGAATTGGCTACGTGCTTGTGGCATTGGCCATTACCTTCATTAATATCTCAGAACTGCCAGCCATGTTACTTGATATTATAAAATCAGCATTTGGCTTGCAGGAAGCTGGCGCAGGAGCATTAGGTGCTGCCATTAAAAATGGTATTCAGCGTGGTCTTTATTCAAATGAAGCGGGCAGCGGCTCTGTACCGCACGCAGCAGCAAGCGCTGTTCCAAACCCTAACCATCCGGTATCGCAAGGTTACATTCAGATGCTCGGAGTTTTCTTAGATACACTAATACTGTGTACATCGACTGCGTTTATCATTTTACTTGCTGGCGGTTCAAGCTCTGATCAGATGGAAGGTATCCGCTTAACTCAAGATGCGATGAGCAGTCATCTAGGTGAAGGTGGTACAGACTTCGTGGCAGCCGCCATCAGCTTATTTGCGTTCACATCTGTAGTAGCAAACTACGCCTATGGCGAGAGTAACCTGCATATGTTCAAGCTAGATAATAAAATCGGCCGTGCGGTCTACACCATTGGCTATTTAGGCATGATTTACTGGGGCGCGCAGGCGGCACTTCCTCAAGTTTGGGCTATGGCCGATATGGCGCTAGGTTTAATGACGGTGATTAACATCATCGCTATTGTGTGGATGACCCCAACCATTGTGTCTATCAGCAAAGATTACTTTAAGAAAAAAGACAGTGGCGCCAACATGGAATACAAAGCGGGTGACTGTGAAATACAAGGTAAGTCAGAAAATGGTATTTGGGATTAATTCCTACGCCTCATTTATTTAAATGTGCAAGAAAGGCTAACCTTGGGTTGGCCTTTCTTGTTTGTAGCGCTAGTCCGCAATAGAAAGGCGGGCTTTGATCACCTGCAAAATATAAGGCAATGACAGCTTACAACGCCACTGGCAAATGCCCCGTTTTTACCCAAATCACCGTTTCTTCATCAACGTAGGGGTGATGCTGACTCATGTGCGGGCTTCTTATCCACGTGTGTTTTGGGTATTCACCATGCTCGTCCTTGAACGTACCCGATAGTACAAAAATTTCTTCGCCACCAAAGTGTTTGTGAGGCTTAAACACCTCGCCAACAGGCCACTTAACTAAGGCCACATGCTCGTGCTCAAAGTTGTGTAAAGGCATAACGCTTAGACCGCCCTGCCCTTGCAGCCACTCTGCAGTATTAGTGTTCACCCTAACCTCAGTCAAATCCCGCTTATCAAACTGATTTAGCTTAACCAAAATCACGCAGCCTTCTTTGCTAAACGGGCTGTGTTTGCTGCCCGGCGGATTACGCAAGTATGTGCCTGCGGGGTAGTCTCCGTGCTCGTCGGAAAATACACCTTCAAGTACAAGAATTTCTTCTCCATACGGATGGCTATGCTGTTTAAAGCTAGCGCCTGCTTCATATTTAACGATACTAGTGGTGTGCCCTGACTCCTTTGCTTCTCTCTCCAAAGGTTTGCGCCACACGGTTGGCGAAGGGGACACCTGCCATTCTTGCAATGTTGTGTTCATTACTAATCGTCCATCAAAATTCATATTAAGCATTGTTGTTTATCTCGTTTTGTTCAAAGCGTCCCTTTGCCTGTAGTAAATAGTCGTCGCCATTACCTCGCTTTGTGTTGTTGCGATGAAGACAAAACGAGGTAAAGAAATGTATTCCTTATTGATTTCTACCCGCCATTACACCGCCATCAATATCCAATACAGTTCCGGTAGTCCAGCTGGCTCTATCGGATAACAAATAGAGGATACCTTGCGCAACGTCTTCTGGAGCACCAATGCGCCCTATCGGGTGAAATGCATTGAAACTTTCTAACACTTTATCGGTTTCCTGTTGTGGTATAAATGCATTGTAAATGGGTGTTTTAACTACTGCTGGCGATACTGCATTTACGCGTATACCACTGTCGGCAAGCTCCATAGCCAAATGCTGAGTCAGTGAGTGCATGCCTGCTTTTGCCATGGAGTAAGCAGATGAGGGTGTCGCTTTAACTGCCTGCCTTGCCCACATTGAGCCAACATTAACAATACTGCCAAAGTTGTGCTCAGACATCTTTTTGGCTACCGCTTGCGTAATAAAAAATAAGCTTTTGTTCAGTTCATGATAAATGTCATAGTCTTCACGTGTATGCTCAAGAAATGGCTTAGGATTAAAATACCCTGCGGCATTAATCAAATAATCAAAACGCATGGCACCACTCTCAACATACTCGATTAATTTTTCAACGTCTTCAGCCATATACATGTCAGCCTGAATAGCTTTTACGCTAACGGTTGAAGCTCTCTTCAATGCACTTACCGCTTTTTCAGCTTCTTCTAACTTAGGTCCGTTCTTGCCCACAAGTGTAACGCTAACCCCTTCATTCACTAATAGCTTAGCAGTGGCAAGACCTATACCGCTAGAGCCGCCAACAATTAACGCATGACTGTTATCGCAAAAATCATTTGAAAGTGACATTTTAAATTCCCTCACTGTTTTAAATTCGTGATAACCTTACGCTTTAGATAACTCGATGAATAGTAAGTATAATTTGGTACAGTAAGTACTTTTAGGTACATCTTTATGAATTCTAAAGAAAAACAAATCGAGAGAAAGATTCCACCTCAAAAGAGCGCACGCATGGTAGAGACGATTTACGGCTGTAAATGGTCGCTTACCGTTTATCAACTTTTAGCAAATGGCATTAACCGTCCCGGTGAAATGGTGCGTATCGTAGACGGTCTTAGCACCAAAGTACTGAATCAGTGCCTGAAGAAGAACACTGAATTTGGAATTTTAAAGAAAACGATTTATCACGAGCTTCCACCTCGTGTAGAGTACGAAGTGACGGAGTTCGGGCATAAGTTTTTAGCCGTTCTAGAACAAATAGAGGCCTTACAAGAAGACCTCAATCAACTATCGAAGTAGTATCGCCACTGCTATTACTCTGGCCTTAGCATTTCGAAAAAGTTGTCTTGAGATATAGTGTAGTAATCACCTCTTCCGCCGCCACGGCTAATTGGCTCGCTTTTAAGTGTACTGTAAACACCATTTTCTATGAGCGACTTATCGATATGTACACCTACGACTTCGCCCATAATAAACCAACTATTCACTTCATCTCCCAATACTGATTTAAGCTGCACCACATCGGTAAGCTTACATTCCATGCTGACCTTACTCGCTTTAACGCGGGGTACACTTACTACTTCACTTGCTACAGTTTGTAGACCAGCATGATCAAATTCACTTTCTTCAGGTGCCAGAGGTTTGCTTGTCGTGTTCATCGCATCAACCAAATCTTGCGATACAAGATTCCAGCAAAACTCGCCCGTTTCCTGCACGTTTATCAGTGAGTCTTTCTTACTGCCTACTACTGAAAAGCCGATAATTGGCGGCGTATAATTTAAGGCATTGAAAAAGCTATACGGGGCAAGGTTTAACACTCCCGCTTTCGATTTTGTAGAAATCCATCCAATAGGACGTGGCGCGATAATCGCGTTGAAAGGATCGTGAGAAAGGCCATGACCTTCTTTTGGTTGATAAAAATGCGTTTGTGACAAAGCCATTCCTCAAAAGTGTGTTAGTGTAAAATCTAGCGTTGATATAGCTACGTTACCTACCGTTTTCAAGACTAATAAAAATAAGGCTATTTATGACTGCACGAAGTGTCGCATTTTCAAGAACAAGACTGACTGAATTAATGGTACCTTCCTTCGCTAATTTTGGCGGAAAGGTCCATGGAGGCGTTATCTTGTCCCTAATGGATAAAGTCGCCTATGCCTGCGCAAGTAAGCATGCAGGTGCGTATTGCGTTACGGTAACTGTGGATGGCGTTGAATTTTTACAACCCGTAGAGGTTGGTGACCTGCTTCACCTTGATGCTACTGTACATTATGTAGGGAATACGTCGCTAGTTGTAGGAATAAAGGTCACCACCGAAAACATAAAAACGAACGCGGTTAAACATACTAACAATAGCTTCTTCACCATGGTAGCCAAAGATGACAGCGGCACACCTGTTTCAGTACCCGAACTAGAGTTATCTACTCACTATGAAATGCGTAATTTTGTGACCGCTATCCGTCGCAGTAAAATTCGCAAGGAAGCACAAGTTAAGCTTCAACGCGATTACGACGCCTTTATTCCCAAAGAAGACTTCGCACTTCTCGATGCGCATAGGTGCACCGTTACCTTTGAACGAGATGAAGTGCCAGCCAAGCAAAATGCTGAAGATGAATAGAAAAACATCTAACCCATTGTGAAACGAAAATTCACTGAGTAAGTTACTCTATCCATTTCAGCTTTTCTAAAGGGTATCCTAGATACCACTTAGTTCGCTCCAACACTGGGCGGATAACAATTCTGCTTATCCCTAAATTTGGGTTGTCAGATAAACTGTCACACACTTGCTTAAGTGCCTTGTAGTTAGGGAAACAAGTGAATGAAATATAATCCACGTCACCGCTCATTCTTAAGCAGTCCATAAACTCGGGGATGTCTTGCAATGCGTTTTCAAACTGCCGCCGCTGCTGTGCTGTATTGCTCTTAAGATAGAACTCTACGTATGCCAACACATGCTCACAGATACGATCTAAATCCATCTCGGTATGAAAATTAAAAAAGTACCCAGCTTCCTGCAAAGCCTTTTTTCGTTGAAAGCAGGCGCTTGCCGACAAGCCAACCCTATCGGCTAATTCTTGATTAGAGAGATCGGCGTATTTGTGAATGGTGGCTAGAATTTTTTTATTATATTCATCTAGCTTAATGGTCTTCTTGGCGATGTGCTGTCTCCTTTCAAAACTATCTTTTGTTTAGCGACTGTACTTAAAAAGAAAGTTTTTGAAAAGCGCTAAACATCCGTCAGAAATTCACTAATAACTCACTTACACTGAGTTTTCACTTACTAAGAGAAAAGATATGGAAGCACCATACGACACATCACAACAAAGTATTGAAGACAACGCGCTGGTTTCATGGCCCAGAGTCGCTGCTGTGTCAGCCATGGTCTCTTTTTCTATACCGACATTTATGACGGGTATAGAGCTATTTTCATTACTTTCCTGGGAACAAATTGCGATAACGCTACTTATTGGAGGGGCGCTGCTAACCCTAGTCGGCGGATTGATGGGCTCTATAGGCGCTATAACACGCAAAAACTCTTACATGCTGGTAAAAGTAGCCTTTGGTGATCAAGGTGCGCGAATTCTGAACCTGCTATTTGCCATTTCACTGGTGGGCTGGTTTGGCTTAAATTTAGACTTGTTTTCATCTTCCGTTGCCGCGATTTTAAATTATGACAACCCAAGCAACACGCTTACCATAGGCATAGAAGCCGCTGTCGGCATGCTGATGATACTTACCACCATGTACGGGTTTAACGTAATCAACCGCTTGTCGATTATTTTAGTGCCTGTAATGGTAGTGGTAAGTGCGGTTTTATTATATCAGTCTCTTAACGTTACCTCTTTTCATCACTTTACCACTGCCATGAACCATGCCCACGGCTCTATTAGTCAAGGGGTTAGTCTGATTGTGGGAGTAATTATAATTGGTGCCATTATTTTGCCCGATATCACCCGCTTTAGCCGTCAGCGCAGAGGCGGTGCTTACACCGCATTTTGGTCGTACTTAATTGCCCAAAGCGCAGTAATTGTTATTGCAGGCTTCGCCGCGTTTGCACTTAAAGCAAATAATATACTTGATGTATTAATGGCACTGGGAATAGGAAGCTGGTCTCTACTTATCATTATTGCGGGCAGCTGGATTTTAAATGCGCTAAACCTTTACAGCGCAGAACTTGCGGTAAATGCAAGCTTGCCTCGGTTAAAACAAAACCTTGTGGCTATTGGTTTAGGTGTGGTGGGCATGTTCGCAGCTTTCGCTAATATTCTCGAAATATTCGTATTGTTTTTATCCGTCTTGACGGCTGTATTTATTCCCGTAGCCGGCATTATTGCCGTAGACTTTTTTGTGCTGAATAAAAACGAATATTTTACTTCTACTTCGCATAAGCGGAAAGCTTGTAAGCCCTCAACGTCCGGGCAGCTTTATCATGAGGCTATTGCTTCTGAGCAATCCCCCACCAGCGTGCAGAGCCCCCTCTCTTTTAATCACAAAAGCGCGTTAATAGCATGGGCAGTCGGTGCTGGAATTGCCGGCTATGACTTGTTTGAGCCGCTCACTCTTATTTCAGGTATTGCCGCATTAGATGCCATTGTTGTCAGTGCGATATTACACTTAGTCGTTTGTTTGGCATTGCGCTTGTTTACCGATAAATGAGTGTAGCAATGAATTTAGTTGGCCCACTGTCACGCACTCTGACCTGTTTACTATTTATTTCACCCAACCATTACGAGGCGCTACTATGCGTATAGGCATTGATGTTGGCGGCACACATACTGATGCCGTACTGCTAGACAATGAAACGATTTTAGCTACCAATAAATCATTAACCACTTCAGACGTCGCAAGCGGAATTATAGAAAGCCTTAATGCGCTCCTTAACAAGGCGTCGATATCTGCAAGTAATATTAATGCGGTAATGATTGGTACAACGCAGTTTACTAACGCCATCGTAGAGCGGCGTCAGTTATCTAATATTGCTGTTATTCGCTTAGCCCTTCCTAGCGGAAAAGGCTGCCCTCCTATGATTGATTGGCCAGAAGATTTAGTTAACGCTATAAACCCCAGTATTTACGAATGTCATGGCGGCTACTTGTATGATGGCAACCCCGTAGCTGATATCAATATTCAAGAAATAGAAGCCGTTATTGCTGATATTAAACGAAAAGCGATTAAGTCAGTGGCTATTGCTTCGGCATTTTCAACCATGAATGCTGAACCAGAATTGCTGGTAGCTAACCTTATACATACAGCAATTCCCGACTGTGAAATCACCTTGTCTCACCAAATTGGTAGTATTGGCCTGCTTGAACGAGAAAATGCCGCCATCTTAAATGCAACGTTGCGACCATTTGCTCGAACAGTGGTTAATGCATTTGAACGTGCATTAACGCTACACGCCTTTAGTTGCCCGTTTTTCATAAGCCAAAACGACGGAACACTCATGAATGCGGATTTCGTGCGAGCGTATCCGGCCCTTACCTTTGCATCTGGGCCCACAAACTCACTTAGAGGCGCCTATAAACTTACCGGCCAAGAAAATGCCATCGTTGTGGATATTGGCGGTACCACATCAGATATTGGTGTTTTACAAAACGGTTTTCCGAGGGAATCAAACCGAATTATAAAAGTGGGTGGAGTACGAACAAATTTCCGTATGCCCGATATTAATGCTGTAGGACTTGGTGGCGGAAGTGTTGTGCGCGATAAAGGCAAGCGCATTGGACCAGATTCCTGTGGGCATAAGTTGGTAAACGAGTCATTGGTATTTAACGGCAACACCTTAACCACTACAGACATTATTGTTGCCAGCGGTATTGCAGACATTGGTGATCGTGAAAAAGTAAAGCATGTGAGCACTGACGTTATTCAAAGCGCTATAAAAACCATGCGTGAAACCCTGAATCACCACATTGAAATGATGAAGCCTGACGACACGCCAGTACCAGTAATATTAGTTGGCGGTGGTGCTGTGTTAATACAAGGCGATTTACCCGCTGCCAGTGAGGTTATTCGCCCAGAAAACGCGGGTGTAGCCAATGCTATTGGCGCGGCTATTGCGCAAGTTGGCGGAGAAGCAGAGAGCATGTTGTCGTACCGCGCCATGTCTCGCGACAAAGCAATAGAAAGCGTAACTCAGCTTGCCATGGACAAAGCCGTTGGTGCTGGCGCAAACAAAACTACAGTACGCACCATTGACATAGAAGAAACCGAGGTACCTTATATGGAAGGCGATATGCGACGTGTACGTGTGAAAGTTGTAGGTGACATCGCCACTGTTAACCCAAGTGCCAAAACCTCTGAGCAACAGACAGGAGCCAACTAACATGCAGCGCAATTCATATGTAACGGTAGACGATTTAGAAGCGCTAAGCATGGGGTCGGTATTTCTGGCAACCGGTGGTGGTGGCGACCCCTACCTTCCCATGCTGTTGGCTAAACAGGCACTGTTGAAATACGGCCCGGTAACCCTTGTTGCGCCCGATAAGTTGAGCAACGAAGACTACGTGGTTGCACTTGGCGCCGTAGGCGCGCCTACGGTAAGCCTAGAGCTTCTGCCTTCTATTGATGAAGCTGGCGATACACTTCAAGCCTTTGAAAACCACACGGGCAAAAAAGTAAACGCCATTGCATCGTTTGAAATTGGCGGGGGCAATTCTCTGTTGCCTCTAGTAGCCGCTGCTGGAGCTGGCATACCTATGATAGATGGCGATGGAATGGGCCGCGCCCTACCCGAAGCACAAATGATGACCTATGCTATTGCTGGCGCAAAGCCGACACCCGCGGTGGCACGCGACTATGCTGGAAACACGGCTGCGTTTTCAACGTCAGATACACTTACTTATGAGCGCCACATAAGAAGCTTTGCTATGGCGGCAGGCGGCATGATAACGACAGCTGAACACCCAATGTCGGGAGACTTCATTAAAACCGCTATTATTCCACACACGGTGTCGTTCGCTATTAATTTAGGCAAGGTACTTATGCAGTATCGCGGTCATGTTCAGCAAATAATGCCGCACTTGAAAACGTGTTTTGAACATTCAGTCTATGGACAATGCAAATTGCTGTTTGAAGGTAAAGTCACCGATAAAAGCGTGGCCATTGTGGGAGGTTACGACGTAGG
>JAXHTT010000115.1:0-12288 GCA_034190055.1 Pseudomonadota bacterium | reverse complement strand
TAGTAAGAACAAAGAAGGGCGATTTGTGTATTTGAGACTGCGTCCGTCAATCGTCATCTTCGACTGACTGTTTACCATAGTTACACTTACACTTACAGAGCTTTCTCGGTGGCGAGCCTATGCAACAACCTGAAAATACGCTCTGGCTTCTATCAGAAATACGGAAGCATAGTAGCCTCTCAATAATGACTTACACAGGTTACGAACCGCACGAACTGAAACAAATGGGATATTGGAAACCGCTTCTTGAATACGCAGACATCATAGTTGCAGGGAGGTACCAAGAAGACAAAAGAAATTCTTACCTTCGCTGGCGAGGCTCAGAAAACCAGCAAATATTCTACCCTAAACGTTCACGGCTCGATAGGCACTCGCACGAAACTAACGAAATTGAAATTATTATTTCAGAGCATGGTAATATCACGACGCTTGGTTACCCTGAATTGAAAAAGTGAAGTAAAAATCATTTAGATTTTTTTCGGACTATACAAGTCTAAACTAATTACCCGAGCCATTAGCCTATCCAGAGACACTTCACTTTCAACATTGGGTAACCAAAACATACTCATCAATTTTGCAAGAGTGCAAATAATTTCAGCTTCAAAAACGAACCACGGGAAATAACCATCTAAACTTTTCTAAATCGGCGAACCAGGCGGTAGCGGCTCTACTTCAAAGGCACTTGGCCATGTCTTACTAGCCCAATAGGTATCAAACTGCTCTTTCAGTATTTCATACTGATTGTCGTCAGCCTTATCGTCTAGCCATTCGCTAAATTCAAGCAGAGCAAGTTCGGCTTCCATTCTTACTTCTGGCGCCAGTTTATCGTTAGTTACTGCTTTCATCACTGCATTTAACGCCACTAACTGTAAGCGCTTGGCTAGCGGGCTTTGCGACTTGTTTTTATACCAGTGTATGCTAAGTATTTGCTTCACTAGCATTGAAACGCCTACTTTTTTGCGTCTATCTTTAGTACTTCTTGTTTGCCACTCTAAGCGATTTAAGCGTTCTGGGTGTAATAACAACTCAAAAGCAAAGTTGGATGCCGAAGCAGCGGCAGAAACAGGGTCTAACATTAAGCCCATTTTGCCCTTAAAGTGCTCGCGAGTAATGTCGTCACCGTATGCTGTAGGTGGAATAAGCGCGAGTACCGACTCAGGTATAGTCAGATAATCGGCGGTAGTAGCGGTCAGTAACTGTTGCATTGCGCGTTGCTGCACCGCGGGTGCTACAAACTGTTGGCCCTGCGCTTGGGTGTAATCTCCTTTACGTTCATATTCATACACTAAGCCGCCGACTTGCTTTGCTACAGCTTCTAGCTGATAGCGGTGTAGCAAGTAAATAGGCACTAAAGCATTTTCAAGGGACGATAAACTGCTGTTCGGGCTTAAGGTGTCCAAACCTAAATTGGCTAGTGCCTGTTCGCGCACTTTTGAAATTTCATCGAAGGCATCCAGCGGGTTGCTGCCGTTTTCCCACATATGGCCGTTTGCCGATGCATGGCGACTGCTGCGGGTATCTGGGTCTGATTTAAAGCTTAAGCCCTCGTTGCGACCTTTTACGATAATTTTTGCCAAAGCTTCGGCTTCTTCTACGTCGCTGGCAAAGTCTTGGTAACCATACGCTACGGCGTGTATATCCCATGCGCCTATGCCTTTGTCATAAGCGCCTTCTAGGCTGATTTTGCCATTTTTAATGCTAATTTTGGGATGAGGGTAATCCATCACCGACGCACGGTTATTCTCACTTGCCGCAAAGTTGTGGGCTATACCCAATGTGTGCCCTACTTCATGGGCTGAAAGCTGCCTAATTCGATCTAGCGCCATTTCTTGCTGCACAGTGGTGTCAGTATTACCTTCTTTAAACGGGCTGGTTAGGCCAAGGGCAATTAAATAATCTTGTCTTACACGCAACGAGCCGAGCGTAACGTGACCTTTGATAATTTCACCAGTGCGCGGGTCGACAACCGATGAGCCATAAGACCAACCGCGCGTGGCGCGGTGTACCCAATTGATTACGTTATAGCGCACGTCCATGGGGTCGACACCCTCTGGTAATACTTTCACCTGAAAGGCGTCTTTATAACCTGCAGCTTCATAGGCTTGATTCCACCAGCTCGCCCCTTCCTTGAGCGCGGTCATTACCGGCTCGGGAATGCCTGGATCTAAATAATACACAATAGGCTCTACTGCTTCGCTCATTGCAGCATGCGGGGTTTTCTTGTGTAAACGATGGCGGGTAATAAAACGCTGTTCGGTAGGCTCACTTATAGGCGTAGAGTAATCAAAGTAGCTGAACTTCCAGTAGCCTGAGTATGGGTGATACTCTCTAGGCGTGTAGTTATCGTCAGGCAATGCCACAAACGAATGATGCAAATGCACGGTCACGCTCTCTGGGTCGGGCGTAACTTGCTGCACGTATTCGCCCGGCTTTTTACCAGCAAAAGTGACTAAAGCTTCTAACTCGGTATTTTTTTCAAAGCCTTTAGTTTTAGGTAAGTACACGCCGCTTCGCATCTTATCTACACTGAAGCTGCCTTGGTTGGTGCGAGCCATACGGTTTCCTATACCGTGAATATCACTCAACAGGAAAGATGTATAGTCGATAAGGCTAACTTTGTCGCTTTTTGCTACCAGCGTAAAACCAGCAATAACCGAATCTGCGAAAGCTTCATCAATACTCTGCTTTTCAGCTTCGCTGCCGTGGACTGCGCGGTATTTGGTGTTGTGCTGCTTCAATAAAACCTTGTTACCAAATTTTTCAAAGCTGACTAAGCGCGTATCGCCCAACTGGCCGCGATCAAGGCCAATGTCGTTAGACCCTACGCCATACGGCAAACTACTTTGAAACAGGTATTCGGCGTTGTCTGTTGGTACCGCCAAGTAAACTTTGTCGCTTTCATCGTCATAGTAAACAGGAATTAAACCATCTTTTTTAGTCATATCGCTGGTGAATTCACCAATGCTTGGCAGTGCAGCCAATGCGGAAGACGTAGACACGACAAATAATACCGTAATCGCAATGGCCGATTTAGCCGATGCTTTTACTTGTCGCGCCGCTTTATGGAAAATGTTCAGTTGCAGCATGCAGTTAATCCTTATTATTGTGAATTTCTAGCCTACCCTATGTGGTGGATTTTGCCCATGGTAGTTCATCGTGTATTGTGCTCTTTTTGCTTGTTATTTAGCTGTGAACGGGCTTGTTTTTTACTACCGAAGGTAACGTACTAAAAACGCAACTATATGAAATAAAACAGCTGGCATTGACTCTGCTCAATTGCCGTTTAAACGTTCAAAAATATAAGCGACAACAAATTGTTTGATCTTGGTCAACACCAAGCTTTGTTTGAGTTGTAGAGGTATTTTACGGCTTATAAAATCCGCCGCCTTGTTTAAAGCGTCTAGTAGCGGTTTTTATCTATGACTTCAAAATTATCACCTAATCGCAGCTCTTCTAACCTACGTGAAGACTCGGCTTCAACATTGCCAAACCAAACGTTAATCGCGCCAGAGCTGCTTGCACCTGCCGGTAGCTTACGCAACATGCGCTACGCTTTCGCCTATGGCGCTGATGCTGTTTATGCTGGGCAGCCACGCTACTCGCTTCGCGTAAGAAACAACGAATTCAGCCTTGAGAACTTAGCGATAGGTATAGAAGAAGCTCACGCTTTAGGTAAAAAGTTCTACGTAGTAAGCAATATTGCCCCACACAACAGTAAGCTTGGTACCTACTTGAAAGATATTTCACCAGTAATTGCTATGAAGCCCGATGCGTTAATTATGTCAGACCCAGGGCTTATTATGATGGTGCGCGACGCCTTCCCTGAAATGCCTATTCACTTGAGTGTACAGGCCAATGCGGTGAACTACGCCACGGTGAAGTTTTGGCAGAAACAAGGTATTGAGCGCGTTATTTTGTCTCGAGAGCTCTCTTTGGAAGAAATTGAAACTATTCGCAAACATGTTCCAGACATGGAATTGGAAGTATTTGTGCACGGCGCGCTTTGTATGGCCTATTCGGGCCGCTGCTTATTGTCTGGATATATGAATAAACGCGATCCGAATCAGGGCACTTGTACCAATGCTTGTCGATGGTCTTACGATGTTAAGTCGGGCGAAGAAAACGAAACTGGAGATATCGTTCAACCCACCGAGGTTGAAAAAAAAGGGACAGCGCCTGAAATGGTAATTCCTACCCTTGGAGAAGGCACGCCAAGTCCGCAAGTGTTCATGTTAGAAGAAAAAGAAAAGCCCGGTGAACTGATGCCCGCTTTTGAAGACGAACATGGCACCTATATTATGAATTCTAAAGATTTGCGTGCCGTGCAACATGTTGGCAGGTTAACCCAAATGGGCGTGCATAGTTTAAAAATAGAAGGCCGCACTAAATCACATTACTACTGTGCCCGAACCGCTCAAGTCTATAGAAAAGCAATTGACGACGCGGTAGCAGGAAAGCCTTTTGATAGTACATTAATGGGAAGCTTGGAAACTTTAGCTCATCGAGGTTATACCGAGGGTTTCTTGCGTCGCCATGCGCACCACGCGTATCAGAACTATGAGTATGGACACTCAGTCAGCGACAAACAGCAATTTGTTGGTGAAGTGATAGATCGTTGTGAAGAGTCTGGCTATGCAATTATAAACGTTAAAAACAAATTCTGCGTAGGTGACTCGCTTGAGTTGATGACGCCAAGCGGCAACATTACCTTTACTCTAAATGAGATGCTTGATAAGAGAAACCATTCTATTACAGATGCTAAAGGTTCAGGACACCAAGTAAGAATACCGATACCTAGCGATGTATCTTTAAATTTTGCCCTACTGTTGCGAAACCTAGATGAAGGCGTTGATACCCGCAATCCGTTTCGAAATGCACCTAATGCAGTAACACCTGAAAACGCGAGCGAGGCATAATTTATGGCACTGCTTATTCTTGATAGCTGCATAAACTGCGACATGTGCGAACCAGAGTGCCCCAATGCCGCTATAAGCATGGGCAATAAAGTGTATGAAATAGACCCGTTACGCTGTACAGAATGTGTGGGTCATTACGATGCGCCTACTTGCGCAGCGGTATGCCCAATCGATGTTGTTAAGCCCGACCCGCACAATAAAGAGTCACTAGACGAGCTGGCTGAAAAGTTTGTTCGTTTAAACAGTTAGCAAAAAGTAATTCAGCGAGTTAATTGTACTTCTCAAAGAATTCCCTTGAATCATAACCAAGAGTGATCCCTAATTGCGGTAAAGTTTGAATTGGCACTACTAATAAGGGGTCTATTTTGAAGTTTGCCTCTCGCGCTACGGCGATTTCTCCGTTTCTTGCTATGGCCTATGGCGAAAAAGCCACGGCGCTAGAACAGCAAGGTAAAGATGTTATAAGACTTAATTTAGGCGAGCCTGATTTCGGCGCACCCGCGACAGTGCTCGCGGCAATGAAAGAAAGCCTAAGTGCCCCAGATTTTCCCTATACCTCGGCGTTGGGCATGCCTGAACTACGTGAAGCCATTGCACGTTTTTATGAAGTTAAACATGGCGTAGCGGTAAGCCCTTCTAGGGTGGTAGTTACCGCTGGGGCTTCTGGTGCTTTGCTTTTGGCAAGTGCTGCCTTGGTTGAATCAGGCGACAACGTGATATTAGGCGACCCGTCTTACCCCTGCAATCGACGTTTTTTAAACGCATTTGGCGCAGAGGTAACGCTGGTGCCAACACGCAGCGAGGATAACTTTCAGCTGACCGCTAGTAGTGTTGCTGATAATTGGAAGCACAACACGAAAGGTGTACTTATCGCAACACCTGCCAATCCTACAGGTACGGTTATCGATGCAGAAGAACTGATTAAAATTGGCGAATACTGCAAATCCCAAGGTGGCTTCTTAATTGTTGACGAGATTTACTTAGATCTTTCGCTTTCGGCTGATCTTGATATTCGCGATGATGCATTCGCTTCCCAATCGACCCTGGGCACTAATACCAAACTTCAAACCGTACTTGCCAATACACAGCTTGAAGAAACAGTGGTCGTAATAAACAGTTTTTCCAAATATTTCGGTATGACCGGCTGGCGTCTTGGCTGGTGTGTGGTACCTGAAGCGATGACACCCACCCTTGAAAAGCTTGCGCAGAATTTGTTTATTTGCCCCTCTACCCTCTCGCAAAAAGCCGCACTTGCCTGCTTTACCCCTGAAGCGTTGGCGCAATGCGAGCAAAACCGCCATACGCTGGAAAAGCGCGCTTCCCTTGTTTTTAGTGCACTTGAAAACATGGGGCTTGGTTTAGATGCAAAGCCTGACGGTGCGTTTTACGCCTACATCAATATTAAGCACACAGGGCTAAGTGCAATTGAATTTTGTGATGCCCTACTCTCACAACATCATGTAGCACTTACTCCGGGTAATGATTTTGGTGAGCACAATGCCAACCATTACGTAAGGCTGTCTTTCGCCACTAGCATTGAACGCTTGGAGGAAGGGCTTTCACGGCTAGCTGAGTTTGTAGAATCAATAAGCTAACGCTTTTTCATGCTCACCATTTAATTTCGTGAATAGACAAATATTACCGAAAAAAATGATAGATATGGGTGCTTGTGCGTATATTGAGTAACGCATAGTGATGACACGTGTCGAAACGAAATAAAACAGGACAAAACAATGAGTAACGAACGGGAATTTGATGTAGTTATTTTCGGTGCTACAGGCTTCACCGGCAAACTAGTGGCTGAGTATTTTCAAGCGCAGTATGGCAGTGACAGCAATGTTAAATGGGCAGTGGCAGGTCGTAACGAAGCTAAACTTAATGACGTTAAACAAGAGCTAGGCATTAGCGATAGCGTTGCGAGTATTGTAGCCGACGGTGACGATGCCAATGCACTTGACGCAATGACAAAGCGCACAGCCGTTGTACTTACCACTGTTGGGCCGTATCAAATTTACGGCGAAAAGTTACTTTCTGCATGTGTCGATAACGGAACCGGCTATACAGATCTTTGCGGTGAGCCAGCCTGGATGCACCAAATGATCAATAAGTACGAAGCGAAAGCTAAAGAAACCGGCGCAAACATTGTGTTCTCGTGTGGCTTCGATTCTGTGCCTTTTGACCTTGGTGTGCACTACCTTCAAGAACATGCCAAAAAACAAACTGGCGATGTCATTGAATATGTAAAAGGTCGTGTACGCAAAATGCAGGGCACGTTCTCTGGCGGTACGGCTGCCAGTTTAAAAGCGACCATGGCGGCTGCGCACAAAGATAAGTCTGTCATGGCTGCGCTTATTAATCCGCACTCATTAACCGATGGCGCGTCAAATCAGCCACAGCCCGATGGCAACAAACCTTACTTCGATGAGCAGTTAGGCACATGGGTTGCACCATTTATTATGGCGGCCATCAATACTAAAAACGTTCATCGCACGAACTACTTGGGCGGATATAGCTACGGCAAGAACTTTCAGTATGATGAAATGATGATGACTGGCCCAGGTGAGAAAGGTGAAGCCATGGCGAATCACGTTGCCAAAGATAAGTCGCTTGCTAGTGATGATGGCCCTAAACCAGGTGAAGGCCCGAGCAAAGAAGAGCGAGAAAATGGCTTTTACGATGTCATGTTTGTGGGTACCGCTGCCAATGGTGATATGCTAGCCGTATCGGTAAAAGGCGACAAGGATCCAGGCTACGGTTCTACCAGTAAAATGATTTCAGAATCGGCGCTTTGCTTGTGCAAAGACGTTAGTTTATCTGGTGGTTTCTTCACACCTGCGGCAGCACTCGGTAACAAGCTTATCAGCCGTTTAGAAGAAAAAGCAGGCTTAACGTTTGCTATCGAGAAATAGCGATTCAAAAAATGAAGGCTGAACACAACTTGCGTTCAGCCTTTTCTCTCTGCGCTACGTGTTATTGTTGTTTTTTAAGCGAGTACCGCTTTTATTGCTTTAACGCACGCGTCAGTTTCTTCAGGTGTCCCTACGCTAATGCGTGACCATGAGTCGTACCCGGGCCATGTGCGCCCTACAACCTTTATGCCTTGAGCTTTCATTTTTTCCGCAAATTTATCGTGTGGCATGCCCGTATCCATGTAAATAAAATTCCCTTGTGGATTTGGCGCAAACGGCTGCTTTAACTCTTTAGCTACTTTCACTAACTTTTCGCGCTCAGTTTTAATGCGTGAGCGCATCGTGTCTAAGTTCTCATGGTCATCCATACTCGCCATACCCGCTACTAATGCTAAGTAGTTCACACCACCCATGCGCAGCATACCGCCCATTGTTTTAGCTTGCTCAGCAGGCATGATGGCGTAACCTAGACGCTGGCCCGCCATGGCGTGAATCTTAGAGAAAGTGCGGCAAATCACCACATTGTAGCCTTCAGCTACTAGCTTCGATTGAACATTAGCTGGGTAAGCATCGGACATTTCAATGTAAGCTTCATCAATAAAAACTTGCGCTTTCTTCGACACGCGTTTTGCAAAAGCAGTAAGTTTGGCCGCATCTACCATACTGCCTGTTGGGTTATTTGGGTTACACACATAAACAGCAGTAGTGTCTTCAGTCACTGCCGCTTCAATGGCGTCTAGGTCGAAAGTCATGTCATTAGCAAGGGGCACGTAAGTCACATCTGCCCCCATAAATTCAGCGCCTCGTGGTACACCTTCATAGGTTGCCATAGAGGTTACTAGCTTATTACCATTTTTCGTGATCCAGTCGGCATAGCCAAAAAGAATAGGTGAAGACCCGTTTGTGATAACGATTTGGTCTGCAGATACGCCTTCTTGCTCAGCAACTTTCTGCGCTAATACTTCAACGGTAGCATCAGTGTAACGTGCTAGATTTAAAAGCTCGCTTTGCATGGCTTTCGCAGCTTTCTTCGAAGGACCAAAGGCATTTTCATTTGACGACAAGCGAATAAGACCATCGTGCACATTCGGCGTAGCTGATGGAAAATGTTCGGTGGGCATTCCCGCCGCACGCAGGTCGCCCATAATACTGTCAACACTCGTGGTTAGTGCCACGGCTCCAGCCCCTAACCCTACCGATTTTAACCAATTTCGACGTGAAGAATTTATCGTGGTTTGTTGGACGTTTTTATTCATATTTCGCTCTGCTTTCCATCTACATTATCTTTAGACTAAAGGCTTAATTTTGAACGCGCAATAGCATAAAAACTCTAAACCATTGACATAAGTGCACTTTTTACGTGCATGTGGCGCACTAAAATTGACAACATAAGAAGTTTTAACGCGTTAAGCCGTTACATTACGGTGCAGCGGTATTTTGAGCATATGAGCGTTTGCGATGAATGACATTTTTTCTGACAGCAGCGGCAACTGGAAGACGCTATTCTCTAACAGTTTTCTAGACAGCATCGCTTGTTCGTCATTTAAAGCTAAACCATCTTCTTGAATACAGAGTAAGAACATTAGATAACTGCATAGTTTTAAATACATTGAAAAACAGGAATTTTAAAATGGCTAAGGATCACGGTAATCAGATCAAAAACGACGATACTTACGAGGCTCTTCGCGATGAAGGCTACAGCAAGGAGAAGTCAGCGCGTATAGCGAATGCACAGGCGAGCAGCAAACAAACGCCGTCTAAAGACGGCGGAAAAGGTAAACCATACGAGGACCGCACTAAAGACGAGCTTTACCAAAAAGCAAAAGAGGTAGGTATTGAAGGCCGCTCAAACATGAACAAAGACGAGCTAATCGACGCGCTACGCAACCACTAGTGCCGAGTACAGCATCACTTATAAGGCTGGTCCTATCGAGAAATAACCAGCTCATGGTTCTTCATGATTTTAGGTAGTACAAAGCGTTTCTAGCTATCAATGTTAGTTGCGAAGCAAAACCCTATTTCTTAAACGGCATAGCAAAAATTGCTGTGTAACTGGGCTGAACTTCACTAATACCAGTATCTTCAGTATCAGCGTCCTTAAACGTTCCAAATAACCGGTCCCAAAGAATACACACGCATCCAAAGTTAGTGTTGCTTTCACTGATAATTTGAGAGTGATGGTGAACGTGATAACGATTAGTGGTAAAAAACCAGCCTACTATTGCCGAGTTCAGCTTTAAATTACTGTGTGCAAGTAATGCGGTTACTGCCGTTAGTGAAACAAACGCAGCACCCACCGCTTCTCCGCCTAGGAGAAAGCCCACAATAGCCCTTGGGAGGATAAGGAAAAACGCCTCTATTGGATGATTTGCCAAAGAATTCAAGCTGCTTAATTTTTTAAACGCATGATGAGCACCGTAGCCTGAAAGTCTCCAAAGCCATCCCCATCGGTGGGACGCCCTATGATACCAATAGTTAACGAATTCAAATGCAGAAAAGATAAGCAGTACCTGCACGACTACGGGCCAATGTGAAGGCCAGATGTCTAATTGCCATATTTCGCTGATACTTGTCATCCATTGAAAGAGTGAAACTTCGTACAGCGCTTCAACAGCAGCATAAGTAGCTCCCGCAACAACTACAAAACCAAACAGCGCGACGTTTTCTCCGAAGCTTTTTCGCCAATCCTTTCTGGCGGGAATGATGTTCTCAAATAGGCTAAGAAAACAAAATGCAACGACAATAAACAGAGTATGAGCATCTATAGACGCTCTTGTGTGCGCTAAATATAGTGAAATGACAATAAAGGTAGGTTGCAACATCCAGTACACGGCAAAGCGCAATGTATTTCCAATAAGCGAAGTAATGTTCACGTTTGATGGTTTGCTCATACCACTTCCTTGTCTAGCGGCTAATAATTTTACTGACCGAAGAACCTACTTATTGGCTCCTCGCAGTTACACAGTGTAGCCTTAAATAATTTGGCTATTAATACCTTTTTGTAACAAATACTTTCAGCGGGCATAGTAGAGCATAGCCCTGCTTTTTATTTGACTGAATAACCTCACTGCTCACCTTTACCACTACCAATTAATATTATTCATAAATAAATGAAATTAAGTCATTTTTATTCATATATAAACCCGCGTATAAATTACTCATAGCTTTTACAGCACACACAGCACTCGGTTTAATTTAGGAATAGAAGCGCACTCTCATGAACAACAACGTTAGCAACGACTTTTCTTTTACTATCAACAGCGTTCAGTTTAATGAAGATTATCGCCCTTCAGATAACACACGCATTACCACTAATTTTGCTAATCTAGCGCGTGGTGAGCGCCGAAAAGACAACTTACGTGATGCATTAAGCATGATTAACAATCGCTTCAACGCGTTAGCTAGCTGGGACAATGAGCGTGGCGATCGCTATACCGTTGAACTAAAAATAATATCGGTAGATATTGATGTAGAGGGCAACGGCAACACCTTTCCTACTATCGAGATTTTACAAACCAACATTATCGATAGACAAACGGGAAAGCGTACCCAAGGTACTGTAGGCAACAACTTCTCATCTTATGTTCGAGATTACGATTTTAGCGTCCGTCTATCTAATCATAACCGCGGCCAATCGTCATTCAGTGTTCCTAACGATTTTGGCGATCTACATGGAAAGCTATTCCAGTGCTTTGTTAATTCAGAAGCCTACAAAGCGCACTTTTCAAAACTCCCGGTTATATGCTTAAGCGTTTCCGATAATAAAATCTATCGCAGAACAGAAAACCAGCACCCTGTTTTAGGCATTGAATATCAACCTAATGAATCATCGCTAACTGAACAATATTTCAAGAAGATGGGCTTAAACGTGCGCTATTTCATGCCGCCAAATAGCGCCGCGCCTTTCGCGTTTTACTTCTTTGGCGATTTGTTAAACGACTACACCAATTTGGAGCTTATAAGCACTATCGCCACGATGGAGACCTTCCAAAAAATATATCGCCCTGAGATTTATAACGCTAACGCCCAGGCAGGTTTAAGCTACAAACCAAACTTGAAAAATAGCGATCACTCAGTGACCCGTATTGTGTATGACCGTGAAGAGCGGACTCATCTAGCCGTTGAACAAGGCAAGTTCGTAGAAGAGAACTTTATAAAGCCTTATCAGCATAAGCTGGAGCAATTTACAGCAAGTTACGCCAGATAAACTCTCTGAAACTGGTTGTTAGAAACTTGTTCGTTGCAAATTGCAATCTACAGCTCGCTAAGGTGAGTCTCGAAACTTAATGGGGCGGCACGGCTTGCCCCGAAGGCATTCATACAAATTACTGACTTAAAGATTACGAATTATATGAAAAAACTACTCCCCACTTCTATCGCTGGCAGTCTTCCAAAGCCGTCATGGCTTGCCGAGCCTGAAACGTTATGGTCGCCATGGAAACTAGAAGATAATGCCCTGGAAG
>JAXHTT010000114.1:0-12290 GCA_034190055.1 Pseudomonadota bacterium | reverse complement strand
AACTTTTTGGCTGGTTCAGTAAGAACAAGAAAGCAGAGAAACAAAAAGCCCAAGCGGAAGAAGAAGCTCGCTTAAAGGCAGAAGCTGAAGCGCAAGCGGAAGAAGAAGCTCGCTTAAAGGCAGAGGCTGAAGCACAGGCGAAAGCGCAAGCGGAAGAAGAAGCACGCGCAAAGGCGGAAGCTGAAGCACAGGCCAAAGCCCAAGCTGAAGAAAAGCCTAAAGAGAAAAAGTCGCTATTCGCACGCTTAAAAGCCAGCCTATCTCGTACAAAAGAGAATTTGGGCAGCGGCATCGTAAGCCTATTTAAAGGTAAAACCATTGACGATGAGCTGTACGAGGACCTCGAAACACAGCTTTTAGTGGCCGATGTGGGCATGGATACCACACAGAAAATTATTGACCACTTGACTGATAGCGCCTCTCGTAAAGACCTTAAAGACGCGGAAGCTTTACTGGAAATCATGAAGCAACAAATGTCGGGTATGTTGTCTGAAGTTAATCAGCCACTAGCTGAGGTTTTGAAGGCGCATGATTCAAGTGAAGGCCCGTTTGTTATTTTAATGGTAGGTGTTAATGGTGTTGGTAAAACCACCACTATTGGCAAACTTGCTAAACAATTTCAGCAAGAAGGCAAGAAAGTGATGCTTGCTGCCGGTGATACCTTTAGAGCGGCAGCGGTTGAACAGCTTCAAGTATGGGGCGAGCGCAACGATATTCCCGTTATCGCGCAGCACACCGGAGCTGACAGTGCATCGGTACTTTACGATGCGCTAGAGGCGGCCAAATCGCGCGGAACAGATATTCTTATTGCTGACACCGCAGGGCGTTTACAGAACAAGAACAACTTGATGGAAGAGCTAAAGAAAGTGGTTCGCGTTATGAAGAAGATCAACCCTAACGCGCCTCATGAAGTGATGCTTACACTAGACGCTGGCACCGGTCAAAATGCTATTAGCCAAGCCAAGTTGTTTAACGAAGCTGTGGGCTTAACTGGTATCACCCTTACTAAGTTAGACGGTACAGCGAAGGGTGGTGTTATATTCTCTATTGCCGATAAGTTTAAAATTCCTATAAGGTATATAGGTGTTGGCGAAAGTATCGATGATTTACGCCAGTTTGACGGACAAGAATTTATTGATGCCTTGTTTAGCGAGATGGACACACCTGAAAGCTAAAACCAGCAAAGCGGTAGGGAAAAATAATGATAAAGTTTGAGCAGGTAAGCAAAACCTATCCAGGCGGGCAACGCGCGCTTAGCAAGGTAAATTTTCATATTGCACCGGGCGAAATGGCCTTTTTAACAGGGCATTCTGGTGCGGGAAAAAGTACGCTGCTTAAACTTATCAGCATTATGGAGCGCCCCACAGTAGGGCGCGTTCTTATTAATGGTCACGACCTTAACACCATCACCCGCCGAGATATTGCCTATATTCGTCGCGATATCGGCATGATCTTTCAAAGCCACCAATTATTAATGGATAAATCAGTCTTTGATAATGTCGCTTTACCGTTGGTGATTGAAGGATATACGCACAAAGAAATTCGCAAACGCGTAGACGCCGCCCTTGAAATGGTGGGGCTTAGAGACAAAGCGCGCTGCTTACCCATTACGTTATCTGGTGGTGAGCAACAGCGCGTAGGGATTGCGCGGGCAGTGGTAAATAAACCTCCTTTGCTGCTTGCCGACGAGCCAACCGGTAACCTCGACCCTAAGCTTTCAATGGAAATTATCCGTTTGTTCGAAGATTTCAATCAAGCGGGGGTATCGGTGCTGATTGCGACTCACGACTTAGGGCTAATTGCGCGTATGCGCTACCGCACGCTTACCCTTAAAAACGGGCAGATGATTACTGATGGTCTAACCGATGACATAGGCAGTGTGGGTTCAAGTGATGGCGAAGGAGAGTGGTCGTGAGTATTTTATTTAAGGGGCGGGCACAAGGCGCATCCTCATCAAAAGTGGGCATGGTACAAACTATTATCATGTTCTTTGTCAGTCATGTGCGACAAGCCCTGTCTAGCCTTGGTGAGCTTTGGCGACAGCCATTAGCCTCCTTAATGACAATTGGCGTGCTGGGTTTAAGCATAACCTTGCCAAGCACCCTTTATATCATGGTAAAAAACACGGAGAAAATTACCGCAGGCTGGGATCAGGCATCAGAAATTTCTCTTTTTCTAAAGCCTAATATCAATGCTGCAAGCTCACAACAACTCATAGCTAGACTGAATACTTGGTCTGAAATAGACAGTGTGGTTTACATTCCTGCCGATGATGCCCTTAAGGAATTTCAGCATTTATCTGGATTAGGCGATGCCATCGCGTATCTGGAGAAAAACCCGCTGCCGGATGTCGTATTAGTTACCCCCAATGCAAAGCATGCTTCACCCACTGCTGCTAAAGCGCTGTTAGATAAGCTTCGCCAGCAGCGAGAAGTAGACATTGGTAAGCTTGATATTGAGTGGCTAGAGCGATTGTATGCGGTCATTGATATCGCAAGAGACTTAGTTACCTTAATTGGTCTGCTCCTGTTTATCGCTGTGGTGCTTATTATTGGTAACACCATCCGTCTAAATATCTTAAATAAGTACGATGAAATTGTAGTAATGAAGCTAGTAGGGGCGACAGATGCATTCATTCATCGCCCTTTCTTATACACGGGGTTCTGGTATGGCCTACTGGGCGGGTTAATGGCTTGGTTTGCCGTAATTATTATTTTATGGTGGATGGACAGCAGCATCACAACGTTTGCTACCATGTACCAGAAAGAATTTAATATCACTGGGCTTACTGGCACAGCATTATTAACCATGTTGGGGCTTTCTGTGCTGTTAGGTTTACTTGGGTCGCTTATCTCTGTCCAACGTCACGTAAAAGAGATTGAGCCCAAATAAAAGTGGTGACGCAAAATGTCTAGTTATGTGCTAATCGGCCTCTTGGAGTTAGCCTAGCGTAAACGCATCGCCTTCTATACATAATTTTTTAAGCAATAGCTCGTGGGTAGTGTGAAGATATAGCGCTGCGCACGCCGTTGCCCCAAGTAATCGCTTGGTTATAAAGCATGTGTAGTTGCTTTTGATCAATGTTTAGCAACTTTGCTTGCTTGATAACGTTCATCCACAACGCGCTCTCGAATGCGCGGACTAAGGTCATATAATTGTTCATTTCCAAGTTCTTACCTAATAGGGCGTCATTCACCTCTTCAGACAAAGGAAGCTGTTTCACAATGTCGGTCATAGACTGATCGAGTAAACCTTCAAGTAACGAAAATAGACCAACTAGGAAAGAGATCGGCGGGTTATTTTTAATGCCTCTGCGCTCAGCAAGCAAATCAAAGAATTTCGCGCGCACAAGCGACATATGTATGATCTCAAGAGGTTTCTCGTCGCCTAAGTTAGTTAAGCTTAGTAGCGCAATAAATTTCTTAATCTCAACTTCACCCATGTAATTAAGGGCGTGCTTTAACGATGTGATCTTATAGCGCTTATTGATGGTTGGGTTATTGATGAATTTTAGCAATAAGAAGCTGAGTGTGGCATCGCGTTCAATAATTTGGCTAATGCGCTCTATGTTAAAGTGAGTACTTGAGCTTTCCCCCATCAAATCAACGATGTTCATTTTAGAGGCCGGAAGCTGCTTAAGGATGCGCGCTTCGGGCTGTGAAAAGAAATAACCTTGGAAAAAGTCGAAGCCTAAATCTACACAAGTAGAAAAATTATCTTGGGTATCAACCTGCTCAGCAACAAGTTTCACATTCGCATCATGATAGCGGGGGATATGCTTTTCGATGGTTTCAAAGCGGGTCTTAGTGACATCTACTTTAACTATATCAATTAGCGGGAAGATATCATGTGTCGCGCCTACCATCATAGGATCGTCGATAGCGAGCTTGAAACCAAGTTGCTTGATGTGCTGACATGCTTCGAACAGACCGTTGGTGTTATCGGTAGGGTCGGCCAGCTCAACCACAACCGACTCAGGGTCAAGCGAAGTTGGAAAGCGTGAAATAATGGTATCAGATGAGAAAGTGATAAAGGATGTTTTCTCACCGCTTATATCGTCAAGCCCCAGTGGATGAAAGTGCTCTGAAATATATTTAGCTTTTTGATCGCTGTGTTCTGGATATGCACCAGATTTACCATCCCGAAATAACAGCTCATAAGCAAATACATCTTTGCTTTTGTCTAAGATAGGCTGGCGAGCTATGAACGCAAACATAAACTATTCCTGAGGCAACATGGTTTGACGACGTTTCTATTGGTATCTGATGGACTTATAAAGTGTTAAGCCCATATCCTAGTCTATGATATGTAGGCATAATGTAACAACAAATCAATGACTATTTTGAAAATGCATTCTTTAATTGAATTTGTTAATCATTTTTCAATGCCGAGCTATGAATGTGTTTTGCCCACTTAATTGCTTCATTGTAGTAACTGTGCAGTAGACTTTGCTTCATCTCATATTTAGTGGCAAATTGTTTAACGCCAGCCCAGTTAGCTCGCTCGAAATACTGAACAAGCGTCAAGCAATTACGTAGCTTGCTGGGTGTCCCGCAAAGCGCGTCTTTAACATCATCGCTGATCGGAACCTTGCTCACTAGGTCGTCAATACGTTGCTCCATCATGGCATCAAGTAGAGACAACAGCCCGGTGAGAAAGCCTTTAAGCGGGTTGTCAGAAGCCTCAAGCTGGGTAAACACTAATTCACAAAACTTTGCACGAACCAGTGCCATCTGCATCAACTCACTGGGTTGACCATCGCTTAAGTTGGCAAGAGCAAGTAAAGAGATAAACTTCTTCACTTCTACCTCACCCATAAAGGTTAACGCATGCTTTAGTGACGTTATTTTATGGCGCTTGTTTACCATAGGGTTATTGATAAAGCGCAGCAAAAGGTAAGTGAGCGATGGATCTCTTTCAATAATACTATTCACATCATCGAAATTAAGCTTGGGTTGGCTACTTAGGGTGAGTAGTTCCATCATAGTTAAGCTGCTTGGCCCCAACTTTCTATGTCTTACAATTTCCGGCTTAGCAAGGAAATAGCCTTGGAAGTAATCAAACCCCATGTCTTTAAATTTATAAAACTCTTCATAGGTTTCAATCTTCTCAGCAACTAGCTTGATTTTGTTTGATTTGAAACGCGCCACCAAGGCGGGTATTTCATCGTGAGGAATTTCGGTGATATCAATTTTCACGACACTGGTGAAGGGAATAAAAGCTTCCCATTTTCCCTTCATGTCATAATCATCTAAGGCAATTGGATACCCCAATCCGCGGATGTGCTTACAAGCCGAAACCAAGGCGTCATCTACTTCTACCGTTTCAACGATTTCGATCACAACTTTGTCTGCATCTAGCGACGTGGGAAAGCGAAACATTAGCGTATCTCGATGAAAATTGATGAACGCTTTTTTGTCTCCGGTAATTTCTTCAATACCCAAGCTTAAGTGGGTAGAGGTGAGAATTTTCGAGGTGGCCTCGTCGGGGGGGATATCTGGAAAACAATTTTCCTCGCCCACGCGAAAAAGCAGTTCGTAAGCGTAAACCTCTCGATTTACATCAAATATGGGCTGTCTAGCGACGTAAGCAAACATCAAATTCCTCTTTGCTTTACTTGCCTTACTCCTTCCTTAAGTATTTCCCTTCCAGTTTTTTATTATTCTTGTCTGGAAAATGCCATGCAGCGGTCGTAGTGCAAAATCGATTAATACAATCTAATATTTTCAATTTCCGAAGAGAAAAGCAAGATATAAAATACTCAACTAATAAGCGTATGGCTCTACTGTAAGATTTTAAGTGCCTGTAATAATACA
Organism: Pseudomonadota bacterium; assembly: GCA_034190055.1. GTDB lineage: Bacteria > Pseudomonadota > Gammaproteobacteria > Enterobacterales > Alteromonadaceae > Alteromonas. The sequence continues at coordinate 6,474 of JAXHTT010000114.1, read as the reverse complement.
GGCTACCAATATTTATGCATCGCGCTGATGTAGGTAGCGTATAAACGTTAGAATTCATATCAGTGAGATTAGCTTTTAATTCTTGCTATGTAATTAAAGTATAATATCGCTATAGTTAAATGACCAACCCAACTCCTGCTTAATGCAGGTCAGTCATTGAACGTATATGACGTTAGTGGAGTATGAAGTCAGAAGAGCTTGCGCCCATAAGGAATGGCGAGAGGTTTTGATTGAAAGAGTGCTAAATAGAGAGTGCTTTCTTAAAGTTGAACTTTTTTTCTTATTCTAGGTCTTGATATTGTAGAAATAGTCACTATACCTACATATCGGTTAGACTTCATATCTTAATTAGGTCTCGCGCAGCTTCAGTTACTTTGCTAATATGAAGCCGCAATAAATGAGGTGAACAATGAGCAACAATTTGCAATCTATGGCCCTGTCAGTGCCACACAGCGGTAGCATTGAAGGCTACATTCAAGCTGTAAGCAGCATTGATATGCTTAGCGCTGAGGAAGAGCGCGAGTTGGCAGTGCGCCTTCGCGAAGACGAAGACTTACAAGCCGCTCGTAAGCTAGTAATGTCACACCTTCGTTTTGTAGTGCACATTGCAAAATCTTACTCAGGTTATGGCTTACCACAAGCCGACTTAATTCAAGAAGGTAACATCGGTCTGATGAAAGCCGTTAAGCGTTTCGACCCAACAGTGGGCGTTCGTTTGGTTTCTTTTGCGGTACATTGGATAAAAGCAGAAATTCATGAATTTGTACTTAAAAACTGGCGAATAGTAAAAGTTGCGACAACTAAAGCGCAGCGTAAACTGTTCTTTAACCTTCGCAAGGCGAAAAAGCGTCTTGGTTGGTTCACTCATGACGAAGTGCAAACAGTAGCGAACGAGCTAGGCGTAAGTACAAAAGAAGTGCTTCAAATGGAAGCACGTATGAGTTCTCAAGACCAAGCGTTCGATTTAACTGCGGACGAAGATGAAACAGGTAATTTTGCGCCAGTTCAGTATTTAGAAGACAAGTCTTCAGATGTTGAAACTGACGTGATCAACAATGATTGGGATACAGCGGCGAGCAAGCGCTTGTATTCAGCCATCAAAACGCTAGACGAGCGTAGCCAAGACATCATCGAAACCCGCTGGTTAGCAGACAACAAGATTACGCTGCAAGATTTAGCTGATAAGTACCAAGTATCTGCAGAACGTGTTCGTCAAATTGAAAAGAACGCGATGAAGAAACTTCAGGCTGCTATGGTTGCGTAATACACCCAGTACATAGCTTTCACAAAAGTGTAATGTTGAAAAAAAGCGCCTTAAAGGCGCTTTTTTTATGTGTATATTTTTATCGCAAGTGGTAACGCGTCAGCCCGCAACGCTACTCTTTTTCGTTTTTAGAAGGGGGGAGAACGTAGAAGACACCGTCAAATTCAGCTACTGGCGTATCGCCATCTAAAATAGCCACACTTAACTCAAACCGCGCTTTTTTATCATTTTCTAGCGGCTTAAACTTACCCGATAAGGTTTCGATATTACAAATGGCCCTCGGTTTCATAGTGATGGGTTTGTGGTAATGGATATCTCCATCGCCCAAAACGATATCACCGTCTAAACCACGCTCTTTAAGCTGCAAGTAAATCATGCCCCAGCCTGTTAACGTGGCTAAAGAGAATATACTGCCGGCAAACATGGTGCCGTGGATATTAATGTTTTTATTAAGCGACGCGCGGGTTTCTAGGGTGTGCCCAGTATATTGGTATAGTTTGATACCCATGTGTTCGGTGATAGGTATGGTCTCTGACCACGTCTCTTGCAGTGATTTACACCATTTAGGATGTAATACTAGGGTATTGCTTTCAGTGAATTTCTTGACCATTTGCTGGCGTTTTAGCATACCTAATTCGTTAGGGGCTTCACGCTCAATTTCAAAACCGCACGCACTAAAAAAGTCGATGGATATTTCACGGCTATTTGTCACTGCTCGCTCAGCACCTAAGTCTTTGGCCACGTTTTCTAGCGCTGCCATGATCATTTGGCCTAAGCCTTTGCGTTGATGTTCTGGGTACACAGCGATATGACGAATTTGCGCTTCTTCAGCCGTGTTCAAATGCACGCGGCCACAGGCTACAATTTCGTTCTTACGGTTGGTAATAATACGATGCTCGGCAACCTGTTCATATTCGTCTTTCTCAGAGCCAGGAGGGAAATTCCATGGTTGGCGTAAGTGTTCCCATCGGAAATGAAAATAGGCTTCAAATTCGGCGTCGCTTTTTGGCGTAACTACCTTGTACACAATAAACCGACCTTCTTAAATGAATGAAGGAGTATTTAAACGTAAGAACCCATGAGGTACAAGTTTAATTATGTAAGCAAACTTGGAATGCCGAAGAAGTACACAGTTACCTGTAAACTGAAGGACCTAGCAGTTACGGACTAAACAGCGAGGAATGCCCTCATTGCTTTCGCCTAGCTGGTAAAAAGAAAGCTTTAGCCGCCTAGCGCAGCGAGACGCGCCCTTCGAACTCTCAGACACTAAACTGAAAAGTAACAGGCCCGTCATTAATAAGACCAACTTGCATGTCTGCACCGAACTCGCCTGTGGCTACTTTCATGCCTTTATTTTTAAGGGCCTGCACAAATTGTTCATAGATAACTTGGCCATGCTCTGGAGATGCACCGCGAGAGAAGCCTGGACGGTTCCCTTTTTGAGTGTCTGCAACAAGCGTGAACTGAGATACCACCAGTATTTCGCCATCGACTTGCTCAATATTTAAATTCATTTTGCCATCTTCATCGCTAAACATGCGATACCGACACAGTTTATTTGCAAGCTTCTCTATTTGCGCTTCGCTGTCTTCCTTTTCAACACCTAACAGCAGCAACATGCCTTTGCCAATCTCACCAATAACGTTACCGTCTACAGTTACATTAGCTTCTGATACCCGTTGGATAAGTCCTATCACTTTGATGACTCCTGAATAAAGCGTGACATGTCGCGCGTAGCGCGGCAAAGGGCGTAACCTATACTAGGTTCGGATGTGCTGTGCCCCGCATCTGGAATGATTTGTAACTGGCTCTGGGGCCATGCTTTGTGCAGTGCTTCAGCAGCTTCCGTTTTACAGATCATATCGTAGCGACCATGAATAATAGTGCCCGGAATATGACTTATTTTATCAATGTTTTCAAGGATGTAGTTTTCATCTAAAAAGCATTTGTTAGAAAGGAAGTGGCACTCTAAAGTTGCTAGGCAAGTGACTAATTGCATGGGGTAATTATCAGTAGAGTCGCCTACGCCTGGGGGTAAAGTAATGCGCGACAATCGCTCTTCCCACTGATACCAGCGCTTTAGGGCTGCGTGGCGCAGTACCTCATTGCTAGAGCGTACCATTGCGCTATAAAAACTGCACACTGCGCTTGAGGTCACTGGTGTAGGCACATCCTTGGTGAATTTGCGGTAGTACTCAGGAAATAACTGAGCAGCGCATCCATTTGGTGATAAAAACCAATCTCTATCTTCTTGCCTGGCTAAAAATACGCCGCGAAGAATGAGACCTGTTACTCGCGAGGTATACTTGAGCGCATAAAGTAAGGCGAGTGTAGAGCCCCATGAGCCGCCGAACAGTAAAAATTTTGGTATAGAAAGGTGAGTTCGTAATGCTTCTATATCTTCAACATTAGACCAAGTGTCGTTGTTTATCGTATCAGCGAGGGGGGTAGAGCGGCCGCAACCACGTTGCTCATAACCTATAATCCGATACTTGTTGCTATCAAAAAAGCATTTGTAGTTAGGGGGTAAGCCTGCGCCAGGCCCGCCGTGAATAAAAAGCACGGGGATACCGTTTGGATTGCCACTTTGCTCGAAGTAAAGCGAATGCCCACTTCCCACTTCGATAAATCCGTTTTCATAGTAGGTAACATCGGGGTAAAGTCGTTTCATTTTGTTTCTGCGCGTTGTGTGAGTGCCTGTTTTAGTTTAGTTTATTGTTATTCAAGCGTTTGCGTGCTGACTGCTTCAACGCCGTTTTTGCTTTCAAATTAAGCAATAAACGCTAAGTCTATACTATAGAACAAGTGTCATTACGTGCTAGCTAATCATATTATAGTCATAAATGCGAGGATGTTGATATGGCAGGTCAAGGATCGGGCGGTAACGTAATCGCCGCAATTTGTAACTTCTTTATTCCTGGGTTAGGTCACCTGGTACAAGGAAGAATTTTAGGTGCATTGTTCTTTTTCATCACAGTAGGCGTATGTTATGCCTTAGCTGCAACTGTGGTACTTGCTATTGTTTTTTGGCCTTTAGGTGCCCTTTTGCATTTGATTTGTATTATAAGCGCAGCACGTTTTAGAGGTGGAGTAACCGCATGAAGTTAATCGCATCAGCATTTGTTGCTATGCTTGCCCTGAGTGGGTGTCAGTCTGCATATTACGCAGCATGGGAAAAGGTGGGCGTTGAAAAGCGCGATATCTTAGTTGACCGCGTTGAAAACGCAAAAGAATCACAGGAAGACGCACAAGAGCAGTTTAACTCTGCGTTAGAAGCATTCAGTGCTGCTGTTGCGTTCGATGGTGGAGAGTTAGAAGACGTTTACAATCGCTTGAATGGTCAGTACGAAGACAGTGTTGCTGCTTCAGAAGAAGTGAGTTCACGCATTGATAAAGTGGAAAGCGTTGCTGAAGCTTTATTTGACGAGTGGGCAGAAGAGCTTGAAAAATACCAGAATGCGTCGTTGAAACGGGATAGCGCGGCGAAGCTTCGCGAAACAAAGCGTCGCTACTCTTCATTAATGACAGCTATGCGTAAAGCTGAAAGCAAAATGCCGCCAGTATTAAGCGCACTTCAAGATAATGTGTTGTACTTGAAGCACAACTTAAATGCCAGCGCCATTGGTGCACTGCAGGGCGAACTTTCTACTATTGAAAACAACGTTGCTCAGCTTATCAGACAAATGAATTCAGCTATCGCTGAGTCTGACGCTTTTATATCGTCGATGAAAAACTAGCCATTAGTTAGACATTAATTATAAAGAAGGGAGCTTGTAGCTCCCTTCTTTCGTTTCATGCATTTTTATAGAGCCGAGGCGTAAGGTTAATCATTATTACGCCCGTTTTAGGTCGGCTACTCCTTTGGGAGTTTGCGCGGCTCGTACTCTGCTTTACGATTTTCAAAAGCTTCGCCTAAACTGCACGTGAATTCTGCACCGAACAGCACGATTATCCACGACAAATACACCCACAAAAACAGGATAGGTACCACCGCAAGGGCACCATAAATTAACTCATATGAAGGAAAGTTCGTTACATACAAGGCAAAGCCCGATTTAGTAATTTCAAAAGCTATGGTGGCAACAATCGCGCCTATGAATGCATGGCGGGCAAACACTCTTCTATTTGGAACTACCATGTACAAAATAGTGAATGCGAGCATAGCTGCACCGCTTGGCACAAGACTGAGTAAGAAGGTTCCCAATCCAGGCGTGTACTCTTCGGTAAAAGCAGCGAGGCCAGTTAAATATGAACTCACTACCACGCTAGAGCCAATTAGCATCGGCCCTAAAGTGATTACCATCCAATAGATTGCAAAAGTATACACAATAGGTCTGTCACTTTGCGTACGCCAAATTCTATTTAAGGTTTTATCCACGTTTGATATCAGCATTAGCGCCACGACCAGCAGTGACAAAATACCAATAGCGCTCATTTGGGAGGCGTTGCCAACAAAATCAGTCATGTACTTGTGTACCACATCGCTGGCGGTAGGCACAAAGTTGCTAAAAACAAAATGCTCAAGTTTGCTTCTTACCGATGCGAAGGCAGGAAAGGCCGACATTATGGTAAAGGTCACCATAATAAAGGGTACTAAAGATAACAAAGTTACATAAGCCAAGTGCCCAGCAGAAATAGTAATATTGTCTTCTCTACAGCGTTTTATAAAGATGCTAAAGAGTTCCCTCAGTTGAGGGGTAACATTGTTATATAAAGCTTTAACCTTGTCTAAATCCACTCGACTTCTCCTGGCGACACCCTCTGGCCGATAAACAGTGCGATCTCTTGATGGGAGACCTTACGGTATCAATAGTTCGTTCATATTACAGCAAATGGTAACTGGCGTTGGCGTTAGTGGCAAAAGGTTAATGTATTCTTTATACAACAAAGGCGCATGAAGTGCGCCTTTAGTCATCTACTCGTGTAGTCTTGTTACCGCTATACAAAATCAATCGCCTGAGCGTACACCCAACATGTGGCAGATAGCATAGCTTAATTCACTGCGATTTAAGGTATAGAAATGGAAGTGCTTAACCCCTTCTTTTGCTAAAACTTTCACTTGGTCCATAGCAATGTTAGCGCCGATTAGATTACGGGTGGCTTGGTCGTCGGCATCAAGGCCGTCGAACATTTTGTGCAACCATCCCGGTACATGAACATTAGTGAATCCCGCGAATTTCACAAGTGTTTGGTAGTTGGTTACCGGTAAT
>JAXHTT010000113.1:0-12317 GCA_034190055.1 Pseudomonadota bacterium | reverse complement strand
CCCCAGGTTAAACCTTCAAATAACTGAGATCAGAGTGTGTTTGATCAAACTGTACTAAATGCCAGCTACCTTAAGACACAAAAGGTGTGTAAGTTTGCATGGAGCTCACTGTGAATGAAGCCGTCTTCAAGACTTATCTCGGCGCCGTTACACATAGAAGAGTCGATGCCGTACTGCTTTAGCACAGGCCAATCTTCAGGACCTACCAAGTCAATGGCTCCAAATCCTAATTGCTTAATGGTTTGACACAACTCTTCAATGCTTAAATCACCGTAAGTCCATCGGCTTACCGAATGATTTACATTTCCTTTAAGCGGCGTATTCATGGTGTTGCTACCTTTCGTGCCGTTTGTACTCGCTACAGCAGGCATCGCAGTGGCTAAACCAGCTGCTGCTAACCCTGTTCCGGCAATGCCTGCCCCTGTCATAGCCATACTTTGAAGTAATTTTCTGCGGGTAATGTTACGCATCTGCGTTCACCTTTTCCTTTCTGAACAGAATGGCGAATAGCACTAACACAACCGCGGCAAACCCTGCTGGGAATAACCAGACCTGCTGCCAACTATGGGCACCAGTTTCCATCGTATAGGTGTCTGTAATTGCGCCTGCCACTGCAAAGCCCACCAGCATACCTACACCATATGTCGCTAAGGTAATTAACCCCTGCGCTGCACTTTTTACGTTTTCTCCCGCCTTTGCATTGGTATAGATTTGCCCTGATACAAAGAAGAAGTCGTAACAAATACCGTGCAGTGCAATACCAACAATAAGCATGAACAAACCTTCGTCAGCGTTTCCGAATGCGAACAGTGCATAACGTACTACCCACGCCGCCATACCTATCACCAATGTGGCTTTAATACCGAAGCGGTTCAAAAATACTGGCAGGGCCAACATGAACAATACTTCGGAAACTTGACCTAGTGTCATTTTGCCCGTTGCATTTTCAACGCCTATTTCAGTAAGGAATGGGTTCGCATTCTGGTAGTAAAACGCCAGTGGTATACAAATAAGTACAGATGAAAGAAAAAATACAAAGAAGTTTTTGTCTTTTAACAGTGCCAACGCGTCCAAGCCAAGAATGTCGCGAATAGTTACCGCTTTACCGCTAGATTGAGGTGGCGTGTTTGGCAATGTAAAACTGAATACGCCCAACATTAGCGAGGCAATGCTGCACAATAAGAAGGTGTTTTTGAGCATACCATCGGCAATAGACTGTGCAGAATCCCATGAGAAGACATAGCTAATCATAAGGCCTGCCACAATCCAGCCGATAGTGCCCCACACACGAACTTTTCCGAACTCTTTCGACGGGTCGACCATTTGTCCGAATGACACTGAGTTAACCAAAGCAAGCGTAGGCATGTATGCAATCATGTATGCCAACACATAAGGGTAAAAGCTGGCGAAATCATTCGCTTGGTACATACAGTACATAAGCACGGCGCCAACAATGTGCAGTAATCCGAGGATCTTTTCTGCATTAAAGAATCGGTCAGCAATAAGGCCCACAATAAAGGGGGCAATAATGGCGCCCCAACTTTGGGTTGAGAAAGCCATACCGATTTGCCCGCCATTAGCAGCCAAGGTATTCGACAAATACGTACCTAATGTTACAAACCAGCCTCCCCAAATGAAGAACTGAAGGAACATCATCAAACTCAGGCGTAGGGTTATCATAGTTATTGCTATCCTGTTGATGGCGCTTAGCGCTCAAGGCCTAAAATACGATTATTCTTCGCTTCACTCACATCACCACCCGCAAAATCGTCAAACGCGTATTTGCTTGGCTCGATAATGTGTGAAGCGATAAACGGTGCGCCTTCAGCAGCACCTTGCGCACTGTCTTTTAAGCAGCATTCCCACTCAAGTACTGCCCAGCCGGTGAAGCCGTACTGGGTAAGCTTGCTGAAAATACCTTTGAAGTCGACTTGGCCGTCGCCAAGGGAACGAAAACGTCCCGCGCGGTCTTGCCAGTCTTGATAGCCGCCGTACACACCGTTTCTGCCGTTCGGATTGAACTCGGCATCTTTAACGTGAAACATTTTGATCCGGCTGTGGTAGCGGTCAATGAAGTCAAGGTAGTCAAGCTGCTGTAAAACAAAGTGACTCGGATCGAAAAGAATATTTGATCGTGGGTGGTTATCTACAGCTTTTAAAAACTGTTCGAACGAAGCGCCATCGTGTAAATCTTCCCCGGGATGAATTTCGTAGCATACGTCAACACCCGCATCGTCGAATGCATCGAGAATGGGTTTCCAACGCTTGGCTAATTCAGCAAAGCCTTGCTCGACCAAGCCAGCAGGACGCTGAGGCCACGGGTAAACCAAGTGCCACATTAGTGCACCAGAAAAGGTAGCGTGAGCTTTCAATCCCAAGCGCTTACTGGCAATAGCCGCACATTTGAGCTGATTAATTGCCCATTCGGTTCGCTCTTGTGGCTTGCCGTGTAAGTGTGCCGGCGCAAAGTTATCGAATAACTCGTCGTAAGCGGGATGAACCGCTACTAGCTGACCTTGTAAGTGCGTAGAAAGCTCAGTGATTTCTACCCCTGCGTCTTTACAAATTTTAGCAATGTTGTCGCAGTACTCTTGGCTCTCGGCTGCTTTTTCTAAATCGAACAGACTAGGATCAGTAGGTACCTGTATTCCCTTGTAACCAAGCGACGCTGCCCACTTCGCCATATTTTCGAGCGTATCGAACGGCGCTTCTTTTCCCATGAACTGAGCAAGGAAGATAGCCGGCCCTTTTATAGGTTGTTGATTAGTAGCCATAAGCACTCACCTTTTTCATTGTATGTTTTAATTGCATTACTGCGTTCCTTCCTGACTGACCGACTCCCATTTGGTGTCGCTGTCAGTACTGGCAAGCATGGCATCTATAAATACCATTCCGCGTATGCCTGAATTTATTCCTGGAACGCCATCAGCTTTGCCTTTTTGATTCGCGCGTACCGCTTTAGCAAAATCGGTATACAAGTTTGCCATTGCTTCTAAGTAGCCCTCTGGGTGGCCAGCTGGAACACGGCAACGTGCAGATGCAGCATCACATAACCCAACTTGACCTTGGCCGGCTCTAAACACTTGATAAGGGGCATCAACAGGGCGAAAAATGACAGAATTGGGCTCCATTTGGCGCCACTCTAAACCGCCCTTGTCACCGTAAACGCGGATCTTCAATGCGTTTTCTTCACCAGCACATACCTGTGAAGCAATCAGCACACCCGATGCGCCCTTTTTAGTTTTAATAAGCGCGGCGCCGTCGTCATCTAAACGACGTCCTTCAACATGGGTGTTTAACTCGCCACATAACGAAGTAACACTGTCATTTAATACAAACTCAACAAGTCCAAAGGCATGAGTGCCGATGTCGCCCATTGCGCCCGTTGCGCCAGAAATTGCTGGGTCGGTACGCCACTGCGCTTGCTTATTGTGCGCCTCTTCTTCGCCAGACAACCACCCCTGCGGGTACTCAACATACACTTTTCGAATGTTGCCCAGCTTACCGCTTTCAACAAGGTGACGTGCTTGCCATACCATCGGATAGCCAAGGTAGGTATGAGCCAAGCCGTATAGCGATTCGCTGGCGTGAATAACATCTTGAAGCTCTTTTACTTCTGCAAAGCTAACGCCTGCTGGTTTTTCACAGAAAACATGAAAGCCCGCCTTTATTGCGGCAAGTGAAATAGGTACGTGAAGATGATTAGGCGTTACGATAACCACAACCTGCATGCGCTGCTGCTCAGGTAATTTGGCTTCTTCTTCTAACATTGACTGCCAGCTATCGTATGTACGCGATGTTGATACGTTCAATGTAGAAGCAGTACGCGTATTATTTTCTTCGTTGCGGCTAAATGCGCCACACACCAACTGGTAGTTCCCATCTAACCCTGCGGCATGACGATGCACGGCACCGATAAACGCGCCTTCTCCGCCTCCGATCATTCCCATTCGAATTGGTTGCATTGAAATTCCTCTGTGTGCAAACGCACTATTGGTGTTACTAGTGCCACAAAATGTAACCCGTTACATTTTAATGGTCAATACAAAAAACAGCATTTTGTTAATCTAAAGTTTACAAGTGGCAAGGTAACACCGGGGCTTTACTACCTTTAACAGCCTATTCCTGCACCAAATTTGAACATAACACTAACTCGAATTTACATAAATCCTACAAATAACCTTTGACGTTTTAATGAAAGTGCGTATTCTTTTGCTTAAAATGAAAACGGTTACATATTAATTTAACGTAAATTTTGAATTCGCTACAATCGTATAGACCACACCTCTACTGGATTAGGTTTACAATGCGCGAGTGAATTAACAAACAACAATAATGTAAATGGCAAATATTAGAGATGTAGCAGATAGTGCCGGCGTGTCGGTCGCTACCGTATCAAGAACATTGCAACAACCTGAGCGTGTTTCTCCTAAAACGCGCAATAAGGTGATGGCCGCTGTTCAGGCAGTTGGATATAAACCTAACTTAATGGCAGTTAAGTTTCGTTCGGGAAAAACGCACAATTTAGTGGTACTGGTGCCTACAGTAGCGAACGTATTTTTTGCCCGTGTTATTAGCGGTATGCAGGAAGCGGCAGCCGAACTGGGCTATTCCATTTTACTTGCCAATACGCTTGGTAATAGTGAAATAGAAAGCCATTACGCCAAGATGGTAAGTACTTCTCAGGCTGATGGGCTTATACAGTTACGTGCGCACAACCCATTTGATGCCACCATGATCAACGACAATGGCCTACTTCCAATGGTGAATGCCTGTGAAGTGATTGACGATGGCCAATATCCTGTTGTGTCGTTAGACAACCGTGCTGCAGCCAAGGCAATGACCGAACACCTAATATCGTTAGGACATTCCCGCATTGCCATGATTAAAGGGCCGAACTCTAGCCCGCTGACTCAAGACCGTCTAGCTGGCTACAAGGACGCACTAACGCAAGCTGGTATTTCTTTTGATGAAAATTTGCTGTTCCCGGGCGACTTTACATTGCAGGCCGGATACAACGCTGGTGAAACCATTGCTCGTTTGAAAGACAGGCCTACCGCTGTTTTTTGCGAAAACGACGAAACAGCTATTGGTGCCATGCAAGCCTTCAAGCAAGCTAATTTGCATGTACCAAACGATATTTCTGTAGCAGGTTTTGACGACATTGCGTTCTCAGCATTTGTCGACCCGCCGCTAACCACTATTGCCCAACCCGCAGAAGAGTTTGGTAGAACGGCAGTTACGCTTTTAGTGGACCTACTGAACGGCAAAATTCGCAAAGCCCCCAAGGTTATTATGCCGTTTGAACTTATTGTACGTGGGAGCACAGGCAAAGCTTCGAGTTAATTAGTGAGAATAAAACGCCAGCCCCTATGAACCTAGACATATAAAGGAGCACACAGTGAATTGGAGTAAAGAAACTTTAAGCAAGACAGCAATTTTAGACGCGGCCAGCAGTATTGGCTCTGGCGTTTCAAGACGACAGTTCGTTAAATACTCGTCTGGTTTATTGGCGGCTATGACCGCTCCTGCTGTTTTGGCGCACGGGCATGGTAGTGATAAAGGAGCAATGATGGAGGGCATGCATAACAGCGCGGTCGGCCTGCAGCTTTATACCCTAAGAGATATAATGAAAGTAAGTGTACCGGCTACACTTAAATTGGTCGCTGACGTAGGCTATACGGAAATGGAATTTGCAGGCTACTTTGACCATAGCGCAAAAGAGATTAAGCAACTGCTTGATGAAAACGGCCTAACTGCGCCCTCGGCTCATATTCAGTTAGACGCGTTCGATACCAACCTTTCACAAATTTTAGATGACGCTCACACCGTTGGTCACAAATACTTAGTGGTACCTTGGCTTAGCGAAGCACAGCGCGGTACGGGTATAGCGCCTTACCAAGCCCTTGCAGAAAAGCTAAACACCATTGGTGAAGCCTGTAAGAAAGAAGGCATTACCCTTGCCTACCACAACCACGATTTCGAGTTTGAAGTGCGCGATGGCAAGACACCGTTAGACGTACTAATTACCCAGACCGATCCAGACCTTGTTACCATGGAACTTGATTTATATTGGGCGGTAAAAGCAGGTAAAAACCCGGTTGATTATTTCAAGCAGTACCCAGGTCGATTTGAGCTTTGGCATGTGAAAGATTTGGCTGAAGACGGCAGCTTTGCTGATGTGGGCACAGGCACGATTAACTTTAAAGAGATATTTGCGCATGGCAGGTTAGCTGGCATTGAACATAAATTTGTAGAGCGCGATCAAACCACCGACCGCATAGCCACTATTGAACAAGGCTTTAAAGCAGTAAGCGCATTAAATAAAGGCGTTAGCTAACGCTTTTGACCTTGCCGTGGTTATAATGGGCACATAGCAAAACATCATAATAGTAGTAATTTTATGAGTGAACTTTTCAGTGCCCTTTCTCGCGCCCTAAGCCCCTATTACACCGAAATGAGCATTATGCTTATGGCCACTATTTTAGTGGTGTACGGCGACCTGATTAACGGCCATGTAAAACGCGTTCTTGCACCTTATCACTTTATTATTCGCATTAGTATGTTTGTACTGCTGTGTGCCTTTGGCTATGGCGCACTTACGTTGTACGGCGCCCCCTTCTTAAAACACACCCTAGCCTACTTGCCCTGGCAGTACCAAGGAGCAGGCTATGTGGCATCATTTCTGTTGATTGGCTTTTTGGCTGAAAGGCGTAGGTATGTTTAGCAGCTTTTTTACCCTGTTTAGAAAACTAAGCGACAGTTTTACTATATTGCTCTATGTACTTTTTAGGTGGTAGATGCATGACCTTTTTAAAAGAGGTAGAAAAGTAAGCAGCTGTTCCAAAACCCACGTCTAAACATGTATCTAAAATGCTATTTCCTTCTAGTAGCAGTGGAATAGACTTTTCGATCCTAAAGCGCGATAGAAATTCGCTAAAGTTGTACTCGAACAATTCAGACATCCTTCGATTTAAACTTCTCGGACTTATTAATAACTGGGAAGAAGCTTGCTCTCTATTGAACGCTTCGTCATGGTAGTTCTTCTCGAGTACAGCGATAAAACTCAGATAAAACGCCATATCCTTCTCGTTATCAAACTCAGGAATTGTTAAACATCCGAACTTAAAAACAGGGAGGGCACTTTCATCGTGCTCTTTTTCTTTTGTCTCTCTTACCGACAATAAATGTTCAACACGCAGTGTTATCTCTTCATTTGAGGCTGGCTTCGCTAAGAAGTAATCAACTTTTTCCTCTAGTGCTGCTTTTTCCAGCTCAGCCCCTGTTTCAGCAGTAAGCATTAGTATAGGAATGTTTGCATAGCTAGGATTCTGGCGAATAGCCTTAGTTAAACTAAGTCCGTCCATTTCGTGCATGATTTGATCTGTTATTACCAAGTCCACCAAATAATGCTGCATGACATCTAAAGCTTGAACACCATTGCGCGCTACAAGACAGCGATATTTATCAGAGAACAAATCGAAGAGATAGGAACGGAATTCTCTGCTGTCATCAACAATTAATAGCGATTTCTTATTTGTTTTGGCATTTGCTGGCGAGAGGTTTTCAGCTTGCGAATTTACAAAAGCAACATCATCAACTGGCAACGTTACCGTCACTTTCGTTCCCACACCTTTTTGACTCTGAAGCGTAACCTCTCCTTGATTTAACTCTACTAGAGTTTTAACCATAGCCAGCCCTACACCATTTCCAACTAATTTAGTGTTACCTTTAGCAAACCTTTCAAATACTTTGCTCTGTAAGTTTTCCTCAATTCCCTCACCATCATCAGTTACAGTAATCTTTAGAGCCTTACTATCCTGTATAGCGCTTACCTTTATCGTGCCAAGTTCAGGTGTAAACTTGATAGCATTTTGGACTAAGTTAGCCACGATTTTCTCAAGGCTTTCACTGATCAGAGACACACTTTTTTAACCTTTATCCGCACTTCTAGATTTTGCCTCTTTTGCTTGGCTAAAGGTTCTAGAGATAGCAAAATAAAACGAATATTTTCGGGTGAATAAGACTTGTAATAATCTTCTGCTTTGAAAGCTGTAGGGACATCCTGACTCATCTGGTGAATTAATTGCTCGACCCTTTTCACATTGTCTTGAATGCAGACTAATTCTTTGCGCGTGCCCTTATCTGCATCAGGAATTTTTTCTAACGAGCCGTTAATCACTTGGATTGGTGTTCGAAGTTCAGAGGTTATTTCGTTGATGAAACGCTCTTTACTGCGAAGCATTTTTTCGAACTTTGAGTACCCATCTGTTATTTCATACCGCGTGAGATGACTGTATAGATTGGTGGTGAATAAAAGAAAATACATTTAGCCGTTGATAGTGGCGCTTTACCTGTCTATTTCGGCCATTCAGGAGGACAGGCTAATGACGTCAGTCATGGTCAATCGCTGTTTAGTCATCACCTCATTCTGAAATGGTGATTGCAGCCATAGGCAATGATAATGATCGGACAATATATCGCTATCCTAATTTAGTCGAGAATACTTTTTTAAAGTTAAAAAATCTCTAGCCGTAACGATCCTACATGATAAGTTAACTAGAGACTAACCCAATTTTGTGGCACTCACTTTTGCGGCTAGTATAGTTACCGTTGTAGATCTATTAGAACACATAAAGCAAAGAGCAACACGCTCTAGTGAAAAAAGTCCAAAACGCGCTTTCAATGGCTTAAACAGCTCCTAAAGTGGTCCTGAAGTGAAAATAACTACCTGTTCATACTAATTCACATCATTGATAATTGTTCCATCCAAATTACGCGGTTATCAAATACACTTATTTACCCGTTATACGTGCTAACTATAAATCTTCACTGTCAGCGCTAAAGGTTCAACAATCATCGTCACCATTTTGACTTTGTAACAAAATGTTTATTTCAATAAAAATAGTTTGACAAACGTTGATTTTGTCGCGATAAATGTTCTTATTATTTAGTCAAGCCAGTGGAAGCGCGATTACTAAGCTTATGGACGAGAGCATAGAAAGCAAGATCAATTCTTACTTACATATCAATAAAAGTACATTCGATGAACGGGGATGCTTGCCTCAGGTACTTCCAAATTTCCTAGCCATACAGAAGGTGTCGCCTTACACAATAAGTTGGCCCAACTTCAAAGAAACATTTACGTTCAACCCTCATAGGTCTGGCATGGCCACGAACTTGGAAAAATTCCTAGAAACCTTAACTGATAACGGTATAGAAATTAAAAGGTTGTATATCGGTGGTTCGTACGTTTCTCTCAAACCTGAACCACAAGACATTGATATTTTAGTTTGTTGGAAACCTAATCAAAAAGTTACCAACAACAAGCAACTATCAGAATTCATTGACAAGCGAGCAACTATTTTTGATCAATCGCTTATAGAGAGCAAATTTCAAATACAAGCGCACTTTCAGTGTTTATTAGGTGCAACTGATACCACAATTCACATGGTTGGGAAGTGGATTTTTATTAATTCTTACCACAGAGAATCCGGTATACACCGTGGGATCGTTTGTTTTGAAAACCTAGACGTAACTAAATTAATCAAGGGAGAAAATTATGTCTGAATGTTGGGGTGGCGATACTTGTTCATATCCAGGAGATGGTTGGGATGAGTGGGATTGGGAGTACTACTTTGGCGGTGGCGGTGGCGGTGGCAATGGTGGCGACCCTGGTGACGGTGGCGGTGGTGGTGGTGGTGGTAGCAACGGTGATACCGGAGATTCGGAGCCCGCCATTGATACGCACACAGCGCAAGACATTGTAGCTGCTGCTACAAGACTTAAGGCTGTATTAAATAGCGATTTGATAAAACAAGGCCTAACTGCTGCGCAAAAAACTAAGATTGGGAGGATGGCCGAAGCAATAGACGAATTGATTGACAGAATAAATACAGGAACACAGGTTAGCGATCACTATTTTGAACAAAATTGGTCTGAACTTGTTGCAGAGGTTGTTGGTTTCTTAGCCGCTGCTGGCCTTGTCACGATTGTTGGTAGTATAACGACGGTCGGAACTGTTGTTACTCTTACAGGTATTGTTGCGGGTCTGACGGCAGAGGAGCTTACAAATCGTCTATTAGATGCTGCCCCAGGCTATTTTAATGATTGGGCTGGTAGTATGCCAAGTGATGATGATTGGTGGGATATGGTCTGTCAAGGTGTACCAAATTGTAATTATGAAATTCCTCCAGTAGTTTTAGACCTTGATGGTGACGGTGTTGAACTATTGAAGAAAAGTGAAAGCAAAGCACGTATCGATATTGATGGAGATGGGTTTGCGGAGAAATTTTCTTGGGTGTCACCGGACGATGGTATTCTTGTTATTGACCATAACAAGAACGGTAAAGTAGATAGCATGAATGAGTTTGCTTTTGCACCGTTTGCTGGACCTGGAGCAAGTGACTTAGAAGGCCTAAGGCTTTTTGACGATAATAATGATGGTTTTTTTGATTCAAAAGATAGTGCTTACGATGATGCATACATTTGGCAAGACCTGAACAGCAATGCTAGTCAACAGCGATCAGAATTATTCACCCTATCGGAGTTGAATATAGTTTCCATTTCGTTGACCGGTGAAGAAAACATCAGGCTAGACTCAGACTCTATGATCCTCAATGACATGGTGTTTACGAGATTAAACGAGGACAAAGCAGTAGTTGGTAAAGCGGTTGATGTGTTTTTTGAAGCTGATGCCGATTCTGGAATTCGCGTAGATAAAGAGAACGATGTGAGAATTATTACACATGAAAATGGAAAAATAACTCTCAACTTAAAGAAACAAATCAGTTCCGACATTGACATTGGACGCGACTCATTTATGGGACAGACTAATTTCGATGTAGTAAAGAGTGGAAGCGGTGATGATCATATAAATGTCACCTCTGATAATCCAATTGAGGTCGTTTCAGGAAAAGGAAATGATACAATTTCTGTAGAGACCGCAGATTCAAAAATCGCTGGGCGTGAAGGTAATGATATTATCCAGACCGGTAGTGGTGATGACGAACTACATGGGAACAGAGGCAATGACTTATTGAATGGCGGGGGTGGAAAGAACCTTTTAGTTGGTGGTAAAGGGAAAGATTTCTTTGTAGTTGGCAATGGAAAAGATGTAATCATGGACTATGAGAAAGGCAAAGACACCATAGGTATACATGGAATAGACGAAACTGAGTTGGACTTGATAATTTCAAACCCATACTCAACCCCTAAGGGTACTATGTTCAACGTATCCGAAACTTCGTCTTTCATGCTCTATGGCATTGATTCTCAAGACATCCAAGATGTTTCTTTTGAAATTTTAGAGTAGTCACAAATGTAAAGGCTACATATTGTAGCCTTTACTTCTCCAAAAGTAGTATCTTAGGTAAAAAATGAATATCCAAACTCTTATCTATGTAACGATTAAAAAATATCTACCTGCTTATTTTTTTTTAGGCTTGCTCATCAATATATCTTATTTTGTTTACCCAGCTTTTATGCTGCAAGTATATAACACCGCATTAGTTTCTTACAGTGTAGAAAATTTATTACTTTTAGTACTTATATCAGCTCCACTTGTCTTTTTCGGTGCCTATTTCGAAAGCTTAAGGAGCAAGCTACTGACATTCCTAGGTTTAAAAGTAAAACATGAATTAATGCTGAAAGAGCCAATTTTACAAAGTGTCATCAAAGAAAGTTACTTATCAAAGGTAGATGCAATATTTAAATACTTTAAATCAGGCCTAGTCAATTCAATTCATGATTCTATTTGGATCCCAGTCTTTATATTTGGTGTCTACTTATTACACTCTAGTTTAGCATTATCCATTACAATTTTAGTAATACTTAAAATAGTAGCTGACTTTACGCTAGTCCGTGAAGCTGAAAAAAACTTTTCCGAATACGAAAAACTGAACACAATTTTTACAATAGCTAGAGGTAGATTCAAAAATCATGTTTCATTTTTACGCGTCAATGCACTGGAGAGTAAGATAGATAACGAGTTAAATGAAAACTATAACGCTATATCAAAATTTGCGATCACTGAAGCAGATAAAAAAAGCATGCAGAGTTTTTTAACTAATTGTATAAAAAACGTTGGCCAAGTTGGCATTTTAGCGCAAGGTGCGTATCTGGTCATTTTAGGCGAAGTTTCACCAGCAAACATGATTGTGGGTACTATTCTTTTCGGTAGGATTATGTCTGTTTCGGCTAACTTCGCTCAATCCATAATAAACCTAAACTCTATAAAGCGTAACTTTTTTCGCGAGCCTTTCACCACTTCATTTGCGGCAATTAGCCAACGTGAGAAACTAAACGAAACAGGTGAT
>JAXHTT010000112.1:0-12374 GCA_034190055.1 Pseudomonadota bacterium | reverse complement strand
TGATTTCGGTTTGCTGTAGACGGGTGCGCAGATAAATCACCAATACCAGAATACCTAACAAAAATAAGCCGTAGATAGCGTAAGCCCACCAGCTTTTCCATGGTGCGACTGCCACATGTAAATTCAACGATAAGGTATCATCCCCCCACTCTCCATTTGGTTTCATGGCTTTTACGAGTAACCTGTAGTCTCCCCCATTTAAATTGGTAAACGACACCGAAGTATGATTTCCAATATCAATCCACTGCTCATCGTACCCTTCTAACTTGTATGCAAAGTGGGCGCGCTTGGGGTCTGAAAAATCCAAAAGAGTAAAATCTAATGAAAAAAAGTAGTCTTCATAAGAAAGGTAGATATCAGTGACATAGGACAGTGGCTTATTAAGCTCTACCGATTCCCCCATTTTGTTAAAACCCGTGAGAACTATATTTGCGTTAGCGGTGTCGGTTTGCTCTCGGCTATACTCGAAGTACTCTATCCCCCGTTGACTACTCGTGAAATAGGTAGCCCCATCCGCTTTAATTAAGCTATCTGAGTAAAAGTTTTTGCCCGCTAAATCTTTAGTACTGTTGTAGCTGATAACATTTTGTGTGTCGGGATTATAAAGAAAAACACCTTTGTTTGTGGTAAGCCACAGCCTGCCGTCATCGCCATCGGCGATAGCTCTTATTAAGGTGGTGGGCAGCCCATTTTTCTCACTAAAATGCTTGAAGGACTTAGACTCTGCTAAATATTGGTACAACCCCGTTTGCGTAGCTATCCATACTTGCCCGTCGCTCGTTTGATGGATATCTTCCACAATGCTATCGACCAAGCTTCCCGTTTGGCCCTCTGCGCCACTGAAGTACGCGAAACTTTTACTATGAACTGACCAAAGATTCACACCACCGCCCGTGCCCACCCATATATTGCCGCTGGCGTCTTTATATAGGCTGTGAATTTCTGGGTGCGTTAAGCCGTCTTTGGTTGTTAGATGCTTGAACTCCCCTGAAAGTTTGTTGTAAACATAGATACCGTGCTTATACGTACCAATCCAGACGTTGCCATCATTGTCTAGTTCAAGAGCTCTGAACTCACGAAACTGACGATAATTACTGTCAGTCTTGGGATATTCAATTCGGCTTATTGCTTTAGTGCGTCGGTCAACTCTGACTACAAAGTCATCCTGTGCCACCCACAACAATCCTTCCCGGTCTGGCACTATGATTGGTCTTTCAATAACCCCACGCTCTTTATAACCGCCTAGTTCTTTGAATACCGAGTCGAACTCTTTTTGCAAAAGCTCTTCTTTCACTTTCCATATAAACACATCGGCGTTTGCCGTAACGATAAGTACATCGCCATTTTCACCTACTTTATCAAGTGCGATACCACTTGGTGCGGTTAACAATTCGCTATTAATTTGTTTCATTTTACCGCGAGGGGAAAATTTAAAAATCCCATGAACTTCACTGGTAATCCACTTGGTTTTAGTATGATCTTCAAAAATTATGCGAAGGCCATTTTCATAACCAAAGTCGACCTTTTCAACATAGTTCCCCTCTCCGGTATGACGATACAATCCCTCGGTAGTGACGAACCATACTTGACCATCATGGTCCTCAATCATTGAGTTTACTTGACTTAGTGGTTTACCTTCTCGTGTCGTTTGAGGCAGAAAAACACCGGAACTTGGAAAAAACAAGAAGGGCCCATTTTGTGTCGCAACAAATAACTGGTGAGAAGATGTACGAAGCAAGCTGCGTATTTCATTTGCGCCTGTTGCTGTTTTATTTTTTGGTTCGGGCAAGAAACGCTTGACGTTTAGCGTCTTTTTATCGAGCAAATTTAACCCATAGCTGGTCGCTACCCACAGACTATTGGCGTCGTTATCAATAATGTCCCAAATGCGATTATGGGAAAGACTGTTTTTATCTCCTGGTATTTTTTGAACTCGCTGGAATTTCCCATTGCCTAAAAAACGGTTAAGCCCTTTGTCGTAAGAGCCTAGCCAGATATCACCTGCGTTATCTTGAAAGAGTGATTGAATTCGATTTGAAGATAAGGAGTTTGGATCTTCGGGGACATGTAAATAGCGCGCATACCGACCTGTTGTAGGGTTGTATTTATTAACACCACCGCCCCACGTACCTACCCAGATATTGCCCTCAGCATCCAACATTAAGTTGCCGGCATCGTTATGAGAAAGACTTTGTTCGTTTTCACTATTCGACTCGAAGAGCTTAACGTTGCGACCGTCGTAACGCATGACGCCATTTTCTGCTGTGCCAAACCAAAGAAAGCCCTGATGGTCTTGAATAACGGAGTAGATTTCTGATGACACAAAGCCATCTTCATCGGTTAATAGTTCGACGGAGTATTCATTCATCAACTTGTTTGACCCCGAAGCAAACACTAACGAAGCACAAAGTAGGTTGATTAGAAAAGTTGCAAATATGCGCTCGAAAGAACGTAAAGTTTTTGCTGTGGCCAAAGGTCGGGGGAGCTTCAAAATAAGAGTCAAGACGATAAGTGATTTTTCCGTAACTTTAGTGCATGTTGCTCTCTCGAGCCATTCAACAAAAGGCGCATTTGCACTTATCCGTGACAGTTATTGACTTAGGTCATAGCGAACTATCAACTTTAAACTAAAATAGGTGTGTATTAGCCGGTAAAATTTGCTTTGAACTTTATTAAGATTAGGCCCGAATACAAATAAATGTTGAAGCCTATTAATCATTATTTTTTCATCAGGGGAGCACTATGACGAAGTCATATAAACAAATTACAGATAGTTTAAATCCGTATCTAGCTGAAGTTAAAAAAGGCGTACCAGAAGTAATGAAGGGGTTTTCTGATATGGCCAAGGCGGCGACCGCCGATGGCGCGTTGGATAAAAAAACGAAAGAACTTATTGCCCTTGCGATTGGTATCGCAACACGATGCGATGGCTGCATAGGCTTTCATGCAAAAGCGTTAGTGCATTTAGGTGCTACCCGTGAAGAAATAGAAGAAGTGTGCGGTATGTCCGTTTATATGGGAGGCGGCCCTTCGTTTATGTATGCTGCTGATGCTTTACGTGCATTTGACGAATTTAGTGAATAATTCTGAATAAAAAAGGCCGAGTAATTTCTCGGCCCTTTCGCTTTAATTGCAGTGCCGCCTATTACAGTAAATTCATACTTTGGACACTGACAGGTCCAAGTTCCGCTGCTTCAACATCCGACTTGATTTGTTCTGCATCACTAGTGATTGTCCAAGTTAATTTCTCTGGATGCAGCACTACTTCAATCGCCTAAAGATAAGCTATTGTACTTTTCGACCAAAGACTCTGAACTATTATATTCTCTATTGAATCTTTGACTTGATAAGAGGCTAAACATGACCGCATTGACCGTTTCGAACTGACCAGCCACCACAAAGTGGCTTTTCGCCAATATTAAACATAAACCCATCTGGCGTCTAATAAAGGGGTTCGCTAATAAAACTGTAACGGATTGAAAAAAGAAATAACGACGAACAGGAGTATAGTGGTTGTGGGCAGATTAGAGGAAAGCCGCAATTACATTGCGACTAACCGTGCCCAAAGTGCTTTTACTTGCTGAGCATCTTCACTTTCTAATTCGTTGTTAGCAAAAGCACTATCAAGGCTTTCAAGCATTTTGTCATTAAGCATCGCAACGGTAGCGTCTTCTTGCATTTCGATTTGGCGCGCCTCTACCGCGAAATGACCTTGCAAGTAGCTGGCAATAAACAATTCGTCATCACTCCCGTGATTTACCACGTCATCAAGCGATGCTTCAATATCTGCGATAGCGTTAACGACACTTTCTGGTGCTGCAGCAGGTGGTAACACGTCTTACTCCTTTCTGTTGTTAATTTCAGTTCTTTTTCTCTAAATTTAAGTTCTGAGCACAAGATAAAACTTGTTGCTCAAAAGGCAATGAATTAGCTCTGGTATATGGCGTAATGCATTTATACAGCTTGGCAAAGTACTTTGTCTTTGTAGCCGGTAATAACCGTAAAGGCACCCGCTAATTCAGTATCAAGGGCAGCATCGCTTGAATCTAATCGAAGCGGTTTGCCGTTTAACGCCTGTAGTTTTTGTTTAGTGGCAACGACAAGCATGTTCTGCTTGCCAATTTGACGTATAAAAGCAGGGCTTAACTGTTGATTTCCGCGCCCCAAAATGTGGCCCTGACCACCGATAACTGTCAAGATGGCCTTAGTGGGCTTGTCTTGAGTCAGCGCAATCAGTTCACTGGCGGTAACGTCACTTGCAATTAAATCACCTTGCTTCACTACATCAACGCCTAACAAGGTGTTGTCTAAGCCGAGGAACTCCATAACAGCGCCGACCGTAGAGCCCGAGCCCATAACAAAGTACGTATCAGGCTCATCGTCTATGATCTCGCTGACATATGCCGCTATATCGTCAAGCACCAAGGCCTCGTCTTCTTTGCCGCCCATTTTTACAGCTTGAACGTAAGTGAGTTCAGCGGGTACGCGCATTTCACCATAGTGTTTGGCAATAACCTTCCCGTCGCGAAAGGCGTTTTCGTCAATATCACGTACTTCGGCGTCCATTTCACTTACAAGCTCGCCTGCGATCATTTGACTTACTACCTGTCCTGCCGCGGACGGCGATACACAGTAAACGCCAGAGTGAATTTTGCAACCTGCAGGCACGCCTAGCACGGGCACCTGTGTTCCAACTACGCTACAGATATTACGGGCTGTGCCGTCCCCGCCAGCAAAAAGCAGCAAGTCGACGTTTGCATCCACCATTGCTTTGGCTGCACGTTCTGAATCTTCGCCCTCGGTTTGCTCGGCATTAGCTGTGTAGATAACTTCACAAGAGATACCTAGAGATTCACATACGGTCTCGCCCATTTCGCCTGAGGCTGTAACTACTGTGAACTGACCTGATAACGCTTCTAAAATACTTAGCGCTTTGGCCATTTTTTCGTTAGCTTTTTTCTCTGCTCCCATAGCGAGGGCTTTTTCACGAATATCAGCACCATCGCTACCTTTAAGCGCAAGCGCTCCGCCAATACCGGCAAAGGGGTTAACTATGACGCCTAGCTTGAATGTAGGCTTGTGATCAGACACTGATTGACTAGTGCTAACTTGACTCATTCAGCAACAACTCCTATCCCGTAACCTATTTCGCTTTTTTCTGGGCCTGTTGGCGCATTTCCAGCCGCCTTACCTGTTACTTTACTGATAGGTAAAGCAGATAATTTACTTTTGCCAAACACAGATGACAGCGCTTGTATAAAACGTTCAGCGCGTGGTGGAAAACCATTAGCTTTATAGGCTTCTAGCTGAGCCGCCACGTTTCGGGTAAAGCCTTCTCTGTCAGGCTCAGCACCATTCAAATTATCCGTACTTACCTGAAACTTTCTTCCCGCGGCTTCTGTAAACGCCCACTCAATCGCTTGGGGCTTAATTTCTACTTTTTCAAAGTCGGCTTGCTGCGCTGCATCGCGGCCGTCTGGGCAATACCAGTAGCCGTAGTCTTCTAATAGTCGGCGCTCTTCTCCGGCAATACACCAGTGCGCAATTTCATGCAAAGCACTTGAAAAGAATCCATAGGCAAACACGATTTGATGGTAAGGCCTTTCACCATTTGCAGGGAGGTAAATGGGTTCATCATCACCTAAAACCAAGCGCGTATTAAAATCTTCAAATGTAAAATTAAACAGAGCTATTAACGCGGGTACGTCTGGGTCAGACTGACCGTGGTAACTTGCAATCTTCATGTCGGCAAATAAGTTCTATACAAGTGAGCTAAATCAATGGCGATGGAGTATACCAGCAAAACTTTGCCTTCTCACTTGAAAGGCATGCTTGCATAGGTCAATCTAAGTTTACGAGAGCGAAAGAGTCACATTAGTTCAACAGGGAGTTTCTCATTTGGCGCAACAGATAATTAAACATATTCATCGGGTAAATGCCCTTCGTGATTTGGCCAATCAGATGGGTGTAATGCCTATAATTCATCAGCTGCAGCATTGGCAGTGCGAGCGTTTACTAGTCACGCATGACGATCTGGCAAAACAAAAGCGCTATCAAAAAGCCATGGCATTCTTTGTAGATGAATTATACGGGCCGAAAGATTTTAGCCAGCGCGACGCTGACTTAGTGCGCGTTATTCCCAAGCTCGCAAAAGTATTGCCCGACAAAGCCATGAACGCCATGGACGACGCGTTATCGTTAAATGCACTGTCGTTCGATTTAGACATGGCAATGGCCCAGTATTTACAAAGCCATTTTCCTGGGGAGCCCATCAACCGAGATAACTATGCCCTTGCTTATCGCAACGTAGGCAGGATAGAAGACAGAGCGCACCAAATCGATATTATTTCGCACTTGGGCGATCAGCTCTCTGATGTAATAAAGATTCGTGGTATAGGTATGTTGATTTCGCTTTCGCGTCGCCCAGCCAAAGTAGCCGGTTTGCTTGCTCTGCATGAGTTTTTAGAGCGTGGTTTTAATGCATTTAAAGCGCTAGGTGATGTGCAAAGCTTTATACAGCCTGTTTTGATAAGAGAAATAGCGATTATGCAATCGCTGTTAAGTGACGATTTAACCTTACCAGAAGATAACCCGTTGCCTGTGGTATGAGTTGCAAAGAAAGAAATGCAAAAACAGGCCTTCGTAAGCATAGGCGCTACGCCGACAGTAATGGAGCAGCTAGGGTATAAACAAGATATATGAATAAGGAAGAGGTTTGAACTCCACAGCGCTAAATTGGATGTTAGACACCCCCTATGTGCATCAATGGCATATCGATGAAACACACATCGATCACTATCAGCACGTGAACAATGTGGCATACCTGTCTCAGCTAGAAAGCCTCGCGTGGGCACACTCAAACGCCCTTGGCTTAAAGTTTGCCGATTATCAAGCGCTTAACCGTGGGATGGTGATAAAACGTCACGAGCTTAACTACCACCTTCCTACGCATCTTGGCGATACGTTAGAGTGTGCAACTTGGATAGTCCACTGTGATAAAAAATTGACCTTGAAACGACAATTTCAGTTCATCTGCCCTAAGCGGAATAAAACCGTATTCGATGCTATAACAACATTCGTGTGCGTTAGCCTTGATACCGGTGCGCCAAAACGGATGCCTAAGCAATTTGTGGACATATACGGCGAGGCTTGTATATCCAAATGAAAACCTGGCTAGCAGCACTGCTTGTAATAATTCTTTGTATGTCGTTAAGCTTTAACATATACCTGTGGGTTAGCTTAAAGCAGCACAATGATAAAGCTCATGAATTAGAGGCAAACTATGAACACCGTCTAGAAAAAAGTGAAAAACACAAAAGCGATGTAAATGTAGGAAGCAAGGTAAAGCCTTCTTCTGACCCACGCTCTTCTGATTTTCGCACTGATTTTCCCACTGACATTAGCGGGGCAAATACCGCATCAAATGAGATAAAAGGGTTAGGCTTCTCTTCATCTCAATTAGACCAAGACCAGCTGTCAGCGCTAACAGCTTTACTCAATAACGGGCAATATGCACTACTTGCCTCTGAGCTTACAAAGTATTTGAAAGATGACCCGCTTAATGAATCACTACTGTTGCTAGAAGGTGAGCTAATTGAACTAACAAAGCCGCTCCCAACAGCACTTGTCCATTACTACGACTTAGCTGAATTACCTCTTTCAAACGAAACACTTACGTTTATAGACACAAAAATCGCTACCTTGTATCAACAGGCGCAGACACAGTTAAGTCAAGACGAACAATGGGAACTGGTTGCCAGATTAAATGAGCCACTATATCAACGCATACCCGACGCGAAACATTACACACTTAACCTGGCTGAAGCCTACGCCTATCAGCAAAAGCTTACCTTGATGGAAGATGTGCTCGCCGCCCTGCCATTAAACGATAGAGACGCAAATATCATTCGCAATAAAGCCTATGAAATGCGCGATATCGCCAACACCGATAATACGCTTAGCGAAAGCGAACTAGCGCCATCAGACGTTGTGGCCGCACGTTATCAAACTCGTGCAGCTTTGCAGCGTATTGGTGACCAATATCGCCTTGAAGCAAAGGCGCTTAACCAAAAAGCCACCATGATCTTAGACACGGGAGCCAGTACCACAGCAATATCGGCACGATTATTCGCTCGCCTGGGCCGTATGCGAAACCTCACTTTCATCGGTAATTTCAATGTTAGAACTGCGTCAGGAACCATTGAAGCACCACTAGTACAAATACCGCGATTTTACTTTGCTGGCTACGAGTTCAACGATGTTTCTGCCATCGTGCTGCCCGAAGGCGCATTACCCGATTCTGATGGATTATTGGGAATGAACGTCTTAGGCCAATTTGATTTCGCGATAATGCCCCAGTCCAGTGAATTGATTTTGACTGAGCGTGATTGATTCTATTTGCGCAAAAGCGAGAGCTGTAAGTGTCTCGCCTTTCATGCCAGTTACGCGCAGGGCGTTAATTTTGCAGCTCAACTAAAGGAAACGTATCAAACGCCACTCTTTCATGGCCCGTTTTCATAAAGTTGCGGATATTGGCGTGGTCGTCGCCGTTAGGGTTATTAAGTACGTCTTCGCGATAGAACCGTCCAAATAAGGCCAGCGTTTGAGCTTGATTTAGGTTTAAACGCTGACCGAGCGCGAGCAGTTTACAAGAGCCGTTGTTCTGGTTTGCTTCGTTTGACACATCACCATTGGTGAAAGCAGTGGGCGTGAAAGTAAACGCGCTATCGATAAGCGCAATAACGTCGTTAAATTCGATAGTATCTGGGGAGTGAGTAACGGCTTGAACTAAGTCTTGGATGTTGCTGTATGCCATGTTTATCTCGAAAAAAAGAAAACAATAATAGCAGGTCTAGGCTACCATCACAGACTGAAACAGGTCTGGTTTCGTTATTTTCAATAAAAAATAGCAGCCTTCGGCTGCTAGATATAATAAACCCCTCCGGAAAAAGAGGGGTTTATAATGAATCTGAAGCACCTATTGATGAGGCGCTTATATTTCTGACTGCACGTTTGCGTTAGGCGATTAAACCGCGGCGCACACGCGCGTGCCTTGGTCGATGGCACGTTTTGCGTCTAGCTCTAACGCTTCATCAGCACCACCAATTAAGTGATAAGGCATGTTTAAGCCTTCAACGATATCTCGCATTGGCTCTTGGCCTGCGCAGATGATGATGTTGTCTACTGGCAATACTTGGCTGTTACCCTCTACCGTAATGTGTAACCCTTCGTCATCAATTTTATCGTAGCTTACCCCAGGGATCATGGTCACGCCTTTGGCCAGCAAGCCGACTCTGTGCGCCCAACCTGTTGTTTTACCTAAACCCGCGCCGACTTTGGTTGTCTTGCGCTGTAGTAGGAAAATTTCTCTTGGCGATGGCTCTGGCTGCGGCTTAACGCCTTCAATGCCTGCACGGGCCGAAAAGGTCATATCAATGCCCCACTCTTTCATAAATGCAGGAATATCTTGGCTTGGCGTTTCTTTGCCATGAGACAAATACTCAGCGGTATCAAAACCAATTCCACCTGCGCCTATAATGGCTACTTTATTGCCAACGGGTTTCTTTTCTTTCAACACTTCGATATAGGTCAGCACTTTTTCGTGCTCAATGCCTTCAATCGCTGGCGTACGCGGCTTGATGCCAGTTGCAATCATGACTTCATCGAACCCTTCATCGTTTAGCGCAGCCGCATCAACATAAGTATTTAGCTTAAGGGTAATGTTTTTATGAAGCTCAATTTGGCGCTTAAAATAACGTAGCGTTTCGTAAAACTCTTCTTTGCCCGGAATTTGTTTGGCAATATTAAATTGCCCACCAATTTCACTAGACGCATCGTAAATCACAACATCGTGTCCGCGCTCAGCAGAGGTCACTGCCGCTGCTAATCCCGCTGGACCTGCGCCTACAACCGCTACACGCTTTTTGGTTTCTGCAGGTTTAACGTTTATTTCAAGCTCGTGGCACGCACGTGGATTCACCAAACAGCTAGTCATTTTGCCGTTAAATACATGGTCAAGACAGGCTTGGTTACAGCCAATACAGGTATTAATTTCATCAGCTTTATTTTGCTGCGCTTTGCGCACAAAGTCTGGATCTGCCAAGAATGGACGAGCCATTGATACCATGTCAGCATCGCCGCGGGACAGCACTTCTTCAGCAACTTCAGGCGTGTTGATACGGTTTGACGTAATTACTGGAATTGATAGCGCCTCTCGGAATTTAGCAGTAACCCATGTAAATGCCGCTCGCGGTACTTTAGTGGCAATGGTTGGAATACGCGCTTCGTGCCAACCTATACCGGTGTTGATAATAGTTGCGCCGGCTTTTTCAATTTCTTTACCAAGCTCTACCACTTCATCGTAAGTAGAGCCGCCTTCAACAAGGTCAAGCATAGATAAACGATAGATAATGATAAAGTTTTTACCTACCGCCTCACGCACGCGGCGCACTACTTCGATAGGCAAGCGGATACGGTTTTCGTATTCACCGCCCCACTCATCGTCGCGGTGGTTAGTGCGCTTTGCAATAAATTGGTTAAGGAAATAACCCTCAGAACCCATGATTTCAACGCCATCGTAACCCGCGCGCTGGGCTTGTATTGCCGCAGTGATGAAGTCTTTAATTTGCTTTTCAATCTCACCAGCTTCAAGTGCTTTTGGCTTAAACGGGTTAATTGGCGCTTGTACCGCAGAAGGTGCCACAAGCTTTGGGCTATACGCATAGCGGCCCGTGTGCAAAATTTGCATACAAATTTTTCCGCCTGCAATATGCACAGCGTCAGTCACTTCTTTATGGTTTTTAACCGCTTCGTCTGTATCTAAACGAAACGTTGACGGGTGAGTAGCGCCCTCTTCATTCGGCCCAATACCACCTGTAACGATAAGACCTACGCCACCTCTGGCACGTTCGCCATAAAAGGCTGCCATACGTTTGTGGCCGTCAGGTAATTCTTCTAAGCCCGTGTGCATTGAGCCCATAAGCACGCGGTTTTTAAGGGTGGTAAAACCTAAATCTAACGGACGAAATAAATGAGGGTAAACGGGATGATCGGTAACGGTCTGATTCATGATACATTCCTGAAAGTTGTTTTGGCTTGGTAAAAGCCGTTAAAAAGCCTGTTTAAATATTTTTATCTAATGCGCTCTTTTTCGAAGGCGCGTTATGATTTCACTAATTACATACAATACGTGTGTAGGTTTGAGTTGTGCACCAGCGTTCACCTTCCCTTATAGTAAAAAGGCGTCCACCGGCTACCACCGTTGCGCAGTTAGCGCGCTTTCAAACCTAAACCTATGAATTCATTTTTTTGATAGCGGGATGCAATGGCGGGTACTCCGGCAACGTTTTGGTTTTCTGTGCTTCCATGGCTTTAAACACATCTTCCATTTGGAACATCCCCGCTTGCCATGTGGCCATATAGGTTAAGCTTTCCGCTACCGTATGCTCTACCGCGTAGTTAATCATAGTCTTGGTGCCCGAAACCGCTAGCGGCGAATTCATTGCAATCTGCTGCGCTATTTTCATTACCGCGTCTAGCATGGAACTTTGATCATCGAATACCTGATTTACAAAACCAAGTTGCTGTGCTTCTGCAGCTCCAAAATTGCGGCCTGTATAGGCGAGTTCTTTCACAATACCGATAGGGATCAGTTTTGGTAAACGCTGAAGCGTGCCAACGTCAGCCGTCATACCTAATTGGGTTTCTTTTATGGTGAAAAAAGCGTCTTGGGTGCAATAGCGCATGTCACATGCACTAAGCAAATCTACCGCACCACCAATTGCTCCGCCCTGCACGGCACCAATAACCGGCATACGCGCTTGCTCTATGGCGGTGAAACTTTCTTGCAGCAACATTACCATACGACGCATGCGTTCAGCTCTGCGCGATGGGTCGCCCTTAAAGTCTTCTTTCATATTCAGAAACACCGACAAATCCATACCGGCAGAGAAATGCTTACCTGTAGATGAAATAACGATTACCCGTGCTTTGGCTTCATCATCTATTTCTCGAATGGCTGCCGGTAGCTCTGTCCAGAACTCTGGGATCATACTGTTCATTGCATCTGGGCGGTTAAGTACTACGTGGGCAATATGGCCCTCTTGTTTTACTTCTAATGTAGAGTACTTCATGGTTCGCGCTGTCTCCTTGGGCTGTTCCTGTTAACAAATCTGCAAACTAGACAGCGTCAAGATAAAAGGCTATGTTGACACTGTCAAGATAAAACGTTATCTATTCGTCTCAATTATAAAGTTGGAAACATTTGGTTTATGGCTAATGCAGTACAAAGCTACCATCACGGTGATCTTCGCAGTGCGCTAATAGAGGCAGCAACTGCGCGTTTGTCTGAGCACGGCGTTGATAGTTTATCTCTT
>JAXHTT010000111.1:0-12560 GCA_034190055.1 Pseudomonadota bacterium | reverse complement strand
TCCTTCAAAAGGTTAATTTTCATCGCGTTGCGTGGGGCTTTTATGCCCAACTGAGAATATGACCCCAGATCATACCCAGCCTAGCCCACAAGTAAAACAATGAATGAAAAATTCTTTAAACGTAAAAAAAGTTAACAAAAGTAGTTAACAAAACTTTGCAAAGTTGCAACAAAGTCAATAAGATTGAGGAAGATACAACTGGTCTAACATGTTTAAAACTATCAACTACGCCTGTAAAGACAGGGTAGACCAAGCTACTTTTAATAGAGTTAGGTTTTAGACACAGAATAACAACAATGCTTGTAGGGAGTAGAGATGAGAAAACTCGTATTAAGTTCCAGTGTGGCCCTTGCGCTGGGTCTAGCAGGCTGTGGTGGCTCCGATGAAACCCTTTCCGACATTCAGGCCGAAACAGAAGTCCAAACACCATTTTCACGAATTGTTTTTGACCCAGCTGCTGGGAACCTAAACATTCCTAATGACCTTCTAATGCTTCCGGGCGACGATGGTTTCTTTGATTACACACTGAACATCCCGGTCGCTGATCCTACTGATTTTGCTGACCCACAAAATGCACTTAATGTGTTAGACGGTTGGTCTACTCAACATCCGTTTGTTATAAACGTAGATACACCTGCCGGCGCATCGCTTGACGAAAGTACGCTTGCGTCTGGCGTACTATTATTTGAGGCGACATTAGGTCTTGACCAAAGCGATCCAGATTGCGCGCAGGTAACCACACCATCAGCAGGATGTAAGCTTGGTGATCAACTTACCTTTGGTGTGGATTATGTACTTAGCCTAGCCGACAGCAACACCATAACGTTTGTTCCTTTAAAGCCGCTGAAACCTTCTCAGGGTTATATGCTGGTTATGACCACAGATTTAAAAGATTCGTCTGGCAAGTCGGTCCAAGGCTCTACAACGTGGGATTTGGTAAGACAAGATATCAACAGTAACCCTTTATCAAGCGACGCACAGCTTCAAATACAGGGGTTAGTTAATTCATTGGTAAATCCTCTTCTTGGTGCGGGTTACGACCGTGAAAACATTACTTATGTTTCGGCTTTTACGACACAATCGATAGGAAACTCGCTAGATACCATCAAAAAAGTGATGATTAGCGAGTTCGCACAGCTTGCCGCTGGCGGCGACCCGTCTGCTCCTGCTGCGCTTCCTGCGATAACCGTTAGCGATGTTTCTGCTGCGCCAAACGTTATGGAAGCCTTAGGTTTAGTGAATGAAGCTGTCGTTGCGGGTGCGGTTGAGCTAGGTAAACAAGGTTTGCCTGATAATATACAAGCAGCTATTGATGCAACTGACTTTAGTCTACTTGAAACCTGTGCGGGTCTTGCAGGCACTGCGTCAGGTCAACTTGCAGCTCAGTGGGGCGCGTTAAACGAATTTGCTGTTGGCGTATCAACAGGCATTCTTGCGCAGGCAGGCCCGTTCTGCGCTGCCCAGCGTTATGAAGGTAATATCGCATTGCCTTATTTCTTAGGAGTACCAAGTGCTGAAAACCCATTGGCGCCAGTAAATGATTTTTGGAAAGCGGCGTGTGATAGCGGCATCGTACTTGCTGGCGCACCTCAAGAGCTACTTGCTAATGCTCAGCCAGGGCCGAATGCAGATATGTGCTCTTCCCTCGGTCTTGCCGATGTTCGCATTAATGGCGAAATGCTTGATAGTGCAAGAAATATTACTAAATTTAACCCATATCCTCAGCCTACTGGCGGAAACATGGGTACGGAAACACTAGACGTTCAGGTAACTATCCCTGACCCTGCAATTGCGAGCGCTTTAGGCTTCCCAATTAGCATGCCTGAAGCTGGCTGGCCAGTGGTTATTTTGGCGCACGGTATTACCAGTCAAAAAGAAGACATGCTTGCCATTACCGGTACCCTATCTCTAGCAGGTATTGCATCAGTGGCTATTGACCAACCTTTACACGGTAGCCGAGGCTTCGATCTTGATGGTGACGGTACTGACGACTTAAACGCTACAAGCGTAAGCGCTACGCATTATATGAACCTTGCCAGCTTGCCAACGGCGCGCGATAATTTGCGTCAAAGTGTATCTGACTTGCTAGGTCTTCGTTTAGGGCTTAATGCTGTGGTAGATACTACAGCTGCACAGAACGTTAAGTTTGATATGTCTCGTGTGTCTATTATGGGCGTATCGCTAGGTGCAATAACAGGTGGTAACTTTGCTGCAGTGGCAAACACATCAATGGGCGGCGACTTGGCAGCACTTGATGGTATGTTTGCTGTTAGAGAAGCGTCTCTTGAATCGCCAGGAGGCGGTGTAGCGCAATTCCTATTAGAATCGGCTGCTTTTGGTCCTCTAATTAAAGGTTTATTGCTTTCTCAGGCGTCTGAAGACTTTGTCGCTTTGCTAAATCAGCTTTATGAGACAACTGATGTCAGTGAAGAGCAGCTTAGTGCGGCGGTTGCGATTTTTGAAGAGAATCTAACTGCAGAGCAAGCAGCTGAAGTAAATGCAGTATTTGCCGAATTTGCATTCGCGGCGCAAACTGTGATGGACGCTGGCGACCCAACTAACTATGCGCAAACGCTGGGAAGTAATACACCTGTTCACATGATGACGGTTGTAGGTGACGGTAGCGAAGAAAACTTACCAGACCAGGTAATTCCAGTTTCGACTGCGTTACCTCTTTCCGGTCAGCTACCGTTAGCGGCTACAATTGGTCTAGAGCAAGTGACTACTACTCAAGGACCTGGCACAGATCCAATTAGCGGTCTTGTTCTGTTTAATAGCGGTGCACATGCTTCTAGTTTAAGCCCAGCGGCAAGCGCTGCGGTAACTACAGAGATGCAAAAAGAAGTGGCAGGTTATATTGCGTCAGACGCGCTAGCACTTCCAATTTCTGATGAGAGCGTTGTTGCAAACTAATCACATATAGTTTCGACGAGAAAGCGGTGTTACAACTGCTTACATTTTAACAAGTGAAAGCCGGCTTTAACGCCGGCTTTTTTGTCTTTATATGTCAAATGTTATTTGAATGCATTACGGTGTTAATGTAATG
This sequence comes from Pseudomonadota bacterium, assembly GCA_034190055.1. Taxonomy (GTDB): domain Bacteria; phylum Pseudomonadota; class Gammaproteobacteria; order Enterobacterales; family Alteromonadaceae; genus Alteromonas. The sequence goes on along the minus strand of JAXHTT010000111.1, from coordinate 9,514 downwards.
TAAATGAAAGGTCCGATCAGTTTTATTGATACTAAAAATTAACGTGTTGGGCAGAGCTTTCGGCACGATAAACCGGACTTATTCTTTCATCATTAGGGAACCTTTGCGATGACCAATCAAAACACATTTACTGCTAAGCGGACGCTAATTGCACTTTCACTTGCCGGTCTACTAACCGCTTGTGGCGATAACGACAATGATTTCTCAAATATAGAGCAACCAGCGCCGCTAACGCCTACCACGCCTGAACCTGCACCCACACCTATTCCTGCTTTTGCGCCGGACGGTAGTCTGTCAGCTGACGTGACGTGGACGACCTACGGTGTTCCACACGTAAAAGCAGATAATTTAGAAAGTATGGCATATGGGGTAGGTTACGCTTTTGCTAGAGATAACCTGTGTGTACTGGCTGACCAAATTGTTAAGTACAACTCTGAGCGAGCCAAGTTTTTCGGCCCAGACCAAGTGCCGGGTAGCGGAGACTCAGAACACCTTATCAACGACTTTGGCTTTTTGACACTTGGTATCAGAGAACTCGCGGAAGAAAACTTACCGCGAATGTCTGCAAACTCCCGGGCAATGTTTCAGGGCTATACGGCGGGTTATAACAAGTATTTAAGTGAAACACCTGTAGAAGACCAAGATCAAAGCTGTGCAGGGCAACCTTGGGTCACAGAAATTGATAGTGTCGACCTCTTAACTTACTCACTTGGTGTAGCGCTCTTGCCTGGCGCAGCTAACTTCTTGGGCCCAATGTTTATTGCCGCGCCACAAGGAGAGAGTTACCTACCAACACCTGCTGCCTCATCAAATGAAGTCGCCTCTGCATTTAAAATTACGCCAACAGTGGGTTTGCCTGATAGAAACCCGCAAGACATGGGCTCTAATGGGTGGGGTTTAGGTAGTGATAAAACGACGAATGGAAAGGGAATGGTTTTGGGTAACCCTCATTTCCCTCATACCGGAAACTTGCGCTTCTGGAACTTCCATGCTCAAGTACCCGGCCATCTAAATGTAACAGGTAGTTCTCTTATGGGTTTACCTGGTGCAGTTAACATCGGTTTTAATGAAAACGTAGCGTGGACCCACACATTTTCCACAGCAGAGCATTTCGTTGTGTATCAGCTGACTCTTGATGAAGATGATGCATCGGGCCTTACCCATGTAGTTGATGGAAGCAAACGCACTATCTATGAAAAAAACCTTCAAATAGACGTTGCTGTAGGCGGCGGGCAAACTATTAAGCTAAATAAGACTGCCTACTATACGAACTACGGCCCAATGATTGAAGTTCCGGGTAACTTCGATTGGAACACTGACAATGCGTTCGCCATCAAAGACGCTAACCTGCCTAATTTTGATATTGTTGATCATTGGCTGGCTATGAATATGGCCACATCAATGGATGAGTTTAAGCAGGCATTTAAGGACTATGATGGGGTTATTTTCAATAACACCATGGCAGCGTCGGCAGATGGCCAAGTATTTTATATCGACGACTCTACCGTACCAAATTTAACTGAAACGGCCATTGAACAATTAACAACGAACCCGTTGCTTATTCAAACGAAAGCCGCCGCTGGTTTTACCGTATTACCGGGCAATATCTCTCAATTCGACTTTGAGGGCCCCGTTCCCTATGAGGAGGCGCCGAAATACGAAGGCACAGACTCGGTTCAGAATTCAAACAATAGCTATTGGTTAACAAATCTAGACTCGCCCATTGTTGTCAGTAATCCACTGTTTGGAAGTGTAGAGAATCAACAGTCTTTACGTTCACGTATGGGGCAGCAGTTTATTGAAAACGAAGCTGGGAGCGACGGTACTTTCACGCCTGAGGAAGTTGAAGGGCTACTATTAAATAACCGAAGCTATCTAGCAGAAAATATATTGCCATCTTTGCTTGAACTATGCGCAGAGCAGGGTGATACGCCAGTAGAAGTTGATGGAGCAAGCGTTGATGTATCGCAAGCCTGTGCTGCCCTAGAGGACTGGGACGGAACAATGAACCTTACGAGTACTGGTGCGCACGTTTTCAGGGAGTTTGCCTTTCAGTTTAACCAAGCTCCCCAGTGGGAAGTACCGTTCTCTCTTGATGCACCTGTAACTACGCCATCAGGTTTAGTTCAAAACGACACCACCCTTGAGCAATTGGCACGAGCTACACAAGTTATTGAGCAAGCCGGGGTCGCATTTGATGCCCCGCTAGGGGAAGTGCAATTCGTCGAACGCAGCTTACCAGATGGCTCAGCCTCAGGTGTTAAGCTACCGTGGGCTGGAGCACATAACATTGAAGGTGGCTTTAACGTATTTGATGTTAGAGATAGTAGAAACGGAACCCAGTTGCCAAGACATAGCTATGAAACAATAAACAGTAATACGGCAATGAGTGCTGAAGCTGGGGGCTATCATATTAACTATGGCACAAGTTGGGCGATGGTTATCAACTTCACCGAAGAGGGGCCAAAAGGCCGAGGTATATTAACTTACTCACAGTCTCGTAAGTTCGGCAGTGAGCATTTCTTAGACCAAACACAACTTTACTCTACGCAGCCTACACTGCGGGATATCTATTTCACAGATGAAGAGATTGAAGCAAACAAGATAGAGCAAGTTAACCTATCGTCAGACTAAGTTGAGACTGGTATTATAACGTAATTACATCAGCGGCTTTGCCTTATATCGGGTGAGGCCGCTCTTTGCGTTGTGGGTAAACAATACTGCTTACCCGTTTATTTTACTAGGAGTAAAGTTTGGAGTTTTTGTACGAATACGGTTTGTTTGTTGCCAAAGCAGTAACGTTAGTTGTCGCCTTCGTTGTTGTTGTATCAACCATTGTTGGTATAGCGAGTAAGCAGAAACAGGGGAAAGGACAACTTGAAATCGTTTCTATATCTGAGCAGTTAAAGGACATTACAAATTACGCGAAAGAAGTCCTGTTAGATAAAAACGCGTTAAAAAAGTTAGCGAAAGAACAGAAAAAAGAGGCCAAAGCTAAGAGCAAGACTAAAAACAAAGCGAAAGATAACGGCGAGGAGGCTGAAAAGTCTCGGCTTTATGTTATCGACTTCAAAGGGTCAATGGATGCCAATGAAGTCGAACACTTGCGTGAAGAGATCACTGCAATCTTGTGTGTCGCAAACAAAGAAGACGAAGTTTTGATTCGCCTTGAAAGTGGCGGTGGCGTGGTACATGGTTATGGACTTGCTGCGTCGCAACTACAGCGTATCAAAGAAAAGGGTCTTAAATTGACCATTGCTGTAGATAAAGTTGCGGCGAGCGGTGGCTATATGATGGCGTGTGTTGCCGATAAATTGTTGGCGTCACAGTTTGCGTATATCGGGAGTATTGGTGTTTTAGCTCAGCTACCAAACTTCAACAAGTTACTAAAGAAAAACGATATAGAATTCGAACAGCATACCGCGGGAGAGTTCAAACGCACGCTAACGATTTTCGGTGAAAATAACGATGAAGGTCGAGCTAAATTCAAAGAGGAAATTGAAGAGATTCATGTGCTCTTTAAAGATTTCGTGCAAAGTCAGCGTCCGGAAATGGATATAGACAAAGTAGCGACTGGTGAATACTGGCCAGGAATTAAGGCTAAAGCGCTTGGTTTAGTTGACGACATCACCACTTCAGATGACTATATTCTATCGCATTACCCAGCACGCGAGATTTTTAGCGTTAAGTATGCCGTGAAGAAAAACGTCGCCGAAAAGCTTGGAATGTCGGCAGCGAGTGTGGTTGAACGTGTGTTTATGAAAACGATGAGCAAAGCACGTCACTGGTTTTAACACCCACAGGCCATCTGTGTTTATTACGATGTATCAAACTACATCGTTAATGGGCAAAGATGGCCGTTTAACTTCTAATCGACATAAGATAATAAAAAGAACATGGCACGGCATACTAAAAACGATATATTAGATGCGGCGGAATACTTATTTTCTCAAAGCGGGTTCACCCAAACCTCGATGCGGGAAATAACTGCTAGAGCAGAAGTAAATTTAGCGTCGGTAAATTACCACTTCGGTAGCAAGAAAAACTTAATTCAAGCCGTGTTTAAGCGATACTTTGACGAGCTTATGCCGCAAGTAAAGGCTTGCTTAGATGCCCTCCCACCTATTGAAGGCGCCAAAGGCGTTGAGCAACTCTTGTATTCGCTTATCCCTCCCATGTTAAACCTTAATGCTATCTCCGAGCAGGGCACTGCCACCTTTGTAAAATTACTTGGCCGGGGATATAACGAAACACAGGGGCACTTGCGTAAGTTTTTGATGCATGATTATGGTGACTGTATACGCGCCCTTGTAGATGCTATCAGACGCTGTTTACCTGAACTTCCTGAGGAGGAGCTGTTTTGGCGACTACATTTCGCGATGGGAAGTTTTGTCTTTTCGATGGCATCAAGTCAGGCACTAACGGAAATCGCTGAGTCTGATTTTCATAAGCACGTAGATATAAAAGAAGTCATCCAGCATCTTGTCCCATTTGTCGCACAGGGACTTGCCGGCAGATAAATTATTTATTTAAATAATAATTGAATAAAACACTAGCCTCCAAAATGGAGGCTAGGCACAGTGTTAAACAGGCTTGGTTTGAAAGGCTTGTTGGAACTAACGTGGAAGGGTTGCGCCAGGTGCTTCAGCGTTTAGCTTCTCTGCCCAAAAATCCTTAACTGAAAAGCCTGATTTTTTAGAAGCAGATGCTTTTTTCTTAGTAGGCTTGGCTGCTGCCTTAGTCTCGCTTTTCTCTTTTTTTATTTCTGTTCCTTCAGAGGAATTCGGCGCTAGCGACTCTGTCATTTCCTGAAGTTGTGCTAAACGCATATTTTTGCCGCCATCTACGCTGTACCACCCGCTCTTACTTTCGATAGACGGCGCTTTGCCATTAGCTTTTTTATAGGCTTCAGTGAAAGCCGCGATAACTGCATCTTTGTCTAAGTTTGCCATGCTTTTTTGCTCTTTATTTTGTTAAGATGACGAACGTTTTTGACTTGTAATACTAATAAGTGACGACTGATTAATTAAAACACAACGCGCTATCGATAAAGCGAATTAAAAAGTAGGTATTGCTTTCAGAAATCCACTCTTTTTTTCGCTTTCCCGCGATAAGCGTTTGTCGACTTATAGGTGTTATACGAAACGTTCGCGTATTTTATAGCGTTTTTTTAACAATTTGTCTAACTTTCAACCGGAGGGCTTGTGTCTATTAGCCGCCTAGAACTACAAAATTACCTTGATGGAATGTTAAGGGTTAGCGAAATCAGTGATTATTGCCCCAATGGTCTGCAGGTAGAGGGAACAGGCAATATTGAGAAAATTGTGACAGGCGTAACTGCATCTCAGGCTTTAGTTAATGCGGCGATAGAAGCAAACGCCGATGCGCTTATCGTGCATCACGGCTATTTTTGGAAAGGTGAATCGCAGGCTGTGACTGGCATGAAAAAGCGCCGCCTTTCTGCTTTACTAACCAACGATCTAAATTTGTTTGCTTACCACCTACCTTTAGATGTTCATCCTGAATTTGGCAATAATCGCCAACTTGCTTCGATTCTAGATATTCAAAATATCAGCGCAGTTACCGGCGTTAAACCTGTGGGGGTTGTTATGCAAGGAAACTTCGAGGAACCAATTGAAGGCTTGGCTCTACAAGCTAAATTGCAGCAGTTGTTGGGACGAGATGTACTGATAGAAGGGCCTATGTCGAAACCAATTTCAACCCTTGCATGGTGCACTGGCGGTGGCCAAGGATTTATAGAACAAGCGGTTGAGTTGGGTGTAGATGCATTTATTAGTGGTGAAGTATCAGAACAAACCGTGCATACAGCTAGGGAAATGGGTATTACCTTTTTTGCGGCCGGCCATCATGCAACCGAACGCTACGGCGTGAAGTCTTTGGGCGAGCATATTAAGCAGCAATTCGACGTGTCTGTTGAGTTTATTGACATCGACAACCCGGCATAGCGAAGTTTGTAGTTTATGAACAACGATCGTATCTTTGACGGTATTGCAGAAAAGTTCTCAAACAATATTTACGGAACGACCAAGGGTAAATTGCGACACTCATTATTATGTGATGTTCTTGAACCTTATTTAAAAGCGCCTGTTCGCGTTATAGAAATAGGTGGGGGCACAGGTGTAATGACGGCTCATATAGCCGCGAAGGGACATTCTGTCGTTCTTACGGATGCGTCAAAGGATGCACTTGAGCAAGCGGAATCTCTGCTTTCTGACGCGCCGAATATAAAAATTCGGCATCAGTATTTACAACAATTAGAAGACCTAAACGATTTCGACTTTGTAGTTTGTCATGCGGTTCTAGAATGGCTAGATGCGCCCTTTGATGCTATAGATTTTATGTATAGCAATATGAAACCCGGAGCGCGCTTAAGCTTGAGTTTCTTTAATCAAGATGCGAACTTATTTGCTAACGCCATCTACGGCAATTTTGATTATATCGCCAAAGGTATGAAGGCGAAAAAGCAGGTTAGACTAAACCCTAACCAGCCGCTTAGCGCGATGCGTGTTGTCGAACACTGTGAATCGTTGGGTTTTAACATACTAGATAAAGCTGGCGTTCGCTGTTTTCACGATTATATGCGCGATATTACTCACCAAAGCAGCAAATTTGACGACCTGCTTGCACTTGAAAGGCAGTATCACAAGCAGGAGCCCTATTTGTGGCTAGGTAAATACTTCCAACTCATTCTGGAAAAGCCACAAGTCGGTTGAGCTTACAGGTCGCTCTAACGCAATGGGGGAACCTAAAAATTGCTTAAAGCGTATTGTCACCGGTAAGGATGTTTTTAAGCGTCGTTCCCGCAATTTCATTTAATGCCTCGTAAGTGAAAAAGCCCTGGTGCCCCGTTATTAATACATTAGGAAAGGTTGTTAAACGCTGAAAAATGTCATCTTGTATTATTTCCTGTGAGTGGTCACTGAAAAAGAGTTCAGACTCTCTTTCATAAACATCTAGCCCCAAATAGCCTATTTGTTTCGATTTTAGTCCTTTTATAATGGCAGTGTCATCAACGAGCCCGCCACGAGAGGTATTGATGAGCATCACGCCTTTTGGCATTTTCGCTATGTTGTCGGCATTGATTATATGATAACTCTTTTCATTAAGCGGGCAGTGCAATGTTACTATAACGCTTTGCTCTAACAGCGTGTTTAGCGGAACATACTGCGCTCCCATACCTTTTACATCATCGTCTTGGCTTGGGTCGAAACAAAGAACTTTGCACCCAAACCCCGTAAGTATGCGAATAACGGCTTTACCAATTTTCCCTGTACCTATAACGCCAACGGTTTTGCCGTGTAGTGTGAACCCCATTAATCCATCTAGGTTAAAATTACCTTCTCTAACCCGATTATAAGCTTTATGGGTTTTTCGGTTTAAGGTAAGAATGAGAGCGAGCGTATGTTCAGCAACCGTTTCAGGACTATATGCAGGCACGCGACTTACTGCTATGTCAGCTTCAGCCGCAGCGGCAATATCTACATTATTATAACCAGCACAGCGTAATGCTATGTGTTTAACACCGCAGTCTTTTAGCACCTTGATGGTTGCTGAGTTCACATCGTCGTTCACAAATACAACCACATCGCTAAATCCCTTACAGCTTATAGCAGTTGATGGGTTAAGCGGGTGTTCAAAGAAGCAAGCTTTGATAGTTTGACCATCAGAGTCATTATGATTTTTTAACAGTTCCGAAAATATCACTTGCTCGTAAGGGCGAATACTGAAGAAGGCGATATTTTTGTCACAAAGGTTGCTTTCGTTTGAGTGGGCTTTTTTGCATGAAGTGACTTTCATTTTTGTATCCAGCGGTTATTGCACGATAAATATATCAGTGCACAATAAATTAGCACGGTGCAACTCAAAGTGTGTAGACACAGATCAATAAAATCAAAAGGGCGTAATTAATGTTAAAACACCCTTTTATCATCGGAGCGCGTGCGTAGGATTTACGCCACTAAAAGTTTAACAATATCGTTTTCAATGGCTTCAGGTTTTACGGTAGGTGCATAGCGCTTAAGCACTTTACCTTCCGCATTTACCAAGAACTTAGTGAAGTTCCACTTAATGCGTTTAGTTCCCAGCAGCCCAGGAGCGCCTTGTTTTAAAGCTTCAAAAAGCGGGTTTGCATCTGGACCATTTACGTTTGTCTTTTTAAATAGGGGAAATGACACACCGAAATTTACGCTACAAAATTGTGCTATATCGCTATCGCTTCCTGGCTCTTGGTGACCAAATTGATCGCAAGGAAAACCTAAAACCTCAAAACCCTTGTCGTGGTATTTCTTATAAAGCGCTTCAAGTCCTTCATATTGGGGGGTAAAACCACATTTGCTGGCTGTATTAACGATAAGTAGCACTTTTCCCCTGTATTGCTCAAGTGTAGTTTGTTCGCCGTTGTTTAACGTAATAGGGTGAGCATAGAGTTCCAAAGTTATATTCCTGTATTTTTGTTGTCGTTAAGTCTGTTACTCTTAGGTAATGCAAACATGTCTATTTTTCATCTAGAGTATATTCTGTATGAGTAATTTAAAAGTGAGTTTTTTAGGTTTAGGTGTTATGGGTTTTCCTATGGCTGGACACCTTAGCAAAGCGGGGCATTCTGTCACCGTGTACAACCGTACCGCGAAAAAGGCACAAGATTGGCTTGCCGCCTATGGCAACGCTGATGCAAAAACAAGAGCCTGCAGCTCAGTCGCTGAAGCGTGTGAAGACGCTGATATCGTTTTTATGTGTGTAGGTAATGATAATGACGTGAGAGACGTAGGAACACAAGCATTAGAAATAATGAAAGCGGGTAGCGTGCTAGTCGATCACACAACCGCATCGGCAGATATAGCGAGAGAACTTTACGCATGCAGTAAAGATAAAGAAATCGGCTTTTTAGATGCACCGGTTTCTGGTGGGCAGGCTGGGGCTGAAAATGGTCAACTGACTATCATGGTTGGTGGCGATGAAGATGTTTTCGCTCAAATAGAGCCTGTCATGGCGCATTATGCTCGCCATAGCCAACTGCTAGGCAAAAGCGGCAGTGGACAGCTAGCAAAAATGATGAATCAGATTTGTATAGCCGGCATTGTCCAAGGCTTAGCCGAAGCGCTTCATTTTGGTCAACGCGCTGGATTAGATTGTAACGCGGTCATTGATGTTATAAGCAAAGGCGCTGCACAGTCGTGGCAGATGGAAAACAGAGCTAGCACCATGTTGAATAACAATTTTGATTTTGGTTTCGCTGTGGATTGGATGCGTAAAGACCTAAGTATTGCACTTGATGAAGCACGTAAAAACGGCTCTACACTAGCGCTAACGGCGCTTGTTGACCAATATTATGCAGATGTTCAAAAACTAGGTGGTGGTCGTTGGGATACCTCTAGCTTGCTTACCCGATTAAAGTAGTCTTGTTCTGGAGGGCATTTATCGCCAGAGAACGCTACCGCTTCTTGAATAACTAAAGTGATTGCTCGTGGGCGGACAAGGTAAGCTGTTCTAATCG
>JAXHTT010000110.1:0-12938 GCA_034190055.1 Pseudomonadota bacterium | reverse complement strand
TTTGATGCCATAGCCTAGGCCTCGTGACGCAATACCATCACCGGCAAATTGCTCCTCTGCTGGCGTTGATATGGCGTAACCATTATTGCGGCAGAAAAAGATCACTGGGCAGTTCAGAACAGCGGCCATATTTAAGCCTGCATGGAAATCACCTTCTGACGCGGCACCTTCACCGAAGTAGCAAATGGTTACCACGTCTTTACCTGACATTTTCTGTCCATAAGCATAACCTGAAGCCTGAGGGATTTGTGTCCCTAACGGCGACGATATGGTCATGAAGTTTAGGGGCTTATCACCGTAATGAATAGGCATTTGACGACCTTTGTTTGGGTCATCCTTGTTGCTAAACATTTGGTTCATGAATTGCTCTGTCGTATAACCACGATATGCGAGTGCGCCTTGTTCACGATATTGAGACATAATCATGTCATCATCTGACAACGCTGCTGCACTTGCTACTGAGGCTGCTTCTTCACCTGTGCTGGCGAGATAGAAACTTATACGTCCTTGACGTTGTGCACCAACCATGCGCTCGTCCAATACACGGATGTAATGCATGGTATTAAAAATTTTTAATGCCTCATCTTTGTCAAGTTCTGGCTCTATCGCTTTATCAATAAGCTGGCCCTCCGCCGACAAGATTTGAAGCATCGGGATATCAACAACCCCTTTCTTAATAATTTCGACCTTGTTTGTTGTTTTTACTTCGGCCAAATGATTTCTATCTTTCACGTTTGTTCCCCTTAAATATGAGGGTTAATAGCGACTTGAAAAGTTTAAAATATGCTAGATGAGAAAACGCAGGAGTGTCTTTCTTATTCAAAGGTAAATATTCAGATGTATGAGATAGGCATACTCAATTAGCAATATTCGAGAGGATGACTGTCCTAACAAAGTAAAAAGCATGTAAATATTTTGATAACACCGTAGGATAAAAATTTTGCAAGATGCGATGAAATTAAGGTAAGACGACAGATCGGCTGCGCTTGTTTATGTAATTTTATTTCAATTATATGCGGATTTCCTGCAATATTTCACCTAATCAATCTAGCTTTATTTCATAATTAGCCCACTTCCAAATGTAACAAAATATGTAAATTGTGTATTTGTGAAATACACATTACATAACCCGTAAAATTGTGCTAACAATAAATGTGTCATGGCGATTCATGGTGATTAAAAAGGCAAATGACCTTTAAAGCGTTACATAGATTGTCAGACCCAGGGAACTATTCACACGAGAATAATTATGAAAAAAACAATTATCAGTACGGTAGTTGCAACGGCACTTGCAGGTTCTGCATTTGGCGCGTTCGCACTAACAAATCAAATCTCCGGCCACAGCGTTGAACAACAAAACGCAATCGAGGCCTCTTTCGACAAGAAAAACATACTTGCTAACGCTATCCAGGTAAACAGCGATAGTGTTCGTGTAATTATCCAGCTAAACGATGCGCCGATGGCGCAGTTCAGTGGAGTAAACCCCAGTGTTAGCAGCATGGCTGCGCACAAGGGACAAAAGGTTAACTTTGAATCTAATGCAGCGAAGGAATACAAATCATTCCTAGAGGCGCAACAGCAATCTGTTATTCAATCAATCAAAGCTTTTGACAAGTCTTTTAAAGCAGATCTTTCTTATACTGCAGCATTTAACGGTTTTGCTGGTATCGTTTCTAAGAGTGCATTAGATAAGTTATCTAGCCTTTCAACAGTGAAGGCGGTATATCCTGACGTTATCCATCACGCACAAATGGATGCTAGTCTGGATTTAATCGGCGCAGTTGAGACATGGGAACAATTCGGCGGTAAAGAAAGTGCTGGTGCTGGTGTTAAAGTGGCCATCATCGATAGTGGTATCCGCCCTGAAAACCCACTGTTTAGCGGTGAGAATTTCGAAGCGCCTGCTGCTGATACGCTACCTACTGACGATTACTGTTCAGAAGACCCTGACTTCTGTAACAACAAGCTAATCGTTGCACGTGCAGCCGACATCGTAGAAGGTTTTGCTGTTGTTGAAGAAGAATATGAAAGCCCGCTAGGTTTTAACGGTCACGGTACGCACGTCGCTGGTACTGCCGTTGGTAACTTTGGCGTTATGGCTGAACGTGATGGTGCTGAAGCGGAAATTTCAGGTGTTGCTCCTGCAGCGTATCTTATGGCCTATAAAGGCCTTTATGCCACACCGGCAAACCCTGCTTCTTCTAGCGGTGCTTCTTCAATGTTGCTTTCTATGCTGGAAGCAGCGCTAACAGACGGCGCTGATGTTGTTAATAACTCTTGGGGCGGCGGCGCTGGCGGTAACCCTAACGGTTCTGTATACGAAGACGTACTTGAAGCCATGCACGACGCTGGCGTTGTGACTGTATTTGCAGCCGGTAACGATGGTCCAGGCGAAGGTACAATTGGTTGCCCAGGTTGCTCCGAGGACGTAATCACTGTAGCGGCAACTACAACCGATCGATTGTTTGCTAACGAGTTGACGATTGAAGGTGACACATCAATTGGTACAATTCCGGCGCTTTACTCTGTTGGCAACCCTGACATCGTTTTTGATACGGCTTTAACTGCTCCAGTTGTTTATGCGGGTGAAGTAGATGCGGCAAACGTTGAAGGTTGTGATGATTTTGCTGCAGGTGCCTTTGATGGAGCAATTGCTCTTATCAGTCGTGGTACGTGCGGATTTGTAACAAAAATTGAAAATGCCGAAGCTGCGGGTGCAGTTGCCGTTGTTATTCACAACGTCGATGGTCGTGGCGAAGCGCCTATCCTAATGGGCGGACTTAGCGCGGATCAAACAGTTCCATCATTCATGGTTCCTGCGACACCAGGTCAAGAGCTAGCAACGCTAATCTCAGGATCAGAAGAAGCAGTTAACATCACAATTGGCGCTGAGGTAGTTCGCGTTGTATCTGAAAGCTTAGCGGACATTATGGCTGACTTTAGCTCACGTGGTCCTAACGGCGACCCAACGTTCCTTAAGCCAAATATCGCCGCGCCAGGTGTTAGAATTTTCTCTGGCGAGTCACCAGATGCCCCTGGCCACGTAGGCGAGAACTTCTCGTTTAAAGGCGGTACGTCAATGGCGTCACCACACGTAGCTGGCGCTGCAGCACTTATCAAGCAGATGCATCCAGATTGGACTGCACAGCAAATTAAGAGCGCGCTTGTAACCTCTTCTATTCGTGACGTGTTAAAAGAAGACGCTGCTACACAAGCTGACAACTTTGATATGGGCGCTGGTCGTCTAGACCTCCCACGTGCAACTAGTGTTGAGCTTACTTACAGCGACCTAAGCCTAGTAGATGGTAACTGTTATTTGAACTGTGAAATGTCTATCACGGTAACGAATACCAGTGACGAAGATGTGGCCGTTGATGCAACAGCTATGTTTAACGACCCAGCGATTGTAGCAACCGTTACACCACAAATGGCTACCCTGCCAGCAGGTGCTTCTGCTGAAATCATGGTTGCGGTAGACGTGACGACAGCATCAACGGGTTCATGGTCTTTTGGTGGCATCAACTGGGCTGACACAGACGATACAACAACGGATTATTTCATCCCTGTTGCGGTATATCCAATCAGCACAGATAGACCAGAGTTGTTTAGTAGTGATGTAAGTACTAGTTTGGCTGAAGAAGAAGAGTTAGTACGAGTAACAGCATCAGCAACAAACCAAAATGTAACAGGTATGATTGGTGTCACTGGCTCAATTGATCACAAGTTCGACATTGATCCTTCTAGTATCGCAGCGGTTAAGAATGGAAACCAACAGCCGGTTTCTTACGATGCCGATAAAGGTGAAATCTATTGGGAAGGTGCATTGAACACCTCCTCGTATTCACTTGATTCTGACACTTCGATTGCAGCGCTTACAGGTGGTTACCTGCCAATGGCTGCGTTAGGCGTTCAGCCTCTTACGTGTTCTGGCTCTTGTGATGACACGTCTATCACGTTGACTGGCCTTCCTGAAATGACTTACCTTGGCAAGACCTACACGTCAATGCAGGTTTCTTCAAATGGCTACATTTCACTTGGTACATCATCAGGCAACGTAACTACCCCATCACCTGCTGTTATGCCAGACAGCAATGAACCAAATAACGTTCTGGCACCTTTCTGGACTGACCTTGATTTACTAGGTACTGATGCTGGTGATGATGGTACTGGTAACTTATATGCAGCTAACTTGAACGGTCCTAATGGGTCATTGCTGGTAATTGAATGGGAAAATGCTCAATTGTGGGGTATTCCTGATACCAGCTTTAATTTCCAAATTTGGTATGACTTCGCTTTTGATAGTATCCACTTTGTTTATGGTGAAATGGACAGTCCTCAATACGCAACTGTGACAGGTTTTGAAAATAATACAGGTACTGCTGGCTTTACACTGGGTGCTCTAACGACGGCAGGCTCTCAAGGGGCACTTCCTGTAGCAGGTGATGAGTTTATTTTAGCGTCATCACCTGGCGATGAAATTGAGTTCAGCTACAATGGCACTGTCGTTCCTTCGAGCGAGTATATGGACGATATGCTATCGGTTAACGAAGATGCGTCGGTAACGGCTAACATTCTTGCTAACGAGATGGATAGCACCATTATTAACACCTTTACTATGGAATCGCTGTCAGGTGATTTCCGTACCTTTACGCCAATTACTATCGATAAGGCGCCACTTGACCCGTCAACTGTTGAAGTTACTGCTGAAGCAATGAACGGTACAGTAGCGGTTAATGACGATGGAACGGTAACCTATACACCAAACGCAGACTTCTTCGGTGAAGACTCATTTACCTATACCGTGCAGGTTGAGGGTACCACTACAGAAGCAGGTGAGGTTGTAGAAGGTGATATCATTGGTGAAGGCACAGTAACTGTAGCAGTTGCTGGCGTTCAAGATGCACCTGTACTTTCAATCTCTGCGCCATCGAGTGTTGACGAAGGTGAATCATTTACTGTTACTGCATCTGCTACTGATGCAGACGGCGATGACGTTACCATCACTATTGACGGTGTTGAAACTTCGTCATTCACTGGTACAGCACCAAGTCATGAGCAATCAGAGACTGTAACAGTACAAGTGACAGCAACGGACGGTATCGATACAACGACAGAAACCGTGTCTATTGCAGTCAACGATAAGTCTGGTGGTTCTATGGGCTGGATTGCATTACTTCTTGCTCCAGCGGTATACCTGCGTAGACGTATGAAACGTTCATAACGTTTGATTAAAAAGAATTAAAAGGCCGCAAATGCGGCCTTTTTTAATCGTCTTTAGAAAGTTGCTGTAAGTGCTGTGACATCCGTTTACTTGGCTGAACCCCAAGTTCACGAAACTTTTCAATCTGTCTGACGATATTCCCTCGCCCGTTAGTTAATTTATTCATTGCTTGTTCATAGCTTGCCTGAGCGGTATCCATAGACTTTCCGACTTTTTCCATATCAGTAACAAAGCCTACGAATTTGTCATATAACTTAGCAGCCTGTTCTGCAATTAGCTGTGCATTTTGATTTTGGTACTCGTATTGCCAAATATTATTAATAGTTCTAAGCGCTACAAGTAAGTTTGTTGGGCTTACTAGCATAATATTGTGGTTAAGTGCCATGGTGACTAAGTCGGGCTCTTCCTCTACAGCGATCAAAAAAGCGGGTTCTATGGGGATGAAAAGCAAAACGTAGTCCAACGTCTTTAAGCCTTTTAAGTTCTGGTAATCTTTTGCACCAAGACCTTTAATATGCCCTTTAATTGAAGCTACGTGTTGCGTTAAAAACTGCGCTTTTTCCATTTCATCATCACAATTAAAAAAACGCTCATAAGCTGCAAGGCTCACTTTTGAATCGATAATTACGTCTTTATCGTTTGGCAAATGCACTACCACATCGGGCTGGAAACGCCTGCCTTGTTCAGATGTTGCAGACATCTGTGTTTCGAATTCATGTCCTTCCCGTAAACCTGACTCTTTAAGAATGCGTTCAAGTACGACCTCCCCCCAATTACCCTGCTTTTTGTTATCACCTTTTAACGCATTGGTGAGAGCAGCTGCTTCTTCTGTTATTTTTTGGTTGAGAGTTTTTAAGCTTAATATTTCCGTTTTAAGTGACGCTCGCTCTTGGCCTTCGCGTATATGCTGTTCTGAAATTTGGCGTTTAAAGCCGTCTAATTCATTTTTAAACGGTGCCAGCACGGCCTCAATGTTGTGTTTAGTTTGTTGAGTGTAGCGCTGCTGTTTCTCTTCAAATATACGGTTCGCTAAATTCTCAAACTGGGTCTGCAAACGGTGTTCAGATGCATTCATTGCAGCTAACTTTTCTTCATGCGCCGTATGCAGCGCTTGAATTCTTGACTGGTGCGCCTCGTTTTGTGTCTGAAGCTTCGCATTAGCTACACGCTCGTCGCTCAATTGACTTTGCAATTGTTCGCAATATTGGGAAGTTTGTGAAAGTTTGGTTGAATTCGTTTGGCTACGAATGAAGGAATAAAGTGCTAATACACAAACACCAATAAAGGCGATCAAAAAGGCAATGGGTTCGCTAGAAATGAGGTTGGTAATCATAGTGCGCATTCATACTGTTATTTTGTACAGCACTATAAACAAAATAAGGAAAATATACCAACTTACAAAGATATAAACGGCATGTTTCTGCTTCGTGGTGGTCTTTTACACAAGTTATGTTCTGTATATCGATATTAAAAAACGGGCGTAGACACGCCCGTTTATCAAATAGATTGAAGCTTCTAAATAAGTTTTGGCAACCCAAACAAACCCACTATGCGGCGATCTTCGTGTTTTCAAACGTTAATTTAAAAGCAACAGTGTCACTGGCTATTTAGAAAGAGACTCGTCTAGCTCTTCTATTTTAGCCTTCCAAATAGCTGGGCCATTTTTATGTGCATTTGCACCCGTGCTGTCTACAGCAACGGTCACCGGCATGTCTTCTACGTCGAACTCGTAGATTGCTTCCATACCTAAATCTTCAAACGCTACGACACGTGAGTTTTTAATCGCCTTCGATACTAAGTATGCTGCCCCACCTACTGCCATAAGATACACAGCTTTGTGCTTTGCGATAGAGTCAACTGTTGCAGGGCCGCGCTCTGCTTTACCAATCATGCCAATAAGACCTGTTTGTTCCAGCATCATGTCTGTGAACTTATCCATACGCGTCGCTGTTGTAGGGCCAGCCGGACCTACTACTTCGTCACCCACGGCGTCAACTGGACCCACGTAATAAATAAAGCGATTGGTTAGGTCAACGCCCTCAGGAAGACCTTCACCATTTTCTATCATGGTTTGAATGCGTTTGTGTGCGGCATCACGGCCAGTGAGCATTTTACCTGATAGTAATACCGTTTCGCCTACTTTCCACTCTTGGATGTCTTCTTTGGTCACTTCATCAAGATTCACGCGGCGAGTATTTTCACTCACTTCCCACGTTACTTCTGGCCAATCTTCAAGCTTAGGCGGTGTAAGTTCTGCTGGACCTGATCCGTCTAAATAAAAGTGTGCGTGACGTGTTGCAGCACAGTTAGGTATCATAGCCACTGGCTTAGATGCAGCATGTGTAGGCAAAGACTTAATTTTAACGTCAACAACGGTTGTTAAGCCGCCTAAGCCTTGTGCGCCGATACCCAGTTTGTTAACTCGGTCAAAAATCTCTAAGCGAAGTTTTTCGTCAGTAGTTTGTGGACCACGTTCAATAAGCTCTTGAATATCTACTGGGTCCATTAAGCTTTCTTTAGCAAGTACCGCAGCTTTTTCAGCTGTACCGCCAATACCTATACCCAGCATGCCGGGAGGACACCACCCTGCACCCATTGTAGGCAAGGTTTTAACAACCCAGTCAGCAATATCATCACTTGGGTTTAGCATAACCATTTTAGATTTATTCTCTGAACCGCCACCTTTTGCTGCGATCATTACTTCAATCTTTTCACCCGCAACCATGTCGATGTGAACAACAGATGGCGTGTTATCTTTCGTGTTTTTACGCGCACCAGCTGGGTCAGCTACGATAGATGCACGAAGCGGGTTGTCAGGGTTTAGATAAGCGCGACGGGTACCTTCATCGACCATTTCTTGAACGGTCATGTCAGTTTTGTCCCATGTAACGCCCATACCCACTTTAACGAAACAGGTCACAATACCTGTGTCTTGACACAAAGGACGCTTTCCTTCGGCAGACATACGCGAGTTGATAAGAATCTGTGCCATCGCATCTTTTGCGGCTTGGCTCTTCTCTTTGTTGTACGCCTCTTCGACGGCCTTAACGTAGTCAAGTGGGTGATAGTAAGAAATAAATTGCAGGGCATCTTCAATGCTGTCAATGAAGTCTTGTTGACGGATAACGGTCATGACATCCTCTTTTTATTTGGCTTTCGTGGTCTTAGCTAGCTAAAAAAGCGTATACTAGCGCATCTCTAGACATCGCACCATGCAAAACAATGTGCTTGGGGTTAATTCCAGATATTTTTACACGCTATATTATAAAGAAGCATTAGAAAGCGTTGTAGAAGCGACAAGAAATACGCTTGATCGCATGTTCCAGTTACAAATAGGAGGCTGCTCTTTTTGCGCTTTTAGCACCTGACGGCCTAGATGATAAGAAGTACAGAAAAACCTATGCCACACGCAGATACTATCAATATTTATGTTAACCGTTTTACCCAACAGGAATTAGCCGACGAATTTGCGCTAGATTGCGATAAGGCTAGCGTTTTTAATAGGTTATTCGGACAAATATCTGCCCAGCCCTATTCAATTTTATTAGATACTTCAGGTTCATCTAAGAGCGAGGGCCGTTTCAATATAATGGCCTTTTCACCCACCGCGGTTATTGAGGCGAAAGGTAAAGATACAGAGTTCGTAGATATACACAACTCATCGCGAGAGCTGATTAACATGCGGCCTTTCGAAGCTGTGCAAGCGCATTTGCATGCTAAACTTCAGTCTGTTGAGTTACAGGCTGATTTTGACACTTCTCACCTGCCTTTCATTGTTGGTGTGGCTGGGATGGCTGGATATGATACAGGTCGATTCTATGAAGTGTTACCCAGTGTGGCTAAAGACGACTATAGTTCACCTGACTTCTGTGTTGGCCTCTACTTGAGTTCACTTATTGAAGACACCCAAACCGGATATATTTACTATTGCTGCGCGGACAATCGGCCGTTATCCAAGGTATTTAATATGTCTGAGCAAGCTTCAACACCGAATAATTTTAAGCTCACATCGCCCTTTAAGTCTAACCTGACAAAAAGCGCCTATGAAGTGTGTTTAGATAAAATTCACGCATACTTGCGAGCAGGCGATTGTTATCAGGTAAATATGGCACAGCGATTTAGTGCAGAGTTTGAAGGTAGCATGTGGCAGGCCTACTGTGAGTTACGAAATCAGAATCAAGCGCCCTTCTCTGCCTATTACAGCCTTCCACAAGGCTGCATTGCATCTATTTCACCCGAACGTTTTTTGCGTGTAAAAAGCGGCGTTGTAGAAACTAAACCTATTAAGGGTACTCGCCCTCGCTTTAGCGACATGGAAAAAGACAAAGCCAGTGCGCAGAGCTTGCTTTGTGCAGAGAAAGATCGTGCAGAAAACCTTATGATTGTAGATCTGCTTCGCAACGATGTTTCAAAACACTGTAAGCCTCATTCGGTAAAGGTGCCGGCACTGTTTGCACTTGAAAGTTATGAAGCAGTACATCATTTAGTTAGTACCGTAACGGGCGAATTAAACGACGCTTCATCGCCTTTAGAGCTTCTAGCTTCAGCTTTCCCAGGTGGTTCGATTACCGGCGCTCCTAAAATTCGTGCTATGGAAGTGATTGATGAACTAGAACCTCATCGCAGACATATCTATTGCGGTAGCGTATTTTATATGGGGTATCGAGAAGATATGGATTCAAGTATCTGTATACGAACGGTTTTGGCAGAGAATAATAAACTACACTGCTGGGCAGGTGGTGGTATTGTGCTAGATTCCGTTCCTAGCGATGAATATCAGGAAACCCTTGATAAGGTCTCAAAAATACTGCCTGTGTTAGCATCGATGAACCAGTAAAAACATAATTTTTTATCGCACCAACTGTCAGTGAACTGCAAGCAAAGCATGCAGTTTTCGAGTGAAAGTATCTATGAAGAGAAGCGAATTTTTATCACAATTTCATCACTTTAGGCTGATTCGTACCGAGCCAGACTTCCCTTTGCAGAAAAAGGGGCGGCCTGCGGCGGTGTTAATACCCTTGATAGACTATGGCAACTCCCTACAGCTTTTGCTAACTGAGCGAGCACACCACCTGAAACATCACCCAGGCCAAATTAGCTTTCCGGGTGGCGCTGTTGACGACACTGACAACTCTTACTTTGACGCTGCGCTCCGCGAGGCAGAAGAAGAAGTTGGCCTTCCGTCTACGCACGTAGATGTTATTGGCATGCTGCCAAAATACCGTACTATCAGCGGCTATGAAATTGCGCCTGTGGTGGGTTTCGTAAGACCCGATTTCACCCCTGTTATTGACAGAAATGAAGTAGAAAGCGCTTTTGAAGTACCGCTTGCTCATGTGCTTGATAGAAAAAATCACCTCGTCCATAACACCCACCGCCATAAGAAAACTTTTCCTATTTATTTTATACCTTGGCAACACCGCATGATTTGGGGAGCAACGGCTGCTATGCTGCGAAACCTCTCCCATCATATTCACCCTTGATAGCCGTTTTTTTAAGCTGTTATCGGAGGCGCTATAAATTTATCTTTACAGGCTATTAGCAAAACTAATCCCACTATTAGCTTTTCTGTATTGAGCTTTTAACGTGGTGGATGCATGATCCTAATATTACTTAGTTTTAATTTATGAATGTTTATGATCAGTGTATTCGATATGTTCAGCGTGGGTATTGGCCCATCAAGCTCTCACACCGTAGGCCCAATGAAAGCAGGTGCCGAGTTCGTTTCTGAACTAGCGCTAGACACTGGGCTTTTTGATTCGGTTGATAGCGTAAAAGTTGAACTGTTTGGGTCACTAGGTCAAACAGGTATTGGCCATGGAACTGGGAAAGCTGTCATCTTAGGCTTGTTGGGCGAAATCCCCGACCTTGTGGATGTTGATACCATTGACAGCAAACTTGAAGAAATACGTAACAGCGAAGCATTGTGCCTAAACGGCAAGAAACTTGTCCACTTTCCTAATAAAAACGCGATTGTTTTTCATCGCCGTAAGACATTGCCTAAACATGCCAATGCACTTACGTTCTACGCTTACTCGAAAGATGAGTTAGTAAAAGAGCAAACCTATTACAGCATCGGTGGCGGCTTTATCATCAAAGACGAAGATTTTGATGCTACAAAGGCCCACGCAGCTAGCTTACAAGCATCGGTACCCTTTCCTTTCAAAACAGCCGAAGAATTACTGGCTTTGTGTAAGAACAATGGTTTGAGTATCAGCTCGTTGATGTTGCGTAATGAAACAACGTTTAGACCTAAGCACGAAGTAAAGCAGCAGCTACATCATATTTGGCTGGTAATGAAGGCTTGTATTCAGCGTGGCATTGAAAGTGAAGGCATTTTACCTGGTGGCTTAAAGGTAGTGCGTCGTGCCCCTGCTCTTTATCGTCGTCTGCAGACCGAGCATACGAATGACCCCATGCAAACTATGGACTGGGTAAACCTTTTTGCTCTGGCAGTGAATGAAGAAAATGCTGCTGGGGGGCGCGTTGTAACCGCGCCCACTAACGGTGCTGCAGGTATTATTCCCGCCGTACTTCAGTACGTAGATAAATTTATTCGCCCTGTAGATGAAGAAGTAGCCAGTCGCTTTCTTCTTACTGCTGGGGCTATTGGCATACTATATAAAGAGAATGCATCGATTTCGGGTGCCGAAGTGGGTTGCCAAGGAGAAGTAGGTGTTGCGTGTTCAATGGCTGCTGGTGCCCTTGCGGAAATAATGGGTGGTACAGCGGCGTCAGTGGAAAATGCTGCAGAAATCGGTATGGAACACAACCTTGGATTGACTTGTGACCCTGTGGGTGGGCTTGTTCAAGTTCCATGCATTGAGCGCAACGCCATGGGGGCAATAAAAGCAATTAATGCCTCACGCCTTGCGCTACGAGGCACGGGTGAACAAAAAGTGTCGTTAGATAAAGTGATTAAGACGATGCGAGACACAGGTAATGATATGAAAACAAAATACAAAGAAACAGCGCGAGGCGGTCTCGCGGTAAATATCATCGAGTGTTAACTGTAAGCGCACTATAAACAAAAAACTAAAAAAAAGGGGCGACAGCCCCTTTTTTATTCGTATTGGTTTTTCACAACGTTATTTAACTGGTAACGTCACGCCCTTAAACATTTTTTCAACTTCTTCATTATTTTTCAGCATCATAGCTTTTTCCACCTTGTCTTTGGTAAGGTGAGGCGCAAATCGCTCAATGAAGTCGTACATGTAACTTCTAAGGAATGACCCTTTTCTAAAGCCAATCTTTGTTGTGCTGTAGTCAAATAAGTGGCTCGCGTCTATTTTCACTAAATCGTCGTCTAACTCTTCACTCACGGCCATGGAGGCTATTACACCAATGCCTACCCCTAAGCGCACATAAGTTTTGATCACGTCGGCATCCGTAGCAGTGAAAACAATTTTTGGCGTTAGCCCTGCTCTCTCAAAAGCCTGATCTAACTCCGAGCGCCCTGTAAAACCAAACACGTAAGTCACTAATGGATACTTTGCAATATCTGAGATATCTATCGTGCCTTTTTTGGAAAGCGGATGGTCTTTATTTACAATCACGCTGCGATTCCAATGATAGCAAGGCAGCATAACTAAGTCGTTGTACAAATGAAGCGCTTCAGTGGCGATAGCAAAGTCTGCTTCACCTTTAGCGGCCAGGTCGCTAATTTGAGAAGGCGTACCTTGGTGCATGTGCAATGACACCTTAGGGTACTTTGTCA
>JAXHTT010000011.1:0-49687 GCA_034190055.1 Pseudomonadota bacterium | reverse complement strand
TAACAGGTTTGCCTATCATTTGTGAAAAAATGATTGAACATGGGCTTGATGCCTCAACGCCAATAGCACTGGTTCAGTCGGCCACTACTGAAAAGCAGCAGGTGTTAACCGGTACGCTAGAAGACATTGTGGCTAAGCAGGAAAAAGCTCAGCTTCAGCCGCCCACACTGATTATTGTGGGTAGCGTAGTAAGCCTTCACGATGAATTAAACTGGTTTCAAGAATAGGCGACATATGTCGCCTTTTTATTTATCGCGCGACTGTTCGTGACCGCGTTTCTCAACATACTCAGACCGAATTCAACATAAACTTGTTTTTTACACATAGGCGCGCATACTCAGTAATGTAATGAATATGTGGGATATGATGTGGTAAACAGTGTGAAGTGCAGTGCACAGACAGTAATTAGAAATGCGTTGAAAAGCTATGTATTCGTGTCTCAATTTCGCGGGTTTAGCACATTAAAACCAGCCAGCATGCTTATGCTGTTTTCTAGCCTCTGTTTAGTGGCTGCAGCACACGGTGAACAACTCAAATACAGCAAAGTTAACACGGATACTGGGGTAAATTTTAGCTACGAATGGCTAGATAACAATAACACGCGACAATCTATTTCTTTTGAGTTATCTAATAGTGCATTAAAAGAAGCCCCCTCTCAGCAAGCTAACTACAAACCGAAAATAGCACAGCGATACATTATTGTTGCATTAACCAAAGAAGCCCAAAAAATAGACCCTAAAGCTGCGCGTGTGAAGATAACGCCCAAACGAGAGTCAATTGATATCCAGGTTACAGGGGCAGACGAAGCGCGAGTTGAAGAAATACTCGATAATTTAAAAGCTATTCAACAACAAGACTACGATAGGTACTTACAAGAACATTACTTTACTCGCTTCACGACTTTGTTTAATCAAAAAGCGATAAAACCGGATCACGTGCGATATGTTGCTGAGTCAGTAAAACCATTGATAGCAGCATCCCAAGCGTTTTATGAAAAGTTGGCTTCAAAATCAGATTCCAGAGCCTATTTTTCATTACTTCTTAGTTGGCTTCAAAGTATCCCCTACGACACATTGGAAGACAGAGTAGTAAGTAATGGCTCTGGCTATGCGCCGCCTGTCAGTGTACTTATGCAGAACCTTGGTGATTGCGATAGTAAGGCAGTACTGGCATCGTCGATGGTGCGCGCATTTTTACCGTCCACGAAAATGATCATGGTATTTTTACCAAATCATGCCTTGCTCGGTATTGCATTGACGCCTAAGGTAGATGACAGAACTATAGAGCACGAGGGAGACACCTACGTGCTCTATGATCCAACCGGCCCGGCACTCATTCCTTTCGGGCAAGTATCTGAAGATACAGACCGCTACATTGTGACCGGGCGCTACCAAGTGGAAACTGTCGAATAAAAGGAATAAATTCATCCTTGGTGTATTGGGAAAATATCTTCACTGATTGTAAAAATAAAAAGCGCCGTTTAGATTAAGGCGCTTTAAATAAAATTCTTGGGAAGAGTTACTCGCTAGAGGTTTTCTTCTGCAAAGCTCGCTAGTCGGCTTCTTACAACGCCATCTAGGTTAATGGTGGCACTGCCTGAGAAGTCTTTAAACTTCTCAACTAGATAGGTCAAACCCGAGGTTACAGCACTTAAGTAGTTACTGTCTATTTGCGCCAAGTTACCGCCCACTATCAGCTTGGTTCCTTCACCACATCGGGTGATGATAGTTTTAAGCTGCGACGCGGTTAAGTTCTGCGACTCATCCAAAATCACAATCGCATTTTGAATACTTCGGCCTCGCATAAAGTTCACCGACTTGTACTGAATGTTGGCTTTTTCCATGATGTAATTCATAGAGCCTTTGGTATTTTCGTCGTGCTTGTGGAGTACTTCCAAAGAATCGGTAATTGCTGCCAACCAAGGCAACATTTTTTCTTCTTCTGTCCCCGGTAAAAAGCCAATGGACTCAGCAATTTCCGGCGTGCTTCGCGTGACAATGATTTTGTCATACATGTTACGCTCTACCACCATTTCAAGGGCTGCCGCTAACGCAAGTAGCGTTTTACCACTACCGGCAGGGCCTGTGAGAATAACCATATCAATATGCGGGTCTAGCAAGGCGTGAAGCGCCATTGCCTGCCCTATATTTTTGGGTGTGATGCCCCAGGCATGACGACCCATCAAGCGTTCGTAACCTAAATCCAACACCTCTAAATGATCGTCGGTGATCTCTTCTACTAAACCTGCAAACTGTTTAGTTTCGTCGAGCAAAAACTCGTTGATATACGCTTCTGGCAACATAGACTTGGGGATAGTGTGAATAGTGTCGCGCCCTTCGCTGCGGCTATCCACGCTTTTTACGCTGTCCCAAAAATTACCTTCAAAGGTATGAAACCCACGAGATAGATATTTGATATCAGTAATTAGCTGGTCGGTGCGGTAGTCTTCAACATGAGCGAGGCCTGCCCCTTTCGCCTTAAGCCGCATGTTTAGGTCTTTAGTAACCAACACCACTTTTTGCGGCGCGAACGTCTTTTGCAAGTGCAGCGCTACGTTAATGATGCGGTTGTCATTCTCATTGCTGGTAAAGACTTGCTGGGCCTCAACCATATTAAGATCGGCGAATATAGATAGACTCCCTGTAGGTGCCGTTTGACCCGCGCCCAACCCTTCCATCGATACACCCGCAAGCATATCTTCTGGCGTTGCGTCGTGGAGTAAGTCCTCCATCGCCCGAATGGATACCCGTGCGTCGCGCGCCACGTCTTTCTTACTGTCTTTTATGTAGTCGAGCTCTTCCAATACGGTCATTGGAATAACAACATCATGTTCTTTAAAGGAGAGAAAAGCGTGAGGTTCGTGCAGCAAAATATTGGTATCGAGGACGTAAATCTTAGTATCGGTAGAATTTTTTTTTGGCATCCTTCACTCCGGTAAATAAAGCCAGGTTAGGCGTATAGTTCTTTTATGAACCCGCGCACTAACAAGCTACAGTTACGGTTGTAGGAGAATGCCGCTCGAAACAGGACTTCTTCCCCTACTCGCGTCGACTGAGAAGCAGTACTACACTTTCTGCCTCAAAGGTTCGTCAGTTGAATTAGCGAACCCTTAATTCCACCATAATCCAGTTTTTAAGATTTAGCACTGTTTTTTCTTTTTTTATTTTCATTTAGAACAAATGTAAAGCGCAATCGTCTTAGCCTTTTTTCACATACGCCATGCTAACAAGCTAGTTTCCTTTGTTCGTGAAGTACCCAGCGCGCTCTAAAATTATTTCTGTTTGGTTTTGGGCATTGTCTAATGCCGCCTTCACGCTTTTTTTACCCGTAACCACATCATTAATTTGTGCCCCTACTGCGTAGCCAATAGCGGTAAACTCTGGGATAGGAATAAACTGACTGCCTATCATAGAATTGCTCAAGTCATCGCTTGAAAGTAACTTCAATGCTTGGTGTTCAAAAGCTGCATAAGGCACAGCTTGCTGATAGGCACTTGAATACGTTGAGTGCCTAGTACCTGAAGGGGCCGCGTATTCACCGCTAACTTTCTTGAGGTCATCAATAAAGGTTTTTGATGTTAAAAAATGCGCAAGTTGCTGGGACTCCTTCACATAGCGCGATTGTTTCGGAACGGCAAAATTCCATGACCAAAACCACTGCGCTCCTTTCTGTTGCTTTCCGAGAGGCGCATAAGTAACGCCAGTGAATTCAGTAACCTTAGAGAAGTTTTTATCAAATAGCGCGCCGCCTAAAGAGGAGGCGTCAACGAAAAACGCTAATTTGCCTTGAGCAAAGAGTTTTTGGTTCTCTTGCCACCCCATATCCTCATTTCCTGGGGGGCCAACGTTCTTTGCAAGGTCAGCATACATTTTCACGGCATTAAGCCACGCTGAGCTGTCTAGGGTAGGTCGCATTTTTTCATCTAACCACGATGCCCCATAGGTATTGGCCATTGTACTCACTAATGCCATATTCTGTCCCCACCCCACGCGCGTTCTAAGCCCTACGCCGTAAATTTCTTTTTCGGGCATATGTACTTGTTGAGCTAGTGCCTTAACGTCGGTATATGTAAGCACTGAGGGAAGGCTTAAATTAAACTTATCAAGTAGGTCCTTTCGGTAGAAAGTCAGTGTTGTTTCAGCGACAAACGGTAACCCGTAAAGTTTTCCATCAACGGTGTTTGCATGAAGAGCAGCAGGAATGACGTCATTAATGTCATAATCGTCAGGATGCGTGTTAAAAGGAACGAGAATATCCCGCTTTGCCCAAATAGGAAGCCCGTAATTACCAATTAGTACCAAATCAAAGCTATTTTCATTAACTGAAAAATTACCGAGCAATCGGCGGCGTAAAACGGTTTCATCCATTATTCGCCATTGGATATTTGACTGTGATAGAGGGGAGCCGTATTTATCCAGGTATGCTTTTGCATTAAAAACAGCATTAATATCTGGCGCGCCAACAATTAATGCATCTTCGTTTTGTGAAGTGTTATATACACCATACTTTTCGAGTGTGCGCGCCAAAAGCCCATTCTGTTTTTGTTTCTGTAACGCTAAGTTGAACTTCTCAATTAGCTTGGAAGACTTAGGGTTTCGTTTTGAAAGCGCTAGATGAAAAGAGCTTTGCACTTCCTCCCCAGGGATAAATATAAACTCACCTATGAGGCTAGGTCGCTCGTTAACTAATGCTTCCTTGGCGCTATACTTATCAATAAATAAAACATCAATTCTCTCTCTTCCAAGTAAATCTAATAGATTAACCGTAGACTTTCCTGGGTACATATTGAAAAACGCTTCATTTGATAAAAATTGCGGCGCGACTGTGCCTCTGAGGTACCCAATTCCTCGCAAGTTTTGTCGTTTGAGCCATTCAACTAGATTAGGTATTTCACTCCTATTCTTAAAGTCTTTCGTCCTAATTAGGAATCCACTCGCTCCCGCTGGGATAGCATCAGATAGAAGAAATGCATCATTAACACGTTCGTAGTCATGTACAGGAAATACACCGTCTAAGGCGCCCGTTTTCGCCAACATTAAAGCTCGGGCATGAGGGTAACGCTCTACATTAAGCGGCTCGCCCAACTCTTCAAAAGCCTTTACCACTATTTCATTCACGTACCCTTTCGACACGTCTTGGCTGTCGCTAAAGGGGCTTACCTCTGATGTTGCAAGCGCAATAGGGCGTGCATAGGTAAAATTGGTGCCAAGTAGAAAAACCAAACATAGCAAATACAACCCTATCGCCTTTTTAGGTATCGACGTACGGGTAAGAGGGTAAACAACATCACCCGCTAAATTTGGCATTATATAGTTTCCAGTATTCATTAGATGTAAGTTTAAATAGCAGAAAAAAACAAAAAGTGCGTTACTATCACTTAATAAACTAACATTAAATTAGCCAATCCTCATTAACATTATTTTAACGCCGTTTGCGGGAAACAAACGCAAATACTGATATTGGCTACATTCGTAATACGCTAAAGAAAGCCATTATCACTACACTTAAAAAGGACCTTTTAGTTTTGATGCCCTCCTTACGAACTATAGCTCATCCCTTTCTTACCCTTTTAGTGTTGGTAATCACTAACTTTACGAATGGCGTAAGTCTCGCTAGTCAGGTCGACACCGTAATTGAAAAAACTCAGACAGAGAGCGGTGCTACCTGGGAGCTAGGTTATACCCTTGGTAAGCCTTCACAACAGCTAGTATTTGTCCGAAATCCTGACGCTTCTAGAACCACTCGCTGGCTACCAAAAAGTAGTGACATTGAGATTGCCTACGACACCATTTCACAACAAGAAATTGTGCGTTCTAAAACGGGAAAACCTATTTCTAAAGTTTCTTTTGTACTCACCCCCACTTACAAACACTTGGGCAAAGAATATGCGCCGTTTTCGCCTTTTTCGAACGGTGGCAATGCTTTTCATTCTGGTCGTCTGTTTGCTTGTGCTAATACTTGTGAAGATGAACATAATGAATGGCCTATCACCCTTAAAGTGCCAAGTGGCGAACACATCGTTTTAAACGGAAAAGTAGTTAGTGGCAGCGCCTCATGGGTAGATAAAAATAATGGTAGACAGGTTTATGTAGGTAAACAGCAACCGATTATCACAGACAGTGCTGTTGCACTTATTGACCCAGCCCTACCTGAGAGCATACAAGCTAAGCTAGAGTACGACATGCCCAAAATCATGGCTTATTTCTCACACTCTCTTAAACCACTTGCCACCGAAAAACCTATGCTATTTGCTTCTTACGCCATGGTTGATGGTCATTCCTCACAAGGCGGCACGCTGCCAAATCAAATCTTTATGCACTGGAACAGAAATGATTTGGACAAACGCGCTGAGAATAGCGACTTTGCCAATAAGACGTTGTGGTTCTTTGCCCACGAAGCAGCACATTTATATCAGCCAGGTAATACCGCCGGTGTTTCAGAGAATGACGAACAATCATGGTTACATGAAGGTAGCGCCGACTACTTTGCGGCACTAGCTATGAACTACCTTTATGAAGATGCCAATAGCTATGTAAAAAGGCGTATAACCCACGCGTTTGAAAGCTGCACGCAAGGTTTAACGCAAAGCACACTTGCCAACGCTTATAAGAATGGACACTTCAACCTTTATTACTCGTGCGGAATGGTAATGCACCGCGCCATCGATAGCGTGGTGCAGCAAAAAACGTTGGGTGAGGAGTCGCTGTTCACCGTATGGAAACGACTTCAAAAGGCAGTAAGTAGAGGCTTGCCGCCTGGCACAGCGACCTTCTTAGCATTACTTGAGCCTTATAACGCACCTGAACTTATTGACGCTATAAACAATGCAACTAGCGACAACGATAAAAAGGCGATACTGGGCTTACAGACCCTGTATCGCATGGGTGAGTGATAAAAGGGTCTACTTGATGAAGTACCCTATTGCTTTATATTCACCATTTACCTCTACCATAGAGAGTGTTTCTACATTCATAGAGGTACTCTCAGTGAACTGGGTGCTGAATGATAAGATTAGGTAATTGCCTTTTGGCAATCCTGGCAGTGAAGAAGGCGCTTGAGCTAAAGCAAACTCTCGATTTTTTAGATCGCCTAGAGGCTTTCTAACAAGCTGAAGTGCTTCAGCCCATTTCGCTTCGGAAATATTACTTCTGAATATAGCCGCACTCTCTTGCCAGCTTTGTTCATATTCACCGCTATCAATCAAGCGCAACCAGTCTGTTGCGTTTTCAAGGGCTTCGCTACTTACATTCACTGGTTTGCCAGCTTCGATTACTTGGTTACTACCGTTATTTGCATTGACCGTTTGCGCATAGTAAATAGCTACAAACAAACTAATAGCGAGCGCTAACGTAACCCAAAGAACATTTTTGTGGTTTAACATTGTTGGACGGTAAACCTGATGCGGTACTGTATGATGTGCTGCTCGATTTTCCCCCGCAATAGAAGTTTCCGAGGCTTGCTGCATTTGAGCGTGACTTGCGGCGGCATCGGGTTCATCCATAAAGAGGGCACCTGGCGTCGTTTCGAACACTGATGCAAGTGCTCCTATCGAATCATGGGATGCAGATTGGGTTTTCTCAATTCGCTGAATAGTGCGTAAACTCAACCCAGACACATCAGCCAGATGCTGCTGACTCCATGCCTTAGCATTGCGTAGTTGTATAAGCTTTTGACTGTCTACTTTCATATCCATCTCGCGCTTCCTCCTGTTAACTGCGCTTCACATACGTTAGAAACGTGACCTCGTTAACAGTAAGAAATATCCATGGTCAGTGATACGACAGTTTTACGCCATCCCTATGACAAAGCAAGTCTGCTGAACATGTTAACGCGACTTTGTTCTTTCATTGGTATCGTGTGTTAAGTCATTTGTACCGCGTCTTAGAGGGGCAACAAGGTAGGTGTGGTTTGGTACTGATGCCTTACATACGACAGGAGTGCCGTTTAAAGACCATATGACTATGTTCATGCACGTCGTTAATTCTCTCTTTGCGCTTATATAGTAAAAACGACGACCAATAGTCTAGTATTAATGACTTATCACAACGCAATGCGTACAATACCGCCCCCCCGAAAAACAGGTTGGTGATTTATGAGTTCAGATAGTCAATTTTTAGTTGGTCAGCGTTGGTTAAGCAACACCGAAATAGAGCTGGGGCTGGGCGTAGTTATCGGTAACGATTTCCGTTCAGTTGAAGTGTTGTATCCGGCAACAGGCGAAGCGCGAAAATACACAAAGCAAGACGCGCCGCTTACGCGACTAATATTCGAAATTGGCGAAACGGTCAAAAGCCAAGATGGCTGGGAAATGACCATTACTGAAAAAGAAGAGAACCAAGGTTTATTTATTTATCACGGGCTTCGTGAAGATACTAAAGCCCAAGTGCGCTTACCTGAAACCATGCTAGACAGCCACATTCGCTTAAACCAACCTGAAAAGCGCCTGTTTAGTCAGCAACTAGACAATCCGAAATGGTTCGACTTACGTGAACGCGCCCTAGATCATCAATACGAATATTTGCGTTCAAGTACTATCGGCCTTGCCGGTGCCCGTATATCGCTTATCCCGCACCAGTTACACATAGCGTCAGAGGTAGGCGGAAGACACGCGCCTCGCGTATTGCTTGCTGATGAAGTAGGGCTTGGTAAAACTATTGAAGCAGCGCTAATTATTCACCAGCAGCTTAAAACTGGTCGTGCCGAGCGCGTGCTTATCTTGGTTCCAGACTCGCTCATGCACCAATGGCTAGTTGAGATGCTGCGCCGCGTAAATCTTCCTTTCGCCATTTACGATGAGAGTCGTTGCGAAGCGATAGAAAAGAGTGAAGCCATAGAAAAGAGTGAAACGATAGAAGAGAGCGAAGGTCTAGAAGATGACGATACAGCTGACACAGGCGCAGTAAACCCATTTGAAAGCGATCAGCTGGTACTTTGCAGTATCGACTTTCTAAGTAAGAGCGAAAAACGCCAGCAGCAAATTCAAGCCGCAGGTTGGGATTTAATGGTTGTCGATGAAGCCCACCACCTTGCGTGGTCAAGTGAGGCTCCTTCTGCCGAATACCTGTGTGTTGAAGCACTAGCTAACCAAACACCTGGCGTATTGCTACTTACCGCAACGCCTGATCAACTTGGTCACGAAAGCCACTTTGCACGCTTACGCCTACTCGACCCGGCTCGCTTCCATAGTTACGACGCTTTCTTAGATGAAGAATCGAAATACAGTCAACTCGCCGATGCGGTCGCGCCATTACTTTCAGACGCCGAGCCTAACGACAAGCAACGTAGCAAACTTGCTGAGTTTGCGCCTGACGTAATGGAACATGCGGGTGATTTAAGCTCGCCGGACAATCGTCATGCGTTGCTGCATCAACTTATTGACTGTCACGGTACAGGTCGCATGCTATTTAGAAATCGCCGCGCCAATATCGAAGGGTTCCCAGAGCGTAAACTAAGTGCATATGAATTGGCGTTGCCGGAGGTTTATTCAGAGGCAGTGAGCGGCGGCGACCTAACCTATTCACTCTACCCTGAGCGTATGGCAAGTGTTGTTAATAGCTGGACTAAGCACGACCCTCGCGTTGAATGGCTGCTAGATTTTATGCAAAGCGTTAAGCCAGAAAAAATTCTGCTTATTTGCGCCAGCGCTCGTACGGCACAAGAGTTAGGCGAAGTCATTCGCACGCAAACCGGTATTCGCCATAGCGTATTCCACGAAGGCATGAGCATAGTAGAGCGCGATAAGGCGGCCCATTACTTTGCTGACGAAGAAGACGGCGCACAAATTCTACTGTGTAGTGAAATTGGCAGTGAAGGCCGTAACTTCCAGTTCGCTCACCACTTGGTTCTGTTCGACTTACCTATTACGCCAGACCTGCTTGAACAACGTATTGGTCGACTTGACCGTATTGGCCAAACTCAAACTGTACAAATTCACGTACCGTATTTAGCGAAAACCGCTCAGCACGTATTGCTAGATTGGTATCACGAAGGACTTAATGCCTTTGAGAAGACCTGTCCGACCGGCTCTGGCGTGTTCGACGACGTGAAACCTTTGCTTATTGGTGCATGCTTACACCCTGACAATATGAGTGCCCGTGACGAGCTTGTAAACATGAGCGTTACACTAAACAGCCAACTGGTGGCACAGCTTGAAGCCGGTCGCGATCGACTTCTTGAGCTTAATGCTTCTGGCGAAGGCCGTGTAGAGCAACTGCTCGAAGATATTATCACCCTTGATAGCGAACAAGATTTATCTCGCTTTATGGGCCGTGTATTTGACGCTATCGGCGTCCAGCAAGACGAGAAAGGCAACGACTGCTTTATTCTTATGCCAACCGAATCGATGGTGAGTCAGCTTCCAGGTCTTGACCCAGAAGGCATGACGGTTACTTACAAGCGCCGTGTTGCCACCACGCTTGAAAACGTACAGTTTCTTAGCTGGGACCATCCGCTAGTACATACCGCGATTGATGTAGTGCTGACCGACGTTCACGGAAAAAGCAGTATGGGCTTTATTGCTGAGCCTTCTCTGCCGAAGGGCGCCTACTGGATAGAAACCCTTTTCGTGCTGCACGCACAAGCGCCGAAAGCGCTTCAATTAAGCCGTTTCTTGCCACAAACGCCAGTGCGGGTATGTTTAGATGCGCAGGGCAATCCTTCTGACTTAAGTTTTGATGTTAAGCGTAAAATTGGTCGCAAGATTTCTTCTCAACTTCTAAAAGCACTGCAGCAGCCCCTTGAACTTGCTATTGAGAAAGCGCGTAAGCTTGCCCATCACGAGGCTAACCAAAAGCAGCATGATGCCCTTAACGATATGCACAGCACATTGAATGATGAAATACAGCGCTTGCGGGATCTTCAAAAGCGCAATCCCGCTGTGCGCGATAGCGAAATTGAATTTATTGAAACGCAAATGAATGCGCTCGATAAGGTCATTCAGGAAGCTGATGTTCAGCTAGACGCAATACGTATTGTGGTGAACAACCCGTAAATGCGAAATGTTAAGCACTGAAAGAACAACGTTGAAGTAACGAGTACATAATGCCAAACCCGAGCTTTGTTTATAACCCGCCTATGACGCCTTATCTTGATATCCTTTATCAAGATGAGGATATGCTGGTAGCGCACAAGCCTAGCGGGCTATTAAGCGTGCCGGGTAAGGCCTTAGAGCACCGAGACTCGCTCATTAGCCGGGTTAATTGTGTATACCCCACTGCCACGGTAGTTCATCGGCTAGATATGGCGACATCGGGTATCTTAGTGCTGGCACTGAATAAAGAGAGTCATCGCCATATATCAAAACAATTTGAGCTTCGACAAACTAAAAAGCGCTATTTTGCCCGAGTACATGGTCATGTAGCACAAGACAGTGGAGAGGTTAATTTACCCCTTATTTGCGATTGGCCGAACAGACCGAAGCAAATGGTAGACTTCGAGCGCGGTAAGAAAGCAGTAACGCATTTTGACGTTGTCGAGCGTTCCCATGATGAAAAAGGTTTGCCCTACTCTTTAGTTGCCCTATACCCCATCACAGGTCGCTCTCACCAATTGCGCGTGCATATGCTTGCTTTAGGCCATCCTATTTTAGGTGACAGACTTTATGCCCATGAAGAAGCGTTATCTATGGCCTCTCGCTTACAGCTACATGCAGAAAGCTTAAGCTTTTCCCATCCTACATTCGGACATTGGCAGCATTTTCACATCCCTATCCCTTTTAGCCATTACCAACCCAAAGCCCTGTCTGAAAGTATTGAGTAGTGCTGTTCTATTTTATCTATAGACTTCATTTCAGTTTTAAAAGGTACTGCCGATAACCTTCGTAGAATACTTGGTGTTTGAATTGATTTGATGCTGCCGTGACCGCGCAAATCAACAATAGGTAAAGGCAAACCGTTTTTTATGAAAAGGCACGCTCTTCTTATAACATTTGCAGTTATCGTCTCGCTGCTGCCTGTAACGGCGCATTGTGATTTTTTCACAGATGTAAGTAATGCCTATTTGCCCGGAGAAGTGGACGCGTTAATGGTGGGCGAAGAGAAAGCCCCTGTTATTGTCATCGAGGCACAAACTCCGCTCCCTTTGGGTGTTGCAGTAGTACTCACTGAGCCCTTCCCATCTAGTCTTACTCTTGCTCAAGGTAACAGCTTAGCGAGTATGCTTGCTGAGAAAGGATGGAACGTAGTTATCAGCCCTTTTAATTTGTCGACAAATTCACCATCATCTCTAACTACTGAAGAACAAACCAGTGAAGCTCAAGCAGAAAGCGCATCATCATCGATGGATAGCGAATCAATCATCCACCCTAGAAGTGATCAACTGACTCAGTACCTTGACTTTGAATCAACGACAACGGCACTAACGCTGCAACTCAGTGCGTTAGATAATTATTTGCAAGATAGAACGGGATACCGCATGGTGATTGCGCAAGGAATGCTTGCAACGGCCTACTTGTCTACAGTCGAAATGCAGCCTGGTTTACAACCAGATTCGTTTGTCGCTATATCGCCATTTTGGCCACAAGAAAAAACAAATAACTTAGTGATTGATACTATCGCGAAAGCCAGCTTTCCCATTCTTGACTTGTCTTTAATAAACTTTAACGACTGGGAAGCAAGCACCACAATGAAAAGAAAGGTTCGTGCAAAAAACGAACTAAAGTTGCACTATAGACAAGTCCACCTGCCAAATAATTCTTTAACCTTTAGTATAAAAGAAATCAACAAAACCCCAAATATTCATATAGTTGCAAATAGCATCATAGGCTGGACCAGACATCTAGGCTGGTAATTCCTCTATCTAAGGATTAGGCTAAATCATTACCCAAAACAGTTACCTACCTATATTCAGACGAATAATGGGGTGTTGAAGTCAATGGTAATCATGTAATGGGCTATACTATCTTTAGCAAATAACGACGGTTGAGTGACTTGTGAATGTTCAGGATTTTGTAGATAACAAAGCGAAACAGCTGTGTTTCTATTTGAGAGCATTTTGGCAGGGAGAGCTTCCTATCGAGGAAATCGAGCTATTCTTTTGGGATAGTATGGAAGAATGGGGGCAAATTGAATGCACATTAACCCAGCCATATACGCAAAAAGAGCGTGTTTTTTGGCACTTGCTTCATCAAGTGCATTACTGGAATGAAGATAAACTGACAAAAGACCAGTTTCTTGTTGATGAGTTAACAAACTGCGTTAACTTTCTGGAAGGTTTGGGGCATTGCCCTTTAGACTGTGTTGGTATTCGCCCGTGAACAGGGTTCACTTTACGGCGGCTCACCCTATATTATTAGTATCTCCTGCTTACCTCTAAATTATTAATATCGCCTTCACAGTTTTATTGCTAAACACAATGGTTCGTGGCTCAATATACTTTTGAGTTACCGCTGAAGGCCGAAGTATTGCTTACTGCATTAAAAACGTTCAACGACAAACGCTACCTAACGATTTTTCTATTTGGCATTTCCAGTGGTTTTCCTTGGATCATGATTGGTTCAGTGTTATCGGCTTGGCTAAAAGATGAAGGTTTATCGCGTTCGGCTATTGGCCTTTTCGGTATCATCTTCGCCACCTATTCATTTAATTTTTTATGGTCGCCCCTTGTCGATAAGCTTAAGCCGCCGTTGCTAGGGCAACGACGCGGTTGGATCTTTTTGATGCAAAGCGTTGTTGCTTCACTGTGTCTGGCGATGTCCCAACTTACCGCAAACCAAGACCTATTTTACGTAGCCTTGATTGGTTTACTTATTGCCATTGCTTCTGCCACCCAAGATATTGCTATTGATGGCTTTCGTATTGATTGCATTGAAAAAGAAGATAAAGATGGTATGTCTGCTGCTTCCTCAGTAGCAACAGCTGGATGGTGGACGGGCTACGGTGGCCTTGGCGCTATCCCCTTTTTCTTAGCAGACCTCACTTCCTGGACTTGGCCAGATATTTACTTATTACTTGGCGCTATCATGGCCTCTTTGGCAATAGCTACCTGGTTTGCTAATGAACCCGCAGTTAATAGGGAAGCTTTGCTTGAGCAAGTAACGGATGTAAACGCAAACAACTCTGCAGTGATTAACTGGGTAAGAACAACGCTCATAACACCATTTTCGGAGTTCTTTAACCGCAATGGCATCAAGCTGGCCGCTTCATTCTTACTGTTTATTTTTCTTTTTAAAATTGGTGAAGCGTTTTTAGGTCGTATGAGCATAGTCTTCTATAAAGAAGTTGGTTTTTCAAATAGCGATATCGCCACTTACTCAAAGTTACTTAACTGGTGGGTGACCATTATATTCTCTCTACTTGGCGGGTTAGTAAACATCCGCTATGGCATTTACCGAGGACTAATGATTGCTGGTGTCGCCATGGCGGCTTCAAACCTTCTTTTTGCACTTATCGCACAGACTGGACCTTCAACTTCACTGTTGGCCATCACTGTCATTGTCGATGGTTTTACCGGGGCATGGAGCACAGTTGCTATGGTCGCCTTTATATCGCTTTTATGTAACCGCGCTTTTAGCGCAACACAATATGCGCTTATGGCCTCACTAAGTGTTGCAGGACGAACATTGGTTGCTTCTAGCAGTGGTTTAGTTGTCGATAGCCTCAATGGAAACTGGAGTTTGTTTTTCATTTTGACCGCTGTCATGGTGGTCCCTAGCCTTTGCTTTTTATATTCCATAAGAGATCACATAAAGCGCGTCGAAGCGCCATAAATTTTTACACTCTGTTGCAGTCTACATTTAGTGACCTTGCAAGTTTGCATTAGTTGCCTACATTTAAAGAAGGTAGTTAATGCAAACTCTTGCAAGGAAGAAATTTGAGCGCAAACAAGGCTGATCCACCGCAACGCAAGTCATCATTGGTATCCACCGCTTTTACCTTTTCAAAAGTAAACGCCACGGCTATGTTTTTCGCTGCCATTATTATTTCAATCTTGCTTGTGTTAAACACCAAACAGCAGTCTTTCATTACTAGCCTTAAGCAAAAGAGTGATTTAGAAAACAGTATAATTACTGCTGAATATCGAATACACCAATTCAACAGCCAAACTCAAAGCAATAATGGCACTCATACCGCTTTAGCTTATCAGTTACAGGTAACATATCAGGGGTTAAATCGATATTTAGAAGACAGGTGGAGGGTCAGCGACAATCTAGCCCCTGTTTCTAAAGAAGAGTTTACAAAGGCATATAAAGGCTTAAATAGAGCCACAGCCGAAGAAAGCGCCAAAACAACGCGCATATTGCTTTACACGCTTATGGCGCTCCCCCCTACTGAAATGAAGCCCTATATCGATGATGGCTTTAGCCTTCTTCCTCTTCTTAGCACCTTACAAGCAGAAGAAAACGCGGTGTTACTCCGAGTTCAAGGCCTGCGTGAAAAGATGCTGCTAACTACTTTATTTGGCACAGTTGTTTTGGTTCTTTGGTATCTTGGTGCCTGGCTTGTTAGTAAAAGCTCTCCCAAGAAATCTCTGCGAAAGCTCCACAAGTCGAATGTACGGCTGGCTGTAGCTGATTATGGTCAAGACTTACAGAACAAAGAATTTTTAAAGCTTATCAGCCATGAGTTTCGGGCGCCGATTAGCGCCATAATAAGTGCCTTAGAGCTTATTCCCAATTTGGAAGACCAGCGTACCCGGTTAATTCAACAAGCTGAGCAATCAAGCTATAGGCTGCTCAATCTAACCAGCAACCTTACGGATATTCTCAATAATCATGTAGAGGATGACTTACAGCTTTCAAAGGTAGACTTGATAAGTTTGTTAGACGAATGCATCTCGCCTTTTTCGGTAAGAGTTAAAGACAAAAAACTCGAACTTAACATGCATTGCAGTCATAGCGTGCCAAACTATGCTGAAACCGACGCTATGGCCCTTTCCAAAGTCATAGTGAACATCCTCGATAATGCCGTGAAATTTACTTCAACGGGATTAGTTGACGTGACCGTTACGACGCTGGTTAAAAACAAAAAAGTTTTTCTAGTAATCATTATTAACGACACGGGTATTGGCATTGATGAACAAACCCAAAAACGCATGTTCGAGCGCTTTTATAGAGGGGAGCACTCGCAAAGTCAGCGCTACCCAGGGGCGGGAATTGGGCTATCGGTTGCCAAACGCAGCATTGATAAACTTGGCGGTACGTTACAGGTAAATAGTACAGTAGGCGTCGGATCCGAGTTCAATATATCACTGCCAATTACGCCCATAGAAGACTCGCCGTCAATAACATCGACGCCTTCTAATGCCAAGTTTGCTATCGTCGATGATTTAGAAATATCAAGGCTACACCTACAGTCCATTATTGCTAAAGAAGGCTTTAGTGTTCGCACATTCTCATCTGGTGCAAACCTTTTAAACCTTCACGATGAATTGCTTCAATTCTCGGGAATCATTGCTGATTTGTACATGCCAGGAATGAATGGTCTTGAATTGGTTAAAACACTAAAAGCCATTTACGGGGAGCGCGTGCCGCCAGTTATCGTGTTGTCTGCAACGCCGGATATCGCCAATATTATCGCCAAAAGTGAACTGCCTATATTTCAGAGCTTTGTTAAGCCTATCGACAGAAACCGGTTTGTAGACGCCATACATCAGCTTTCAGGGAATAACACAAAAGCCATCAAAGCGTTGACCAAAGCAAACATTCTAGTGGTAGAGGATGAGCCAATAAATGCAGAAATGGTGGAATACATGCTACAAACTATGGGGCATGATGTCACCGTATGCTACACGGGCGACGACGCGATAGGCAGGGTAAACGAGACCGCCTTTGACTGTATATTACTTGATATTAACCTGCCTGATATCAATGGCTTAGAAGTGGCTAATATTATAAAAGAAGGCCACCCTGACCTGCCCATTATCGCGCTTACCGCCAATGCTCACAGGAACGATAAAGAGGCTTCACTACGGGCTGGGATTCGATATCACCTCGTGAAGCCTGTTACATACCAAGAACTCAAAAATACCTTGCGGCTAGCGCTTTCTTAACAAGTCTTTTTTAAGTGTAGATACAGTACTGGTTTCGACCGTTTTCTTTTGCCTGATAAAGCGCTTGGTCAGCACATTCAAGCCATGCCATCGGTTCCTTAAAGTCAGGAGAGAACTGGGCAAGACCAAGGCTTACAGTGAAGTTTATTGATTCGCCCTCGTGCTCAACCACTAAACGCTGTGCAAATTGACGAATACGCTCGGCTACCGCTTTTGCATCGTCTACCGTGGAATCATTAAGGATAATAGCAAACTCCTCACCGCCATAACGCCCAGCAAGGTCGGTTTCCCGCACACAACGTTTAATCAAAGCAGCAAGCATTTTTATAACTTTGTCGCCAGCTTGGTGGCCGTAGGTATCATTAACCCGCTTAAAATGATCGATATCTAGCATAAGTGCGGTACTCGGCTTTTCTCGGCGAACGCATAACTTGTGCATTTCATCAAAGCGCTCTTGCCAATAGCGACGGTTAAATAGCCCAGTAAGCCCATCGACCCGGCTTGCCGTTTTCAACTCTTCGTTAAGATGCTCCATCCCTAATTTACCCAGGGCCTGTTCGGTAACATCGTAAACCAGCATACAAAACCGCTCTACTCGCCCGCTTTTATCTACGATAGGGAACATGGTCACGTTTTGGTACATAAACTCTGCGGCGCAAGTGACCGGACGATTACAATCGAATTTTAATAAGTAAGGACGCTGCTCCCAAATGATAAACACTGGGCTTTTTAAATTAAATACAGGGTCAATTTTGGTCCTGAGCCACTTCTCTTCTATTTCTGGAAAGTGAGAAAACAAGCTAGTTCCAATAATAGCGTTTGCTTTTTTTGCGCTATGGTTCTCAAGAAATTTATTCCAGACCTGCACATTGAAGTTGCGATCAATTACCGCAACGCCTACTTCAATTGAGTCGAGTAATTCTGCAGGTACGTGAGATGAACTAACGAGGGTTTCTGCAGCGAGTGTACCAGTTGAAGCATTCATAGACTTTCCTTGTCTTGTTTTATAAAGCCATCATTGAACAGCCGCGCATAAATGTGACTCATAGCATCACCAGGGAACAACAATAGAAGGTCAAAGGAAATATCTCTCGACTTTATTGCATAGCCAATCTCAATAGCCATTAATTTCCCCCAGCGCTGTACGTTATCACTTAAAAGCGTTGATAAGCCTTGGTGCTGCCCGAGTAAGATAGGATGCGTATGACTAAAAGCAACATTGAGCTGTTCTGACAAACCATTTAAACAAGCACCTATTAGAATATTCGATACGTCCATAAGGGCTTCTAGGGCAAGTTTATCTGATGAGGCAGACGATGGGTATTTCAACAGCTCAACAATGTTTTGCGTATTTGTATCGTTGAAAATAACTAGGGCTTCACCACTTATACCCTCGCTAATAAACCCTTTTGAAACCGCAGAAACGCTGTCATTACGATTAATCTCGGCAATCGCCATAGACAGTTCGTTGCTTTCAATTAAGTTAACATTGGGTATGGGTAAGTCAATAAACTCACCTAGCAGCTGGGCTAGATTTTCTCCTGCACGCCCCATGGCAATATTCACCATTTCACGGCATGCATCTAACTGCTCTTCGTTGCTCATTGGGCCCTTGGCTTTAGGCGCACTTGACTCACTTTGCCCCTGCGCCTTTTGTAAATTAGCCCCTGATGAATGACTCTCACCACTATAAATACCGTAGGATGATAAGATATGACTGAGCTTTTCATTATCAATTGGCTTTCGAATGAAATCTAAAGCTCCGAGGGAAAGCATTTTTTCTCGTGCTTGCGCCTGAACATCACCAGACACTACCACCACTAAGCACGGCAAGTCCTGTTGACGTATGGCTTCCATAGTTTGGTAGCCATCCATTACAGGCATGTTTAAATCGAGAAAGACCACGTCGCCCTTACCTTCTTTGATAAGAGCTAAGGCTTGTTCACCATTTTCGGCAAACGAGACATCTACATCCCACCCATCGGGTAAACTGCGCGCCATTTGTCGCCTTGCGAAGCCCGAGTCATCGCAAATCAATATTGGAGTACTCATGGTAACTCCTTAAATAGCGACAGGGGCTTTAATATGCGGGTGTGACTGATAATTCTTTAGCGTGAAGTCTTCGTAGGAAAAACCAAAGATATCTTTAATATCTGGGTTAATTTCCATCGTTGGACGGGCAAAAGGTTCGCGACTAAGCTGAAGTTCTACCTGTTCAAGATGATTTGAATACAGGTGCGCATCACCTAGCGTATGAATAAAATCACCCGCCTCTAGGTCGCATACTTGTGCAATCATCATGGTAAGCAGTGCGTAGCTTGCAATGTTAAACGGAACACCAAGAAAAATATCACCGCTACGTTGGTAAAGCTGACAGCTTAGCTTGCCTTCTAAAACGTAAAACTGAAAAAGCGTATGGCAAGGGGGTAACGCCTGCTTGCCCATTGCCGCATTTTCTTTTGGTGAATAGCGAGTATCAGGTAAGACTGCGGGATTCCAACCGCTAACGATAAGACGGCGTGAATCAGGGTTATTTTTAATTTGCTCTACCACTTCGGCAATTTGGTCAACCGAGGTACCGTCACCGCGATCCCAACTACGCCATTGATGGCCATATACAGGACCAAGCTCGCCTTCATCGGTAGCCCATTCATCCCAAATCTTTACGCCATGCTCTTTTAAATAAGCAATATTTGTTTCGCCTTTCAAGAACCAAAGTAGTTCGTGAATGATCGATTTAAGGTGACATTTCTTTGTTGTCACCAAAGGAAAACCTTCCTGTAGATTAAAGCGCATCTGATACCCGAATACACTTAACGTACCTGTACCAGTTCGATCTTCCTTTTTCACACCCGTATCACGTACATGGCGCATTAGAGCGAGATATTCTTTCATCGTTATTCTTATATTTTTTGCTGTTCAACACGGTCTTTTCCGCGCATGTAAGCACGGACTATTAATCCTATTCCTAAAGCTATCATAGGTAAACAAAGAAGTTGCCCCTGGCTTAGGCCCATTTGATATAAGCCAATATGTGCGTCGGGCTCTCTGAAGTACTCCACAATAAACCGGAAACTTCCGTAGCCAAGTAAGAATAAACCACTCACCGCGCCTACTGGGCGCTTCTTGGAAGAGTAAAGCCATAGGATAATAAAGAGCAGCACGCCCTCTAGAGCAAACTCGTAAAGCTGTGACGGGTGACGTGGAACATAGCCTGCGTTAGGGAAAATAACAGCCCAAGGCACGTCCGTGGTACGCCCCCATAGCTCTGCATTCAGGAAATTGCCAATTCGACCAGCCCCCAAGCCAATGGGCACCAGTGGTGCAACGAAATCCCCTAAACGTAGGAAGGTGGTATTCATACACTTTGCGCGCCAAAACAGGGCAGTTAACACCCCTAGCAAGCCGCCGTGGAAAGACATTCCACCCGCCCAAATTTTAAATAGATACAGAGGGTCATCTAAGAACATACCAAACTGGTAGAAAAGCACATAGCCGATGCGACCACCTAAAATCACGCCCACAAAGCTCCAAAAAAGCAGGTCACTTAACTGCTCACGGCTCCAGTTAGTTTGTGATAGGCGCTTTTGCGCCAACAAATACGCGGCGATAAACCCCACCAAATACATCAAGCCATACCAGCGCACACTTAATGGACCGACACTGAAGATAACGGGGTCGATACTGGGGAATACCAGATAACTGCTCTGTTCCATTACTTTATTCAATTCCTAAAATCATTCTAATGCTTACTAAAACAAGTAAGCATGCCAACATCGCTTTTAGCACACGTATATTAACGCGCTGTCCAAGCTTCGCCCCTATATTTGCGGTAAACATAGAGGTTGCAACAATACCAGCTGTAGCAGGCAGATAAACATAACCCATACTGTATTCTGGTACATCTATCTCACCCCACCCAGCGATTACAAAACTGGTGGTACCAAAAATGGCAATAACTAGCCCGCAAAAAGCGGCACAACCAATAGCCGCGCGTACATTAACACGAAACCACACTAATGCGGGTACAAGTAATGCACCACCGCCTATTCCCATTAACGCGCTCAGCATACCGGCACCTCCACCAACAGTGGCTAACGCTCCTTTTGATGCCTCGTTTTCAGACGCTTTTTGTTTGCCGAAAATCATTTGCAAAGCTATCAATATCACCAGTACGGCGAACACATCTTTTAGTAATTCACCCGAGATATGACTTGC
Source organism: Pseudomonadota bacterium (assembly GCA_034190055.1). Taxonomy (GTDB): domain Bacteria; phylum Pseudomonadota; class Gammaproteobacteria; order Enterobacterales; family Alteromonadaceae; genus Alteromonas. Next base: position 28,483 of record JAXHTT010000011.1, on the reverse strand, counting down.
CACCTGTGCACCGGCAACTGCGCCAAACGCAATTCCTAATCCGGTATAAAACACAACATGACGCTGAATATTACCGAGTTTAAAATGTGCTAAAGCCGACGACATACCCGTGAAAATGATGGTAGATAAGGACGTTGCAATAGCGATAGGCATAACCGTTTCGGTGGTCATGCCCAGAAAGTGAATCAGCAAGTACGACAGCGCAGGTACAATAATTAAGCCGCCACCGATGCCCAACATACCTGCAAGAATTCCAACCACTGAACCTAAAATTAGACAGCTGACAACAATTACAACAAGTGGATCCATTTTTTAACCACCTGCTCGGATAAGGCCTCCTAGGCCCTTAGTTTCAAGATACTGATTTAAGTGCACAAAAACTTCGTCTTGGTTAACAGAGGTTAGCGCCAATGAAAGTAACTGCTTACACTCATCGAGCGTTACTTTTCGAATAAGCCAGTTTATCTTTCTTAAGTTGAAACCACTCATACTCAAGCGTCGGTAACCCATTCCCATTAGCAGCAGCGCCCCTGCCGGCTCCCCTGCGATTTCGCCGCAGATAGTCACCGGTACTTGGTTTTGATTAGCTTTTTGGACCACATCGTAAAGTGCCCCTAATACGGCTGGGTGATAACTGTTGTAGAGCCCCGCCACCCGCGTGTTGTTTCTGTCGACTGCCAATAGGTACTGAGTTAAGTCATTGCTGCCTACAGAAAAGAAATCAACATGCTTAGCCAGTTGAGGCAGTTGATAAAGTACCGAAGGCACTTCAAGCATAATGCCTAGTTTAGGTTTATTTAGGGTCTGCCCCGATTCTGCTATTTCGTCAGATATTTCATAAAACGCCTGATTGATAAGGCGCTTAGACTCCTGCACTTCAGATACCGTAGATATCATGGGCAGCATAATTTGCAGGTTGCTTAGCCCCACGCTTGCCCGAAGCATAGCGCGAACTTGAACCAAGAATATTTCAGGGTGATCAAGGGTAAGTCGAATACCACGCCAGCCTAAAAACGGATTCTCTTCGTTGATAGGAAAATAGGGTAGCGGCTTATCACCTCCCACATCCAAAGTACGCATGGTGATGGGTAACGACGGTGCAGCCTCAAGGACTTGGCGATATAGCTTTACCTGCTCTTGTTCCGAGGGGAATCGCTCGCGAAGCATAAAAGGAATTTCTGTACGGTACAAACCAACGCCAGCCCCAATCTGCTCGGCGTTTAGCTCTACTTCAGCAGAAAGTCCCGCGTTGATGTAGAGTGACATTCTACAACCATCAACACTTTCACACGGTTTATCTGCCTCTGCGTTTATTTTCTCGGCGATGGCCGACTCTTCATCAATAAGCTGAATAAATTCAGTTTTAATATTGCGCTCTGGCGAAACAATGACTTCCCCAGAATAGCCATCAAGCAGAATTTCTTTGTCTTCAAGTAGCGCTGGTGTAACGTTTTGACAGCCCATTACTGCAGGCACGCCCATAGCCCTTGCTAATATGGCTGCGTGAGAGTTGTTAGAACCACGAATGGAGATAATGCCTTTGAGCTTATCTCGCGGAAACTCAGCAAGCATGGGGGCTGACACTTCATCAGCGACTAAAATGCTGGCCTCAGTAATAACCTGCTCAGAGACTTTTTGTCCGTTCGCTTCATACAAAATATTGGCTAAGATACGGTCTGATAAATCGACAATATCAATAGCGCGCTCTTGCATGTAAGGGTCGTCCATAGCCTGAAAACGGGCTGCGTAGCTTTCGACTACCATTTTCAACGACGAGGCAGCGTCCCAACCTTGGCGAATTTTTTCTTCTACTTCGCGACCTAAACTGTTGGCATCCAACAGGTGATGATATAGCTGAAAAATTGATTTAACGTCATCAGGTATACCGTCATCTAACCGCTCAGACAAGGCGTCAACATGCCCCCTTGTTACCTCAACACCTTTGCGGTAAAGCTGGATTTGATCTTGCGGCGACTGCGTGCGTTTTACCACCCAGTTTTTGAGGTTGATAGACTTATCGGGTGAGACCCCTTTACCAATAGCCAAACCAGGCGAGCCTGCAATACCTCTTACATTTTTCTGCCGTGCCGTGTTGTCGTTTGAGTTTGATAAGGTCAATGCGCCACGTATATCGGCATTGGTGATCTCTAGCGCTAGCTGTGCAGCAAGGGTAACTAAAAACGCCTCTTCATCTTCGCTAAAGCGTCGCATTTGGGATTGCTGAAGCGTGATAACGCCTAAGACACGCCTTTGATTGATAATGGGCGTACCTAAAAAAGCATTGTACTTTTCTTCTTTTACTTCAGGGTAGTGTTTGAATCTAGGGTGGTTGTGCGCGTTTACGATATTAAGCGGTTCTTCACGTTGACCAACTAAACCGATAAGGCCTTCTGAAAAACCAATGCGAACTTGTTCTACCGCATCGGGGTGCAGACCATCCGTCGCTTTTAGGATAAATTCTTGCGTGTCGTAATCGGCAAGGTAAATTGAGCATGAGTCTACACTGAGGGTGTGCTTTACACGTGACGCTAGCTTAAACAAAGCGGTATCGAGCGCAGGAATTTGATTCATTTCCTGCACGATACGTTTCAATGTGGTTAACATTGCGCCTTGTTGGCTCTGAGGGCTCACCGGTTTATCCTTGTGTAATTGCAGTTTGCTCGTCGCTTACTGTTGCACATCGCTACCTTTGACACTTTTACCATCTCGCCACCTTGCACACTTTTCCCATTAGCGGCTTAACCGCGCCTGCGCTTTTTACCACGCTTGTGCGGAGCTACGTTTTGGCGCTGCTGAGGTCGATGTTGCGCAGACATAACTACAGGCGAGAACTCTTTCATTACTCGTCTGTAGACGTCTCGTTTGAACGATACAACATTTCTAATGGGATACCAGTAGCTTACCCACCTCCAGTCATCAAATTCAGGATGACCTGTTTTAAGCACATTAACATCGCGGTCGTTGCAATCTAGCTGCAACAAGAACCATTTTTGTTTTTGCCCTATACAAACAGGGTTGCTGCCTTGTCGAATTAATCGCTTTGGTAGCTTATATCTAAGCCAGTTACGGGTAACACTCAAAATGGTGACATCTTTCGGTGTCAGTCCTACTTCTTCGTGAAGCTCCCGGTACATAGCTTGTTCAGCAGATTCCCCTTCATCAATTCCGCCTTGAGGGAACTGCCATGAATGTTGACCATAACGTCTTGCCCAAAATATTTGACCCATTTTGTTGCAAATCACTATGCCCACATTCGCACGGAATCCATCGGCATCTATCACATAGACTCCCGGGCACACTATCTTGTATATGTTTTCATTCTTCCACAAACTATGCTCCAATCATAGTCTTAATGTTCGCCTTCGCTTTTAAACAGGAAATTAACCACCTTATGCAACCTCCTTCATTGCCTCCATCTTCGCCAGACGCCCTTTTGGCACGATGTCACGCTATCGCGGGTTTAACCTTAGGAGAACTGGCTGATATGGCCAATGTTGCCATTCCTGTTAATTTACAGCGCCACAAAGGATGGCCGGGTATGCTTATTGAGAAATGGTTGGGCGCAAGCGCAGGTTCAAAGCCTCAGCAGGACTTTCCTGAATTAGGCATAGAACTTAAAACCATACCTATTGACGTAAACTTTTCACCACTAGAAACTACGTATGTGTGTTTTGCGCCCCTCTTAATGGCGCCGGGTATCACGTGGGAAACTTCGAATGTGCGAAACAAGCTACAGCAGGTGTTGTGGCTACCCATTGAAGGTGACAGAGCTATTCCTTTAGCCCATCGACGAGTGGCAACTGGGTTTTACTGGCGTCCAAACCAGCATGAAGACGCAATGCTTAGACACGACTGGGAAGAGTTAGTAGAACAAATTGCCACGGGGCAAGTAGAGTCTATTACCTCTCGACAAGGCGAAGCACTTCACATTCGCCCTAAAGCGGCTAACGGTAAAGTGCTTACCGATGCATTAGGACCAGAAGGCCAGCGTATTAAAACTCGCCCTAGAGGATTTTACTTGCGCAAAACCTTTACCCACCAAATACTGCGCAATGCGTTTGGTGTTTAAAGGATGCGGGATGATATAAAAGTATTCTTCACTTCGTAGGAGCAGCATTCAGATGCTTAACGAGGTATTCGCTTAAGAACTTTTCTGAATTAACGCCAAGCCGTTTTGCCACAGCTTCTAATTTGGCATCGCTATGGAGCAGCACTTTTTTCGCATACTCCAGGCGGTAGTGGAATATAAACCGCCTGAAGTTTTTCTTCTCAGTAAGCTGAAGCGCAATAGCGAAAGATGTAGGATCGATATCAGCCCCTTTGCAAAACTCACTTAGCGTAAGAAAGCGGGTTTTATAGGCCTTTGACTCTATGGTATAGCGCTCCGCTTTAGAAATAATACTGCTTATTTCATAGGGTGTGGCTTTACCTTCATCCAGTCGCTCGTAGTTCAATGGCGACGGCGCCGTTCGACGAATAAAGGTCAATGAAAACAATACCACTAACAGTGCACAACCAATCATTAAGTGATGAAAGCTTTCCCAAAAAGGTACGGGGAAAAAGCCAAAAGTTGCGGCGGTAACAAGTAAAATACTCATAAAGGCAACACCGACCAAACTTCCCATTACTCCGGCAAGCTTAGGCATTTTTAAATTTTTAATGTCTACCGCCTGCTCAGGTAAATGTCTGTGATACATTTGAATGTGTTCGGTAATAAGAATACCAATAAGCAATACACTAAAGCCTGTTAGAAGCGATGCCAAATAGGCAGGCCATAACAGTAAAGGCTCGCCGTTCGGCGAAGACGAAAGCCACTGTTGTTTGTCATCTATCGGTATCAGTAGCACGGTGCACTGGAAAATTGCCGTTACCACAGCGGGCCACCATAGCCGCTTTCTTGCCGTGGGATAAGCCAATAACATGGGCTTTATGGCACGATAACAACAAGTGATTGCGATAACCGCAAATACGTCTGATAAACCATACAAACCTGCTAACGAGCTTGCTTGTGCTATTCGCAGCCATTCATCTAGCATAAATAGTGGCCAGCAAATAAAGGCACCCACTAGCCAGCGCATGCTGTTTAAATTTACTTTCTGAACGAACAGACGCGCAAAACAGAAAACATAAACGCCTATTAGCGAATAAAGAAAATAATCATAGTAGTTTGAAGTCATCAGCGCCCTCCTTCCCTGAGATAAAATTTGCTAACGCAATACGTGTCCATCGGCACGGGTTACCAATAGATTTCACGTTGCATAGCCACAGTGCGCGTTCGCTCCATAATTCGAATTAACGTACTGAGCTTCTCGGCTGTCCATTTGCGTACCTCATCGTGAGAGTCGACTTCCGCATCGTCTATTGATTGCTTCAGCATGAGCAATGCATTTAATTCATCAATACCGGTGAGTAAGTCTAACCAAGGCGCTCGAAAGTTACCCCGCTCTTCAACAAACAGGTCACCAAGCAAAAAACCACTCCACAGGGTTTGTCTTAGCATTATTTCCACTGCGCTGTAATTAGCTGGCCCCATAGTTTTACTGAGGGGCATACTCTGCTGCACGGTTTGCCACCCTTGCGATAACCATCCTTTTGCATGGTCAAGTACAGGGTGATCAAATCCCGTTGCTATCTTTTGCCAAGGCTTATTTTGTATAAGGCTTATAGCGTGAATCTTAATATCTGTAGCGTCATTGTCGAAAAATAGCTTTTCAGGCTCATGGGCTTGCATCAAACCTGTTTGACGCCCTTGCAGGTAGCTTACTACCGCTGGGTGTTTGCTCAAAGTTTTATTAAACATACTCTTTTTAGAGAGCAAATAGCGCAAACTTTGTAAGTCGTCTTGCCAGCCCCACTTTTGCGTATGGGTTACCAGTTTTTTGTGCAAGGCTAATAACTCTGGGCACTGCAATACGGGTAGATAAAGCGACACACTCTGCAGTAGCAACCTAACGCTTTTAGCGACCTCAGCCAGCATTTTTATCGAACCGCTTTCGCAGAATACATGCTCGTGATGCTGCCAATGTGCCAGAGCGGTTTGCACTGCTTGGCCGAATGCCTCTTCTGTGGTGGTGGTCTCTTCAAGGGCTAGAAAGTCCGGTAGATGGCGAACTTTAGCGTTAAAGCCGTGCAGCAACTGATAGCCCTGAGCGGCTTTTGACACATCGCTTAGACGCACCGGCATGTTGTCGTTTATTAGCACAGCGAGAGAAAACAGACTGTTGATCTCCCCTGACATCAATTCAAGCTCAATCTCATTGATGGGGGAGCTGGCTTTATCCGTACTAGCTTCACCGCAGTCTAAGACAATTTCAACTAGGCTATCGCCTAAAGCAACCACATAGGCATTGCGCGTAAAGTGTGTACTAAATTGTTTAGAAAGACTCGCATTCTTAGATGCGATATCCCAACCTTCGGGCCATACATTTGACTCGAACAACGTGAGATCCGGTCTTGCGTTATCAAGATTTACGTTATATTCCATGCGCTTGTGCAAGCCACCGCTTACTACACCGTTGGTTTTTAACGTTTGTTCATACTCGCCATTATTACCGCGAACCCGAAAACCCATTTTGTTGTTTTGAAAATCGAGCTTATCCGTATCGTAATAGTCATTCTCTAAGCGCATTTCGCGATGAGAATTAACCTGAATATTGTGTTTATCAAAAAGAGGGAGTACACGTTGGGTAAACGCCTGGTGAGCATTGTCACCCGTTACAAATTTTAATTCTATTTCTGACATGGTTGCGCTAAGCACAGCTTATGATGCTGACACCTTACCTTTGTCGTTCACTTTTCGCAATGTTGCTGCTGTTAAAGAAGCCGCTTAAATTAGACAAAAGTGGAACAAACTTGCCTTTATCGCGGTCAACCAATACCATCTTCACGTTTTAAATTCTAAAATTGGACTTCATATGATTCGAAAGTGGTTAGCAGCAGCCCTTATTGCATGCTCTTTTCAAGCATTTTCGCTACAAGATACCGCTGATTTAGAAGCGTCTTCTTCGCACTATATAAGAGATGACTTGTTTATCTTTATGCATACTGGACCTGGTCGTAACTATCGCATTCTGGGTTCAATTGAAGCCGGTACACCTATTACGGTGCTCTCCCGCGACAGTGATGCTGAATTTACGCAAATTACCGACGATGAAGGACGTAAAGGCTGGGTTGAAAGTAAGTTTGTGTCTAATACTATGTCGCAAGCAGAGCAGTTGCCTATTGTTAGTGAGAAACTTGCTGAGAGCCAAAGTTCTTTGCAAGCTGCACAATCAGAAAATGCCAAACTTCGTCAGCAGCTTAACGATGCTCGCCAAAAGGTGTCTAAACTTACCACCACAAACGACGAGCAAGCGTCTCAAATTATTCGTTTAACAGCAAAGGTTGAAAGCGCGAATAAAGACGAACTTGTTACTTGGTTTACGCGCGGTGGCATAGTTGCAGGCGTGGGGATATTGCTTGGTGTAATGCTCACTTACCTTCCTAAACGCAAGCGTAGAAACAGCGAATGGATGTAGTGCAAGCTCACGGAAAAATTTTTATTGTGCGAAATAAAAATGGCCAGCTTTAAGCTGGCCATTTTTAATTTTATAAGCTTACCAGGTTTTTACCCAAGAACTTATTCATCATCTTCAACAAGGGTCATTAGTGATGTGTTACCACCTGACGCCGTTGTATCAATACTGATAGCTTTTTCAGTCATCAAACGCTGAATAAGGTTATCGTTATACTCAGCCGTGATTACCGGCAAGATAGCACCTTCACGTGACGAGAGCATTGCCGTAATACGCGCAGTACGCTCCGTACTAGAGTCGACCACCACGCCAGACAGGTCTTCATCCATCAGCAAAGTATCCAAATGCGCTAGACGCGCTACTTGGAACAAGCCTTTTGGTGCCCCCGTCGATTCAAACTTGTTCTGAATCTCCACTGCTTCTTCGTAGAAAATTTCAGAAACCACTGATACTACCGGATTACCCGTTGATAGCGCCGTCACAATCGACAACAGCCAGTATTCGAAGGTAACCTCTTTATCGGCGAAACATACCAAGATACCGCGAGGCTCCAAGTACAGTTTGTTCGACTCACCTGTAGGCCCTGGCAATACTTGCGGCTTGGCAAGTTTGCGTTCAACGCTGGTGAGCTGTTGACGCGCCGTTGCTAGCGTGCGGTTTAAGTCGTCGGCCAACTCATCAACAATATCTACTTTCGCAATTTTTGCTAGAAGCTGACGTACCATGGAAATGCGGTCATTAAGAGGCGTATGACGCCACTGTGCTTCTACCGCTTTTGCCTTATCCATCATCACATGAGCACGCTCGGCAATTTTCTCATCACCTACCAATGCTGCATCGGTACCATCAACATCATCAATGTGCGAAGGCTTAGGCGTTGCGCGTTCCATCATCAAGCGAGGTAGATAGTTTGGACCACCCGCTTTGGGGCCTGTGCCGGAAAGGCCACGGCCACCAAAGGGCTGTACGCCAACAATAGCACCAATCATATTACGGTTGATGTATACGTTACCCGCACGGCTTTTCGCAGCAAGTTCGTTAGCACGCTCTTCAATACGTGAGTGAATGCCCATAGTCAGGCCGTAACCTGTACCGTTAATTTGCTCTAGCACACTATCGAGCTCTTTCGACTTAAAGCGCACAATATGCACTACAGGGCCAAACACTTCTTTTTCTAGCACATCAATATTTTTGATTTCGTACAAAGCAGGTGCAAAGAAGGTCCCTTTCTCAAAGCCGGCCGGCATTTCATTACGATAAAGTAGCTTGGCTTTGTCTTTCATATACTCTTGGTGATCAGTAAGGCTCTTCAGCGCCTTTTCGTCGATCACAGGGCCAACATCAGTAGCAAGTTGTGTTGGGTCGCCAACTGTAAGCTCTTTCATTGCACCGATTAACATATCGATAAGGTCATCAGCAATTTCTTCTTGTACAAACAAGACGCGAAGTGCTGAACAGCGTTGACCGGCACTTTGGAAACCCGAATGAATGACATCATCAACCACCTGCTCAGGCAATGCGGTTGAATCAACAATCATACAGTTTTGGCCGCCTGTTTCTGCAATGAGCGGTACCTGCTCACCACCACGCTCTGCAAGCACCTGTGAAATTAAGGTGCCTGTTTGTGTTGAGCCCGTAAACATGACTGCTCTAATGCGCTCATCGGGTAGCAGGGTTTCACCCACTTCTTTGCCTGGTGATACAATAAGCTTCAGTGCGTCTTCTGGTAAACCTACCGAATGCATAATATCTACCGCACGCTGGGCCACAATGCTGGTTTGCTCGGCGGGCTTAGCAATAACAGTGTTACCTGTTACCAGTGCTGCCGTAACTTGACCTAGGAAAATGGCCAGTGGGAAATTCCAAGGGCTGATACAAAGCACAACGCCACGAGGCTTTAAGCGCTGATCTTCAGCAAGCTCTTCAGCGCGGGCAGCATAATAGCGACAAAAATCAACGGCTTCACGCACTTCATCAATACTGTCTTGAGCCACTTTACCGGCTTCACGCATACAAATAGCGATAAGCTCAGCCATATGACGCTCTAAAGCATCGGCTGTACGATTTAGAATTTCTGCACGCTCGCTAACATCACGTTTAGACCATGCTTCGAACCCTGCGTCAGCTTCATCTAGCGCCTTACGCATGTCATCAGGCTTAGCATAATAATGATAACCCACCACGTCATTGTGGTTTGTTGGGCTAAGTACCGCAGTAGCCCCTTCGGGTACGTCATCAGTAACTTTGTAGTAATCTTGCCAACGCTCTAACTCGTGTTTAAGCGCTGTTACCGCATTGGTATCGGTAAGGTCTAAACCTCGCGAATTGTCGCGCTCTGGCGCATACAGCCCGCGGGGAGTTTTAATTAGCTTGTTATAACGCACTTTTAAGCGCTGGGTTTTCTCTACTGGGTCTTCGAGTAAGGCTTCAACCGGTTTTTCATCATCAACAATAGCGTTAACGAATGATGAGTTTGCGCCATTTTCTAGAAGACGGCGCACTAAGTAAGCCAATAGATCTTCGTGTTCACCAACTGGCGCATACACGCGGCACTGTATTTTATCTTCGGTCACCACTTGGTCGTAAAGGGTATCACCCATGCCATGCAGACATTGGAACTCGAAGCCTTCTTTGTCATCACCAGCAAGCTCAACAATAACAGACGCTGTGTAAGCGTTGTGGGTAGCAAACTGCGGGTAAATAGTGTCGCGATATTCAAGCAGACGGTTAGCACAAGCGTGGTATGACACGTCGGTTGATGATTTACGGGTAAATACAGGGAACTCTTCAAGGCCCGCTTGCTGAGTTAGCTTAATTTCTGTATCCCAATAAGCGCCTTTAACTAAGCGCACCATCAGCGGACGACCTACCTCAAGGGTAAGCTCGCGCAAGTGCTCAATGACGTGAATTGCACGCTTTTGGTAGGCCTGTACGGCCAAACCAAAGCCTGTCCAGCCATTTAAGTCTTCGTCGCGGAAGACGGCTTCTATAATATCTAACGAAAGCTCAAGACGGTCAGCTTCTTCCGCATCAACGGTTAAGCCAATATCGTATTCTTTCGCCATCATACACAAGGCTTTTAAGCGCGGTGGAATGTCAACCATGGCCCGTTCGCGGTGAGAGAACTCAAAGCGCGGATGAATAGCCGAAAGTTTTACAGAAATACCTGGCGAGCGTTTTGGTCCGCGACCATTGGCCGCCTTACCGATAACTTTAATCGCTTTTTCATACGAATCATAATAGCGATCAGCGTCAGCCATTGTGCGGGCTGCTTCACCTAGCATATCGTAGGAGTATACGTAGCCTTTAGTTTCTTTCTCTTTAGCGCGCTCTACTGCATCTTCAATAGTTTCGCCCATAACGAACTGACGGCCCATAACGCGCATAGCAATGTTCATTGCGCGGCGGATAACTGGCTCACCGAGGCGACCAAGGGTTTGCTTGAGTAAACCAAACTGTTCTTTCTTGCGCTTATCGGCATAGTTCACCATGTTACCGGTGAACAATAAGCCCCATGCAGACGCATTAACAAATAAAGATTCTGAATTACCTAAGTGTGGCGTCCACTGTCCTTGAGACAGCTTGTCACGAATAAGCTCATCTTGCGTAGCTTTGTCTGGCACTCGCAGCAAGGCTTCAGCCAAGCACATCAATACCACACCTTCAGCTGTAGATAGGGAGTATTCATTTAAAAGTGCGTCAACGCCACCGTGTCCCTCTTGTTCCCGGCGAATTTGTAGCACCATCTTACGTGCACGCTCCCATGCACGACTTCGCGCACGCGGATTAACCTCGGCAATAGGAAGAATCTGATCCACAGCCACAGACTCGCTAATGCGATAGTAGTCTCTTATGCGCTGACGTAGGGGTGAAGTTGTATGAAGTGTATCGTTAATGAGCATTGCAACCCTTTCATAGAAATAGCTGTAACAAAAGCGTTCCCGCCGTGTATTGACTGCCCACGGTTACATGGAAGCGGCTAAATAACAAGCAAAGTCGTAACCCTGCGTTGACCTGTCGTTCTTCTTTTAACTATATACTTTTGGATGAAGATCACGACGGAGCCAAATTTGCGCGGATAGTAGCACACAAAAATGCCCTGCCAAGACCCCTCCCACAAAGTTTTTTAGTTTCTATGTCAAGCTACGTATTCAGTGCGCTAGGTGACATTTTACATGTCGCTGAATCGTCTCTGCTTTTTACTTTTCATCAAAAGAAACGACAGTCACGCCTGGTTGCGAGTATTTGTCCATCTCAGAGAGCGCTGTAGGCGCATCTTCAAGTGAAATTATCTTTCCAATCAGTGCTTGGGGGTTCAGCTTTTTCGCTGTGATCTTGCCAAACACGGCCTCGTAGCGATACGCCTGCATACCGTGACTACCTATCACTTATGGATAATGTTGATAAGAAAATTTTAGCGCTGCTTCAGCAAGGCGGAAAACTTTCAAATGCCAAACTGGCTGAAATGCTAAATATGAGTGAAACCCCGTGTTGGAGGCGCGTAAAGCGATTAGAAAGCGAGGGGTACATCGAGAACTACCAAGCGAACTTAAACAAACGTAAATTAGGCTATGGCGTGTTGGCATTTGTCCAGCTCACCTATATTGCTCATGACACAAAAACGACAAATGACTTTATTGATATTATTCAACGGTGCGACAATGTATTAAGCTGTCACAACACCACTGGTGGCGCTGACTTTTTGCTACAAGTGGTAGCGAAAGACTTAGACGATTACGGTTACTTTGTAGATGGTGTATTACGAAAACTACCGGGCATATCAGATATTTCATCAAGCATTTCACTTAAAGAGCTCAAGTCAACAAATCGACTTCCATTTAATAAATGAGAGAGTCTTAAACACGTTTAAATTACCTAAGTACTGCCTACCACACGCTTGCACAGGTCTCTCCACAAAGGTAATAGCGGAAATTTTTCGACTCTAATCTAGCGTGCTATCTATTCGTCTTCACAAGATCTTATTGTTTTAACTTGGACTACCAAGTAGAAATTTTAAAACCGTCTACACTATTAAAAAACAAAAATATAAATAGATAGGTATTTGCCAATGTGGTTACGAAAATTCAGCTTAATTCAACGCCTGGGCATTATTGTTGCTCTTATTACGCTGCTGTTTATATTACTAACCGCAGTTGTATTAAACAGGCACTACGAAGCATTAAAGCAAAAGTCATATGATGAAAATCAGCACCTTGTCGAAGTTGTTCATACTATGCTCAGTAGTTTCGAAGCACGCACTGATGTAGACGAAGCTACTGCTAAACAACAGGCGTTAGCAGCGGTAAAGGCACTGCGATATGACGGCAGCAATTACTTTTGGATCCAAGACCAAACTCCCTCTATGGTTATGCATCCTATTAAGCCGGCGCTCGATGGCAAAGACTTAAGAACGTTCAAAGATGGAAATGGCAAAGCCTTTTTTATAGAAATGGCACAAAACGTCAAAGCACAAGGTGACGGCTTTGTCGACTATGTCTGGCCCCTTCCCGGCGAAGAGACGCCTACCGATAAAATTTCTTATGTGAAAGAGTTCAAGCCGTGGGGCTGGACAGTGGGTTCGGGCATATACCTTACCAATCTCGAAAAAGAGTTTTCCCACCTTCGCAACCTGATTGTGGTGTTTTGTTTGGTTAGCGTTGTTCTGGTTGTGGTACTGGTATATGTGATTGGCGGTAGCATTGTAAAACCGGTTCAAGAAGTGACTGAACGGATGAAAGATATTTCTCAGGGAGAGGGCGACCTAACCCGGTCGCTTCCCGAAACCGGGCAGGACGAAGTTACTCGCCTAGCCCGTTACTTTAATGAATATACTGATAAAATGCGTCAGTCTTTGCTGGGTATTCGCGAAAATATCAGCTCTCTTACCCAGCAAGCTGAACTCGTAGAGTCGTCCAGCCAAAATAGTAATGCACAGGCGCAAACACAAAACGAAAATATGCTGCAGGTTGCCGCAGCAATGGAAGAAATGACGACGCAGATTAACGATGTCAGCAGTAATGCGGATTCTGCAGAAAAGAGTACAAGTAGTGCACGGGGTAACGTTCAAAACGGTGCAGCAGTGGTAGATAGTACGGTACAAGATATCCGCTCGCTGACTTCTGATATAGAGAGCGTGAGCACCGTGGTGACTGAACTTGCTGCGCAAACGGACAATATCGGTGCTGTGCTTGACGTAATTCGCGGCATTGCGGAACAAACAAACTTACTCGCCCTTAATGCAGCCATTGAAGCCGCCCGCGCGGGTGAACAAGGAAGAGGCTTTGCTGTTGTAGCAGATGAAGTTCGCACCTTAGCAAGTCGAACCGGGCAAAGTACCGATGAAATTCAAGCTATGATTGAAAAGCTGCAGAATAACGCGAAAAGTGCAGTAGACGCAGTGAAAATTAGTCAGTCTGCGTCAGCCAAAACTGTAGACAATGCCATACAAGCAAACCAAAACCTTCAGGAAGCTGACCGCCTAATGACGGACATTGCGGATATGAGCAGTGAAATTGCCCGAGCCACTGAACAGCAAGCAGAGGCTGCCACTGAAGCGAATATGCGAATAAACGCCTTGTCAGGGGCTGCTGACAGTAGCTTGAAAACAGCAGATGAGCTGGCAGCTGCAAGCCAAGCACTTAAAAGCAGTTGCTTGGCAATTATGGAGATCGCCAACCGCTTTAAACTGTAAACCTGTCATCGACTGCGGCCTGAAGAGCACACTATGAAACTTTGTAGCATTTAGACGCTCTTAAACCATCAGTGACAAGCTCTGCCTGTGGAACAAAAGGCCTGAGTGCATTACACTCAGAATCACATTAAGTGGCCGAGTGCCGATTTCTTCTAGGTAATCGGCTATGCTATCGCAATGTGGCGGTGGCTTAAGCGCTTGTAACGTTGTAAGCGCATTAAATCAAGGAGTTGAATATGAGTAGTGGTTCTAAGGGTAAGCCTATTTTATTTTGGGTTGTTGGTTTTTTTGTGTTGCTATTCTTGGTGTACTTTTTGTTCGCAAACACCATCATAAAATCTATCCTTGAGTCGAAATTAGGGGAATCATACGGCGCAGAAGTCAACATTGACGAATTCGATCACTCTCTTTTCCCAACCACAGTTACATTAAAAGGCATCGCGCTAACCAACCCAACCAAGCCATCTCACAACCAAGTTTTTGTAGGTGAAGCTAATGCGGACATTGAATTAAAGCCACTGCTTGATGACCAGGTTATTGTTAATAACCTAGACCTTTTAGAAGTACAGTTTGATACCAAGCGCGAGTCAGAAGGTGAAGTATATCGCGTTCCAGAGCGCTCACTGTCGTTTGATGAAATCAAAACGAAAGCGAAAGAGGCCGTGCCTACGGTTGATGAACTACTTGCACGCAACCCGCTAAAAACGACCGCAGCCATCGAAAATGCCAAGTCTGCCTACGAAACGTATGGCAAAGGCCTTAAAGATGATTATGAATCTTTGCCTGACAAAGCGCGTATTGACTACTACAAGACACAGGTCGCTCAGCTTAAAGAAACTAACTACAAAGACCCGCAGGCACTGGTTCAAGCGAAGTCAGCATTCGATAAGCTGAAAGAAGAAATGCAGGCAGACCGCGCGCTTATTAGCAATTTCACTGAAAAGGCTAGCGATGCAAAACAAGCTTTGAGTGAAAGTGTTGAAGCACTCAAAAAAGCGCCTCAGGAAGACTATGCTTTACTTCAGGGTGTTATTGCTGGCGATCAAGCAGCCCTTTCCCAGGTGACATATTTTGTATTTGGCGACAAAGCAGCGGAATACACCGAATACCTGATGGCGGCAATGCAAATCGTTATGCCGCTTATTCAGGGTGAAGAAAAAAGCGAAGCGCCTGCAGAAGTGCCTTCAATATTAGTAAAAGAAGCTAACGTCTCTGTGCTATGGCAAAACGAATCTATCACCAGCAAGTGGAACAATATCACGAACGTTCACGAAGTATTTGGTAACCCAACTACCTTTACTATTGAAGCGGCTGGCGATTTATTAAAGTCGTTTACCTCTAGCGGTGAGTTTTGGATCGATGGTGAAGGTGTTGATGCTAGTCAGGTATGGGAGCTAGCTGGTGTGAACATGTCTGACATTTCTTTTAGCGGCAATGAAACGCTTAATGCGGTGCTTAAATCAGCGCTAATGAAAACCAACGGATCGATGAAAGTCACGAATAACATGCTAACCGGTACCGGCGAAGTCGACCTACAGCAGCTTGTCATGGAAGCAACGGGTACTAGCGATATTACTAGCGCTATCGCTCAAGCACTGCAGACCTTAAGTAGCCTAAACATGACCATGTTGCTTGACGGTACTCTTTCAGACCCAAGCTTTGACGTTAAATCTGACCTTGACAATAAACTTGCAAAAGCAGCACTTTCACAGCTTACTGCTAGTCAGAAAGATAAACTAGACGAGTTAAGTACTAAGCTCAACAGCATGGTAAGTAGTCAGCAGTCAGTGTTGTCTGGTGAGCTTGTAGATGTAACAAGTATGCTTAACGCTGCCCAAGGCGACAGTGCAGCCCTTCAGGAACTACTTCAAGCTCAGCTTAACAACGTTGTTGAAGAGCAAAAAAGTAAACTGCTTGATAAATTGAAAGGGAAATTTGGTCAGGGTGAATAATGCACCTTTGACTCGGCGCTGCTTCGCGGCATAATACAACACAGCGGAGGCACAGCGCCTCTGCTTTTTTCCGCTTAACCATATTGTCAGGTGAATCTGTGTTACAAGATAAATGGCTTCCCATTGTATTAATAGTACTTCTCGGTCTATTACAATACAGACTATGGTTTGGAAAAAATAGCATTCCCGATTACTTCAACCGAAAACAAGAAGTTCATACGCAAGCCCTTCAAAACGCGAATCTTGCTCAACGCAATGCGTTACTTAAAGCTGATATCAGCGATTTAAAAATTGGTTTAGAAGCCATTGAAGAAAGAGCGCGAAATGAACTCGGTTTGATTAAAAAGGGAGAAACCTTTTACCGTATTTTGCCCGCAGATGCTAAGTGAATAAAATGACATCGCCCCGCGTTGTTGCGGTTATCCCCGCAGCCGGAGTTGGCAGCCGAATGAAAGCCGACCGCCCCAAACAGTACCTTACCTTAAACGGTAAAACCATCCTTGAACACACCATAGACGCATTGTTAACCCACTCATTAGTTAACGAGGTTGTGGTGGCCATCAGCCCAGGCGATGCATACTTCGATACCTATGGATTGAGGGAAAAGCCGATTCATGTGGTAGACGGTGGCAAAGAACGGGCAGACAGCGTACTGAGCGGCATCATGTCTTTGGGCGAGAATGACTGGGCTCTAGTACATGATGCAGCCCGTCCCTGTGTTGAAGAGAGCGATATTTCTGCGCTTATTGCCTTGATAGACAATAGGTCGGTTGCCGGCGGTATTCTGGCAACCCCCGTGAGAGACACTATGAAGCGAGTTGCGCTTGATACGAATACCGACACCAATATCATTTCTCACACCGAAAACAGAGACGGCCTGTGGCACGCGCTAACGCCACAGTTCTTTCCCGCAACACTTTTAAAGCAGGCTCTTCAGGAAGGTTTAGCAAAAGGCGCAGCGATTACTGACGAGGCGTCGGCTATGGAGCTTGCTGGCTACAAAGTCGCTATGGTTAATGGAAGCCCAGCAAATATAAAAATAACCCACCCAGCCGACCTTCCTTTGGCAGAATTCTATCTTAAGCAAAAATTTAGCGCGCAAGGCAACAACCTGCAAAGCCATCGCGCACAAGATCAAAAGGCAAACTTATAATGCGAATAGGACACGGTTTCGATGTACACAAATTTGGCGGCGACGGCCCCATCACCATAGGTGGCGTGTGCATCAACTACGAAAAAGGCCTTGTGGCACATTCTGACGGCGACGTATTGCTTCATGCACTTTGCGATGCAATGCTAGGGGCGGCTGCACTTGGTGATATCGGTAAGCATTTCCCAGATACAGACGATGCTTATGCCGGAGCGGACAGTCGCGTATTGTTACGTCACGTTGTGAATGTAGTTAAAGAAAAAGGCTACAAGCTAAGTAATGCTGATATGACAATAGTAGCGCAGGCGCCCAAAATGGCCCCACATATCGATGCTATGCGCGAGACCATCGCGCAAGACTGCAACGTTTCGCTTGACGATATTAACGTAAAAGCAACGACGACTGAAAAACTCGGTTACACCGGCCGTAAAGAAGGCATTGCCTCTCACGCTGTCGTGCTATTGGAAAAACTATGAAGCCCTTAAACACTGATCACTGGCAATACTATTTTGCAAAGCCCGTATCTACTGGCATATTTAAATTCCAAGCCGACGACTTTCAAGTTGTTGAAGATTTAGGCTATATCCCCTGCGGCGAAGGCGAGCACCAGTTTGTGTTTATTGAAAAAACGAACACAAATACCGCATTTGTTGCAGAACAACTGGCGCGCTTCGTTAACTTGCCACTGCGCCAGATCACTTATGCAGGACGTAAAGACAAATACGCAGTAACACAACAGTGGTTCGGCATACACGCACCCGGCAAACCAGATTTTGATTTTAGCAACTTCGAACTAGAAGGCGTTAAAGTACTCAAGCAAATGCGTCACAACAAAAAGCTGCGTACGGGTCAACTTAAAGGCAACCACTTTACTATCACTTTGCGTCAGGTATTGCACCCAGAAGCTATTGAGGAGCGTTTGCAAGAAATTGCTGAGCACGGGGTACCTAATTACTACGGCGAGCAACGTTTTGGTGTAATGCGCTTAAATGATATGGGTGAAGTGCAGCGTGGCGGGAATCTGGTAATGGCCGAACGCATGGTCAATGGTGAAACCATTAGGCACCGTAACAAGCGCTCCATGGCGCTTTCTGCTCTGCGCAGCTGGCTGTTCAATGAGATGCTTTCAACACGCCTCGAAAAAGGCACATTTGATAAAGTAAACCAAGGCGATGCACTGGTGCTTTCGGGGTCTAATAGCTTTTTTATTAATGAAGGTGATGAAGGTTCAGAACAGCAACAAGATGCACAGCGTCGCTTCGCAGCAAAAGACGTGTGTCCTTCAGCGCCGCTTTGGGGTAAAGGCTCACTAGTTACAGAAGCTGACGCCCTCGCATTAGAGCAGTCGGTTGCAGAGCAAAATAGCGAAGTTATCGATTTTTTAAGTCAATGCGGGTTCGAGCAAGAGCGTCGAGCGATAAAAATTTGGCCTTCACAGCTTGAATGGCAGAGTAAGGGTGATACATTTACTATCTCGTTTGCGCTTCCGAGCGGCTGCTTTGCAACCTCGGTCCTAAGAGAATGCGTGGAGACCTTATCCCCCATTAACCGGGTTTAAAAAGTATTGATAAAAAAGTGTGGCGCGCAACAGATTTAACCTCGCGTGGCTGTGAATAAAAATAAAGGAAAGTACGCAACATCATGAGAGCTTCTAGAAAAGGAGACGCGTTAGCACAACTGCTTTATAACGAGGGAATACGTTCACAAGCAGTATTAAACGCCATTGCTGGTACGCCGCGGGAGAGCTTCTTGCCCGACGCGCTTAAACATAAGGCTTATCAAAATACAGCATTGCCTATAGGCCAAGGCCAGACAATTTCGCAGCCTTATATCGTTGCGAAAATGACCGAGCTATTGCTTGATAGCCCCAACAAACCTGAAAAAGTACTGGAGATAGGCACAGGCTCAGGTTATCAAACGGCTATTCTTGCACAGCTATTTGCGAAAGTTTTTAGTGTAGAGCGTATTAAATCACTGCAGTTTCAAGCGAAGCGCCGAATGAATCAACTCGACCTTCACAATATTGCAATGAAACACGGCGATGGTTGGAAAGGCTGGGTGTCAAAAGGCCCATACGACGCTATTATTGTTACCGCTGCTGCTGCGAGCCTTCCCCAAGATTTGTGCGAACAGCTAAAAGAAGGTGGGCGACTTATAATTCCCGTGGGTAACGAACAACAATCGTTGCTTTGTATTGATAGGATTGAAGGGGAACTAAAAACGTCGACCATTGAATCGGTTCGATTTGTTCCCCTTGTAGCAGGAGAGCTAATGTGAAGCTTTTTGAGCCGTGTTATGACATGGCGTTACGCTGGGCGAGGCATCGCCACGCAACCAAATATTTAAGTGGGTTAAGCTTCTCAGAGTCAGTTTTCTTCCCTATTCCACCTGACGTTATGCTTGCACCTATGGCCTTGTCACAGCCTAATAAAGCATGGCAGTTTGCTCTGATTACTACTATTGCATCTATTCTGGGTGGTATTGCGGGTTACTGGCTCGGATACTTTGCTTTTGATGCTTGGCTAGCTCCGCTTATAGAAAGCTGGGGGTATACCCATAAAATTGAAACTGCAATGCAATGGTTTAAAGACTATGGTGTATGGGTAGTCTTCTTAGCGGGTTTCTCGCCCATCCCCTATAAAATCTTCACCGTTAGTGCCGGTTTCTTGCAGATGGCTTTTCTTCCCTTTGTGCTTGCATCCGCCATTGGACGCGGCGCGCGGTTTTTCTTAGTCGCTGCGCTTATGCGCTGGGGAGGAGCAGCAATGGAGCAAAAGCTAAGACAGTACGTAGAAGTGCTTGGGTGGGCAGTTGTCACCCTTGCAGTACTCGCCTATTTACTGCTGCGATGATATGCATAAGCCTCTTTTTTATATAGGTTTTTTGTTATATTTTTGTGTGCTTATCGGGGGATGCGCAGGAAGAAGTGCTCCTGCCCCTGTTGTTTTATTAAATAGTCAAGTTTCAGATGGAAGCGAAGAGTACACAAAAAAAACCTATAAAGTGCAACGAGGCGACACACTTTATGCAGTAGCTTGGTACACCGGAAACGACTATCGCGATCTAGCAAAATACAACGATTTATCAGCCCCTTACACCATTTTCCCTGGTCAAATTTTGAAGGTTACACCACCGTCAAATGTAGTTGTAGCCCCCGAAAAACCTAAGGTAAAGACCAAACGGTCAACAACTCCGACCACCTCTAAAGTAGACAAAAGTTTGGTTGACCGCCCATCATCACAGGCGTATCGTGAAAGTGAAAAAATTGTTAAGCCACAAAATGTTACGACTGTCAAGAAGCCGTCGAAAAGCGTCAAAAAACAAGCCCCGACGAGCTTTCCAAGCAAAGTACAAAGATGGGTATGGCCTGCAGAAGGTAAGTTAGTTGGTACCTTTAGTAAGTCGGAGTCAGGCAATAAAGGAATTGATATCGCTGGTGCCAAAGGCAGTAAAGTCGTCGCAGCAGCAGATGGGAAAGTTGTTTACTCAGGTAGTGCCTTAAGAGGTTACGGTAAGTTAGTTATTATCAAACACACCGATACTTTCTTAAGTGCGTACGCCTACAACGACACTATTTTAGTCAAAGAACGAGAATGGGTGTCAGCCGGGCAGCAGATTGCAACCATGGGTGATAGCGGAACAAATTCGGTAAAACTTCACTTTGAAGTTAGGTATAGAGGGAAATCTTTAGACCCAATGAAATACCTGCCAACATTAAAATAATAAAAATAAATAATAATAATAAAACACAAAGGAGAAACGTCATAAGGTAAACCTTGTAGCAGGAGATTCACGATGGGTAAGTCAAATAAAGCCTTGGAATCAAAACCTCAAGATGACTTAGATGTCATCGATATGCCAGCTGATATGAAAGCTGACGAAACCTTAACGAACGACGCTGACCTAGAAAATGATAACGCCATTTTCAGTCAGGAGGACCAACCTAAAAACCTAGATGCCACACAGCTTTATCTAGGCGAGATTGGTTTTTCACCACTGCTAACCGCAGAAGAAGAAGTTTATTTTGCGCGCCGCTCCCTGAAAGGCTGCGAAGCCTCTCGCAAACGTATGATTGTTAGCAACCTTCGCCTTGTTGTTAAGATTGCTCGCCGTTATAACAACCGTGGATTAGCACTTCTCGATTTAATTGAAGAAGGTAACTTGGGCCTAATCCGTGCCGTAGAAAAGTTTGATCCCGAACGCGGATTTCGCTTTTCAACTTATGCAACCTGGTGGATTCGCCAAACTATCGAACGCGCGATTATGAATCAAACGCGTACTATTCGTTTGCCAATTCACGTAGTCAAAGAACTAAACGTTTATTTACGTGCTTCTCGTGAACTTTCACAAAAGCTTGACCATGAGCCAACTGCAGAAGAAATTGCGGCGGCCCTTGATAAGCCGGTGGAAGATGTAACAAAAATGCTTCGTTTAAATGAACGCATTACCTCTGTCGATACACCTATTGGCGGAGAAAATGACAAAGCACTGCTAGATATTATCGCTGATGAGAAAGAGTTTAGCCCTGAAGAGAGCTTACAAGATTCTGACATCAAAAATAATATTGTAACTTGGCTTGAAGAGCTTAATCCTAAGCAGCGCGAGGTACTCGCTCGCCGTTTTGGTCTTATGGGATATGAGCCTTCAACCCTTGAAGATGTGGGTGCAGAAATTGGCTTAACACGTGAGCGTGTACGTCAAATTCAAGTGGAAGCACTTCGTCGCCTTCGAGATATGCTGGGTCATCAAGGCCTTTCATTAGAGAACTTGTTCGACCAAATGAAGTAGCTACTACTCACATTGTAGAGTAGAACGTAAATGCCAGTGTTGTGGTGCTTTTAGACAAGCGTTTCAACACTGGCATTTTTATTTTAGATTCACATTAACCTAGCCGCCCGTTGCTAGTTCTATCTATGCGGATTGGTGTTAGCTTCTCTCAAGCGTTACAAAAGTATAAGCATGCGCATTCTTTTCATCGGCGCTATGCGCTTCCCTCGATACTTCGGTCCAGCTTGCTACAGCTTCATAATCTGGGAAGCGAGTATCTCCCTCTACTGAAAGATCAATATGTGTAAGGTACAAGGTATCCGCTCTATCTAAAAATGACTGGTAGATAGTACCGCCACCAATAATCATTACCTCGTCACTTTCTCCACTGTCATTACTTAGCGCTTTCGCGACCTCAAATGCCGATTCTGGCGAGTCAACAACAGTAGCGTCGGATAAGCTGTAGTTTTCATTACTCGTGATCACAATATTCGGCCTACCCGGAAGCGCCCTACCAATTGATTCGTAGGTTTTACGCCCCATTATGACAGCCTTGCCCAAAGTGGTAGCTTTAAAATGCTTCAAGTCAGCGGGTAAATGCCAAGGCATATCATTGTCTGCGCCAATAATTCTGTCTTTTGCCATAGCAGCAATCATCGCTATTTTCATTTTTACACCTTCAGACCAAGTTTTAATTGTTTAAGGCGAAGTATATCAACATCAGATAGGAAATGCGCCAACACCTTAAAGCAAATAATAACAATTATCATTTGCATGGGTTGCAAAAGTATTTTAGTGTAGAGTTAGGAGGTGGCTACCATGCTTATAACTTATTTATGCCCTAAACATGCAGACTGGGTTTACAACAATCCAGAGCAAGCGCTACACGTAATGGCACGGGACGAAATGCAGGGCACTATGCTTATGCAAAGTGGTCAGTTGAGTGAAGCGATTCCCTATCTTGGATGTGCATTTGATATCGCCGTCATATTGCTTGAAGTTGACGGTGGCGAAAACAGCGCTATGACGTCTAAAATTATGAGCTTGACCAGTTTACTTGAAGATATTTACTTTCATTTGAGACTTACCCATTACAGAAATGCCATAGTAGACAGAGCCCACACGATAATAGAAGCTTCTAACAATATCGCGAACAACGAAATACCTCTGCGCTTTGCGGTATAGAAATGATGTGCACTATACAAAAAAGCTCGCACTTTGCTTTGGCAAATGTACGAGCTAAATATTTTTTGAGCTGATAGCTAGTGACTGTTTAAATCACTAACTCACAGAAACTACCTTCGACCAGTGATTCTCAGCGATTGTTTCTCAATGACTGTTTCTCAGCGATTGTTTCTCAACGACTGTTTCTCAGCGACGATACTCAACTTCCACGTCGTAGTCGTCTTCGTCCCAGTCGTCGTCATCGAGATCATCTTCAAATTCATCATGGGCTTCTAGTGTATTCTTATGGTAAGTGTCCCACTTGAATTCCACTTCTTTCTTCTCTTCTTCTTCTATTTCTGCAGGAAGACTTTCAATGAAGTCCATAACATCGTTACAGAGTGGATCGAGGTTCATCTTTTGGAACGCAGATATTTGATAAACTGGACCTTCCCACTCTAATGCGTCAATAACATGCTGACAGCGCTCTTCGGCTTCTTCTTCAAGTAGCAAATCGACTTTATTAAATACCAACCAACGAGGCTTTTCTGCCAACTTAGGGCTGTATTTTTCAAGCTCTTCAATGATCGCTTTTGCGTGTTCGGCAGGATCGGTTTCATCAACAGGGAAAATATCGACCACGTGAAGCAAGATACGGCAGCGCTCTAAGTGCTTTAAGAAGCGTATGCCTAATCCAGCACCATCTGCAGCACCTTCAATCAAACCGGGAATATCAGCAACAACGAAGCTGCGCTGTGAGTCTTGACGAACTACACCTAAATTAGGCACAAGGGTGGTAAACGGATAATCAGCCACTTTAGGCTTAGCTGCCGATACAGAGCGGATAAAGGTTGATTTACCTGCGTTAGGCATACCAAGTAAGCCAACATCGGCGAGAAGCATAAGCTCTAGCTTAAGGTTGCGAATTTCACCTGGTGTACCGTTGGTTTTTTGACGTGGGGCACGGTTCGTACTGCTTTTAAAACGGGCATTACCTAAACCGTGAAAACCGCCTTGTGCCACTTTAAGCTTTTGGCCATGACGGGTTAAGTCACCCAATACTTCACCGGTATCGCTATCGGTAGCACGTGTACCCACTGGCACCATTACGGTGAGGTCTTTACCTTTCTTACCGATACAGTTGCCGCCTTGACCATTTTGGCCACGCTCAGCACGGTGAAAGCGCTCAAAGCGATAATCGATCAATGTATTTAGGTTTTCATCGGCCTGTAAAAATACACTGCCGCCGTCACCACCGTCGCCACCGTCTGGGCCACCTTTAGGTACGTATTTTTCCCTTCTAAAGCCAATTGTACCGTTGCCGCCGTCACCGGCTTCAACGCGAATTTCAGCTTCATCTACAAATTTCATTTATCACTCCGGGCTTTAATGCCGTGGGTTGTTAACTTTTTAATGCGAATACTAAGTTTACACCAAATTAGCCATTGGCGCTTTTGTGTCTGCTCAGCATCCTAAAAAACGAGAAGTAAAACCTTGCCTAGCGTAAATTCGTTCTAGAATTTACACGCTATAAATAAGAACAGTAAAAAAAGAAAGGTTTCACAAAACAAAAAACCCCGCTTGCGCGGGGTTTTTCTAAGCCTGTTCGGCGAGAAGCTTTCGCGCTTACTCAGCTACGATGCTTACAAATTTACGGTTCTTCGGTCCTTTAACGTCGAACTGAACTTTACCGTCTTTTAGTGCAAACAACGTGTGGTCTTTACCGATACCCATGTTGTCACCAGCGTGGAAGCGAGTGCCACGTTGACGAACAATGATGTTACCAGCAAGAACAGATTCACCACCAAAGCGCTTAACACCTAGGCGTTTACTCTCTGAATCACGACCGTTTTTGGTACTACCACCAGCTTTTTTGTGTGCCATGTGTTCGTGCTCCTATTATGCGTTGATACCAGTGATTTTCACTTCTGTGAACCACTGACGGTGACCCGCTTGCTTACGAGAGTGCTTACGACGACGGAACTTAACGATTTTTACTTTATCGCCACGACCGTGTGTAACAACCTCAGCAGTCACCTTACCACCAGCAACGATTGGTGTGCCGATTTTTACGTCGTCACCGTTGCTTACCATTAAAACTTTGTCAAATTCAACCGTTTCGCCTGGGGCTACTTCGATTTTTTCAAGACGAACGGTTTGGCCTTCGGCCACACGGTGTTGTTTACCGCCACTTTGGAAAACCGCGTACATAGTTAACTCCGCTCTGCGTCCACTGACGCTTCAATTCAAAAAACAGGGCGCGAATTGTACGTGAAACATCCGTAAATCACAAGCCCGATTCGCAGAAAAAATGATTATTTTTCCAACATGGGGAGAATTATGCCTCAATTGCTTATTTGATGCAGCTTCAAATGCTATGAAACTATTAAAATTTCAAAAATAATTTCGAGAAATCAGCAGAAAAGTAGGATCGCTAACTATAAGAACCTAGGCTATTTCTACAAAGTATTGGTGAAAAGTGCGGGCATAACTACAGCGAATTGATTATGGCCGCTGGCGGTTGAACTTGCGCCGCTAGCGATCCGCGAAAGCAACTGGCGATCTGATTAAGCCATTAGCGGTCAAAGAAGCAATAAGCGATCTAGGAAAAAATTAGCGATCCAATAGCGGCTATTTGCGATCGGCTAAATGAGATCCCGAATAGATCGGCACCATCCGTTAAAAGATAAAAGATCGTTTTTTATGAGATGAATTGTGCCCCTACTTTCTATCTAGTCATAGTGCTACTTTTTGTAGTTTTACTTTCCGATTGCCTATTGGATCGCAAGTTTAGATCGTTACGCTCCCCTTTTGCTTGATACAGGATCCATGAATTTATGTAAACGATCATCTGGTTTAATTGCTCGGCTAAATAGCTCGCTTAATTGCTTGGTCTAGTCACCAGTGGAGCGTATTACTATTCAGATATAAAATGTTAAAAAATCGCCCTTTGAAAGGAAAAACAATTAAGAGTGCCTATAATTACAATTAATTGCATACGGAAGTATTAATGGGCAAAGCTCAGTTAAGCGAATAACGCAAATTAATCACTATTGAGAATACAATATTTATAAGAGTTGAGAATCTCTGATGAAAAATGCTTTTGTGCAATTTCTAAAACGAGTTTAAGCGTAATTAAGAAATTACACGTAAATACGTTAAGCCGTCATTTTTTAAGACAATTTGGTGGATAGTACAGATGATTAAGGTACAATCGCCAGCAACCATTGCCCAAGACGTAAGAGTAAGTATTTATTGCCATGCCTATGGATATAGATCAAATCCGCGCCCTGTCTAATGATGATATGCAGGCGGTTAACCAGCTGATTCAACAACAAGTCGATTCTGATGTTGCCCTTATTAATCAGCTTGGCTTTTATATTGTAAACAGTGGCGGCAAACGCTTACGCCCCCTACTTACCGTGTTAAGTGCGCGGGCAATGGGTATAGGTAATAACGACCATCACACCCTTGCAGCCATTGTAGAATTTATTCATACCGCTACCCTGCTACACGACGATGTGGTTGACGAGTCGACCATGCGCAGAGGTCGGGAGACTGCAAATGCTATCTTTGGTAATCAGGCGTCGGTATTGGTAGGCGACTTTCTTTATACTCGCTCTTTCCAAATGATGGTAAGCCTAAAGCGCATGCGCGTTATGGAAATACTGTCGGAAGCCACAAATCAAATTGCAGAAGGCGAAGTGTTGCAGTTGATGAATTGTAACGATGCCAGCACTACAGAAGCCCGCTACTTTGATGTTATCTACGGTAAAACGGCCCGTTTGTTTGAAGCTGCGACACAGTTAGCTGCCGTGCTAACCGACCAAAATGAGCACATTGAACACGCCATGCAAGAATACGGCAAGCACTTAGGTACTGCCTTTCAGCTAGCTGATGATATTCTGGACTACATGGCTGACAGCGAAGAAATGGGTAAAAATGCCGGTGATGACTTAGCAGAGGGTAAACCTACCCTGCCATTACTGTACGCTATGTGGCACGCAAAGAATGATGACGATAAAGCACTCATTCAAGAAGCCATTGAGCAAAGTAACGGCCTACCACATTTAACCCGTATTCAAAGCATTATGGAAGAAACCGGCGCTTTGGACTACACACGAGAATGTGCCCAAAAAGAAGTGCAAATGGCCATTGATAGTCTAAACGCTGTCGAAGATTCTGAATACAAAGAAGCGCTCATTGCGCTGGCACATATTTCAATTGAGCGTACGAGCTAATTACCAATAAATGGTATGAGAAGGCGTGTTATGACCAACACGCCTTTTTTGTGGGTGGAACTTGGGTAGTATTTATAACGCAGACTACTCACTTTTTGATACACAAACGTTTTCGACGCTCTGACAGGCCATTTCAGTACAGAGCATTCTCTGCGTCGGCTCAATATGAAAACACACGTTTAGGCTAAGCGCATGTTTAGCAAGCTAGCCTTCAAGCATGAAACCTACAAGGCCTACTAGGAAGCCAAGAATACCGCCTAGAGGTGGTAACCAATGGTTTTCCATACGAATTTGCGGTGCTATATCCTGGAACACTGAATAAAGAATGCCGCCTGCTGCAAACAGCATAATCCCACTCATGACCACTGGAAACTGGGCTAAGTAGTAAAAGCCTAGCAAACTGAATAACGGCCCCAGTAACGCCATCAGAACAAAGACGACAATGAGTTTATTGCTGCGCTGTTTGTTTTTGGGCAACATCTCTCTGTAGGCATTAAACCCTTCAGGTAGATTTTGAACCGCAATCAATAGGCCTAATAACATGGTACCTCCGCCTAAAGCTGCCGTGGTACCAAGGGCGATAGACTCTGGCACAAAGTCACTGAGCATAGCGGCTAACTGGCTGCCAGCGGTTTTCTTTTTCGCTAGATAAATATCAAGGGCCATAAACGCTAAGGCGCCGCCAACAAAGCACATTATGGCCGCCAATACCGATACGTCTTTTATGCCCTCTGGCACAAGCACAAGACCCACCGCCGAAATAAGCGCCCCAGCTCCTAACGCCAAAATCCCGTGACGTAACTCTTTTTCCAGCCACTTAGGTTGAATACCTTGGTACGTTGCTAAGATAGCGCCCGCTGGCATGGCTAGGCCAGCTAACGTTGCCATTACCAATAAACCTACAATATCGCCTTGTGACATAAAGACTCCTTTCTAGCCATTAATTGTGTACGCCTTCTAATTGATTACTGCACTCAGCATTATTGGTTTACAAATAGTATCAG